>NZ_VBVX01000016.1 GCF_005981925.1 Streptomyces albidochromogenes
GAGGCCGCGGGCGGCGCGGGCGGAGGCGCAGCGCGCGGTCGCGAAGCGGCCGCAGAGCCGTCGCGAACCGGCCGGCGTACGCGGGCCGGTGACGCCCGCCCCGCGTCCACAGGATGACGCCCGCCGTCAGGCACGCCGCCCCGACGAGGGAGCCCAGCCAGGAGTACGCGATGCCCGAGCCGGTCTCCTCCCGGTGCAGGGCGGCCGCCTGCGCGGCGGCCGCCGGTGTGGCCGGCGGGTCCAGGGGTACGGACGGCGGCTGCAGCGACCCGACCGGGTGGACCCGCCCGGCGGCGGCGAAGCCCCAGTCGAGCAGGGACCGGGCCTCCTCGTACACGGCGCGGCCGCCGCCCCGTTGCGGGTTCATCACCGTCACCAGCAGGCGGCGGCCGTCGCGTTGCGCGGCGGCGATCAGGGTGTGTCCCGCGCGGGTGGTGTAGCCGTTCTTGAGGCCGATGATGCCGGGGTACCGCTTGACCCCGTCGCTGCCGGTCAGCAACCGGTTGGTGTTGCGGATGCCGAACGTCCAGGTGGGTGTCCCGTCCCGGCGGGTGCCTCCGGGGAAGCGCGTGGCGGCGGTCGCGGCGTACTGGGCGAACTGCGGGTCGGCGAGCCCGGACCGCCCGAAGACGGCCAGGTCGTACGCCGAGGACACCTGGCCGGGGGCGTCGTACCCGTCCGGCGAGACCACGTGGGTGTCCAGCGCGCCCAGCGACCTGGCCTTGGCCTGCATCTGCGTCGCCGTGGCCTTCCAGCCGCCGTTCAGCTCCGCCAGGACGTGGACGGCGTCGTTGCCGGAGCTCAGGAAGACGCCCCGCCACAGGTCCGCGATGCGGTACGTGTGGCCCGGGTTCACGCCCACCAGGCTGCTGCCCTCGCCCACGGCGGCGAGTTCGGTGTCGGTGACCGTGTGCAGCGCCGCGCCGGAGAGCCGGGGGAGGGCGGTGAGCGCGAACAGGGTCTTGATGGTGCTGGCCGGCGGCAGCCGCCGGTGGGCGTCGTGGGCGGCCAGCACGTCGCCCGTGGTCACGTCCGCCACCAGCCACGACAGGGCGGACACCTCCCGCGGCAGCGCGGGCGCACCCGGCTTCGGGCGTACGTGGGTGCCCATCCGGTGCAGCAGGGCCTTGTTGACGGACGCGGGTCGCGGCGGCGGCAGGGGATCGTCCTGGGGGGCGGCCGCGGCGGGGGGCGTCAGGAGGGCCAGCGCACCGAGAGCGAACGCCGCACCGGTGAGAGTCCCGCGAACACTGGACAGGGTGATCATGCGACCAGCGTAAAAACGGACGGTCGTACGCGCAGGGCCGCTGGGCCGACCGGCCGAACCCGGCTTCCCTCAGGTGGTGCCGGGGTGACTGCGCGCCACGTAGACGGTGTTGGACGACGTTCCCCCGCGCAGCGGATTGGGGAAGTCGACGACGTGGGCCTCGGCCTCCGCGAAGACCTCGGTGAGCGCACGGTGGAACCCGTCGTCGGGCGGGTCGTTCGACCAGAGCGCGAAGACGCCGCCGGGGTGGAGGCGGTCGGCCAGAGCGCGCAGCCCGTCCGGCCGGTAGAGCGCCGCGTGCCGGGGGTGCAGGACGTGACGCGGTGAATGGTCGACGTCCAGCAGGACGGCGTGGAACCGGCGGCCCGGGTGCCGGGGATCCAGGCCGCGCGGGTCCCCGGCCATGGCGAAGAAGTCGCCCTGGACCAGGCGGCACCGGGGGTCCGCCGCCAGGCGGGAGCCCAGCGGTACGAGCCCCCGCCGGTGCCACTCGATCACTTCGCCCAGCGCGTCGACCACGACCAGCGCGCGGACGCGCGGGTCGTCCAGGGCCGCCTGTGCGGTGTACCCGAGGCCGAGCCCGCCCACGGCGACGTCCAGCCCGGTGTCCGCCAGCTTCGCCAGGCCGAGCCTGGTGAGCGCCGTCTCGCCGGCCGTGAACAGGCTGGACATCAGGAACTCGTCGCCGAGCTTGACCTCGTACACGTCCGTGCCCGACTCCGGATCGCGCCGCCGTCGCAGGCTGATCTCGCCGAGCGGGGTCGGGCGCCAGTCGAGCTCCTCGAAGCGCGCACCCACGCGTGCCCCTCTCTGCGGTTTCCTCGGTTTTGTCGGTTCCCTCGGGTTCCTCGTTCCGGCCGCGGCGCCCGGGACGCGCACGACGTCGTCCCGGGCGCCGCGGCCGGACACCCTGTCACGCGTCGATGATGACCGGGATGATGAGGGGCTTGCGGCGGTGGGTGCGGAACGCCCAGGACGCCACCGCGCGGGCGATGAGCTGTTCGAGCTGGTGGGCGTCTCCGACGCCTTCCTCGGCAGCCTTGGCCAGGACCTTCTCGATCACGGGAACGACCGCTTCGAACGTCGTGTCGTCGTGGACGAAGCCCCGGGCGAGGAAGTCGGGAGCCTCGGCCAGCGCCCCCGTGTCGGCGTCGACGATCGCGACGACCGTGACGACGCCTTCCTCCGCCAGAGTGAGACGGTCCTTGAGCGACGCCTCGGTCGCGCCGCCGACCGTCATGCCGTCGACGTACACGTAACCGGCCGGCACCTTGCCCGTGATGGACGCGCGCCCGTCGACCAGGTCGACCACGACTCCGTCCTCGGCGATGATCACCCGGTCGGGGTCGACACCGGTACGGATGGCCAGGTCGCCGTTGGCCCGCAGGTGGCGCCATTCGCCGTGCACGGGCATGACGTGCCGGGGCTTGACGATGTTGTAGCAGTAGACGAGCTCGCCGGCGCTGGCGTGGCCCGAGACGTGCACCTTGGCGTTGCCCTTGTGGACGACGTGGGCGCCCCAGCGGGTCAGTCCGTTGATCACCCGGTAGATGGCGTTCTCGTTGCCCGGGATGAGGGAGCTGGCGAGCAGGACCGTGTCGCCCTTGCCGATGCGGATCATGTGGTCGCGGTTGGCCATCCGGGACAGCGCGGCCATCGGCTCGCCCTGCGAACCGGTGCACACCAGGGTGATCTTGTTGTCGGGCAGCTTCTCCAGTTCCCGCAGGCTCACGATCAGCCCGGACGGCACCTTCAGGTACCCGAGTTCGCGGGCGATCCCCATGTTGCGGACCATCGACCGGCCCACGAAGGCGACCTTGCGGCCGTACTGGTGGGCGGCGTCCAGCACCTGCTGGATGCGGTGCACGTGGCTGGCGAAGCTGGAGACGATGACCCGCCTCGGGGCCGTACGCATGACCTGCTCGATCGCGGGGTTCAGATCGCGCTCGGACGTGGTGAAACCGGGCACCTCGGCGTTGGTCGAGTCGGTGAGGAAGAGGTCGACACCCTCCTCGCCGAGCCGGGCGAAGGCCCGCAGGTCGGTGATCCGCTCGTCCAGCGGGAACTGGTCCATCTTGAAGTCGCCGGTGTGCAGCACCATCCCGGCGGGCGTGCGGATCGCGATCGCGAGACTGTCCGGAATGGAGTGGTTGACCGCCACGAACTCGCAGTCGAAGGGGCCGAACCCCCGCCGGTCGCCCTCACGCACGCGCACGGTGCGCGGCCTGATGCCGTGCTCCTTGAGCTTGGCTTCGAGGAAGGCCAGCGTCAGCTTCGAGCCGACGACGGGAATGTCCGACCGTTCGCGCAGCAGGTACGGAACGGCGCCGATGTGGTCTTCGTGGCCGTGCGTCAGCACTACCGCCACGACGTCGTCCAGACGGTCGCGGATCGACGTGAAGTCGGGGAGGATCACGTCCACCCCGGGCTGGGTCTCCTCGGGGAACAGCACGCCGCAGTCCACGATGAGCAGCTTGCCGGCGTGCTCAAAGACGGTCATGTTGCGGCCGATCTCCCCCAGACCGCCCAGGGCGACGACCCTCAGCCCTCCGGCGGGGAGGGGAGGGGCGGCTTTGAGTTCGGGATGCGGATGGCTCATAACTTGTGACGTTACCGGAGGCCGCGCCGCAGATCCTTTACGGGTTCACCCAGCAGGTTCACCGGGACACCCGAAGTGAGGTGCCGCCCCGCCCGGAGGGGCGGCGGCGCGTCGCACCGGGTGACCGCGAGGTCCACGAACATCACCCGTCTGTGACGACGGACTCAGTTCCTGAACGCGATCACGGGGCAGGTTCAGTGGGGGACAGGCCGTCGTTCACCTCGCCGGTCGATCGATCGAGTGATGGCGGTGCCCCTGCTTTCCTTGGGCGAGCGTCCCGTGCTTATATTTGCCGCACGGCAACAATCGAACGGAGCTAGATCACCCCGGCCGGCTGCCAGGCCAGGCGTTGTCGGTGGGGGTCGTGAAGGGAATTCCAGGTGAGCAGCAGCCAGGCCGTGGCCCGAAAGCGTGTCGCAGACGCCATGCGGGGACGTGTCGAGGAGATAGCCGACCGGTGGGTGCGGCTGCAGGTGCAGCAGGCAGCCCTCAGCGGCGGAACGAGCGAGAGCGAGCTGCGCGAGGAGGCGGACACGCTGGTCGCCGCCCTCGTCACCGGGCTCGACAGCGCGCTGCCGATCGACCGCGTCGCCACCTCGCACGCCGAGCTCAACCGCGCGGTGACCGACCTGTCCCTGAACCGGGCGCGGGGAGGCGAGTCCCCGACCGCGACGGCGATGGCCGTCCTCGCCCTCAAGGAGGCCCTCCTGGAGGCCGTTCAGGAGAGCACGCAGGACAGCGGTGAGCTGTTCTCGGCGGCGCTGCTGATCAACAGGCTGCTGGACGGGGCCGGAGCGCTGTCGTTCGACACGTACGTCGAAGGGCGCGAGGAGATCATCCGCCGGCAGAGCAGGCAGTTGCTGGAGCTCTCGACGCCGGTGGTCCGGCTCTGGCGCCAGGTTCTCGGCGTGCCGCTGATCGGGACGCTGGACACGGCCCGCACGCAGGTGGTGATGGAGAACCTGCTCCAGGCGATCCAGGACCAGGAGGCGACGGTCGCCATCATCGACATCACCGGGGTGCCGACGGTGGACACGGCGGTGGCCCAGCATCTGATGCAGACGGTCAACGCGGTGCGGCTGATGGGGGCTGACTGCATCATCAGCGGCATCAGGCCGCCGATCGCGCAGACCATCGCGCAGCTGGGCATCGACCTGTCGACCATCATGACGCGGGCGACCCTGTCCGACGCGCTGTCCGAGGCCATCAAACTCACCGCCGGACCCCTGCCCACGCCCGACGCTCCGGCATCGCGATGAGCGGCCCCGCGTCCACCGGCGTCCCCATCCTGCGCCTCGGCGACGTCCTGATCACCGGGCTGCTCAACGAGCTCGACGACAAGGCCGCCCTGGCCTTCACCCACGAGCTGACGGAGCGCATCTCCGCCGACCGGGTGCGCGGCGTACTGATCGACATCTCCCGCCTGGAGATCATCGACTCCTTCGTCGCCCGGACGCTGATGGAGCTGGCGATGATGGCCAGGCTGCTGGGAGCGCGGGTCATCGTCGCCGGCATGCGGCCGCCCGTCGCCATCACGCTGGTCGAACTGGGCATCGAGCTCGTCGGTGTGGAGACCGCCCTGAACGCAGAACAAGGCATGGCCGCCCTGGGCTGGCGCCAAAGTCCGCAGCCCCCGGAAGGGGCCCACCGTGACTCAACTCGCTAACACCTCCACCACCTCGCACGCTGCCCGCACCGACACCGACGCCGCGGCGGAGCCCGGCACGACGCGGGTGGTACTGACCACGGAGGAGGACCTGCTGACGGTCCGCCACGCGGTACGTGCGGCCACTCTCGCGGTCGGTTTCGGCATCGTGGACCAGACCCGGGTGGTGACCGCCGCCAGCGAGCTGGCGCGCAACGCCTACATCCACGGCGGGGGAGGGGTGCTCACGATCGACTGTCCGCGCCGCCACGGCGGCAAGGGACTGCGGCTGACGATACGTGACGAGGGCCCCGGCATCCCCGACGTGGACGCGGCGCTGGTGGACGGCTTCACCACCGGCGCGGGTCTGGGGCACGGGCTGGGCGGTGCGCGCCGTCTCATGGACGAGTTCGAGGTACGGACCGTTCCCGGCGGCGGTACGACGGTCGTCGCCACGCGGTGGGTGCCGCGTTGACCCGTCGGGTCGTGCCGCCCACCGCCCTGGTGCGCATCGATCACTACAGCGCTGTGCACCTGGCGGCCGCGACGGCCCGTTCGATCGCCCAGGAGAGCGGACTTCCCGGTGCGATGCCGGACCGGGCCGCCGTACTGGCCTCTGAACTGGCCAGCAACCTGGACAAGCACGCCAAGGACGGCGCTCTGTACATCCAGGCGCTGCCCCTGGGAACGGGGCTGGAGATCCAGGCGGCCGATCGTGGTCCCGGCATGCCCGAGCTCCAGCGGTGTATGGCCGACGGTTACACGACGACCGGCACGCTGGGCGCCGGCCTGGGCGCGGTGAGCCGTATCGCGTCGGATTTCACCATTCGCACCCAGGTCGGCGTCGGCACCCTGGCCTGCGCCCGCCTGGCGCTGCCCGGGCAGCCGCAGCACCTCTGCCAGGGCGCGGGACTCGTCTGCCTGCCCGCCGAGGGCGAGGCGGACTGCGGGGACGCCGCCGCGCTCGTGGAGCACGACGGGGTCCGTACCGCCATCGTCATAGACGGTCTGGGCCACGGGCCCCACGCGGCCGAGGCCGCCCAGACCGCCCTGCGGGCCTTCGACGCCGCCGCGGACCGGCCGCTGCCCGGGATCGTCACCGCCCTGCACCGGGCGCTGCGCCACACCCGGGGCGCGGCCGTCGGACTGCTGCGGCCGCGCCCGGACCACGCGGAGTACTGCGGCATCGGCAACGTCCGCGCCCTGGCGCTCTCTCCCGACGGCGTCCACCACCGGCTGACCGGCCAGCCCGGCGTCGTCGGCTGGAAAATGCCTCCACCCCAGTCGCGCATGATTCCTCTGACCCCGGGAACAACAGCCGTACTCCACAGCGACGGCATCAACCACCAGTGGGCCCAGGCCCCGTCCCCGTTCCAGCTACGCCTTCCACCGCCCCTGCTCGCCACAGCCGTCGCCCACGGACACCGTTCCGGCCGTGACGACGCAACCGTGCTTGCCGTCAAGCCTCACCTAGGGCCCCGATGACCGACAGTCTCTTCCGTACTCTGCCGCCGTTGCGCCGGGCCGTGCGCCGCCTCGCACGCCGGCACCGCCTGCCCGCCGACGTCAGGGCCCGCCTCGCGCTGTCCGTGACGGACCTGGCCGACGGTGAACTGCGCGCCGGCCGGCCCGTCGCCCTGAGCGCCGCGCACGAAGCGATCCCCGCCGACACGGGCACGGGAGCGGGCGGGGACCCGGCCACCGGCACGGAGGCCCACTCCCACCTGCTCGCCGTCACGCTGCACTTCCCCGAGGCGCCCGGCCCGCTCACCACGGCGGACCTCCCGCTGCCGGCGGCCGAACCGTCGCGGGATTCCGTCACCTGGCGGATCCCCGTCTCGGAGCTGGAGGACGGCTCTCTCCCGGCCGGACTCCCGGCCGGACCTCCGGACGGCGGCGGACGCTGGACGGAGATGCGGGCCGTGGAGGAGGAGCTGCGCGCGGCGTTCGCCCGTACGGACGCTCTCGTCGCCGAGCACCGCCGTCTCAAGCACGAACTGGCCGAGACCAACGCCGGCGTGCTGGCCCTGTACGTCCAGCTGGAAGAACGCGACGAGCAACTGCGCAAGGCCCACGGCCAGATCCTCCAGGAACTCGAGGACGCCCTGCGCCCGCAGCCGCTCACCATCGAGGGCCTGGAACTGGCCGTCCACTACGCGCCGGCCGACCCCAACGCCCCCACCGGCGGCGACCACTACGACTGGTTCCAGCTCCCCGACGGCACCCTGCACATCACCGTCGTCGACGCCCTGGGACACGGCGTACGAAGCACCCGCAGCGCCCTGAACGTCACCCACGCCGTACGCACCCTCGCCCTCGAAGGCCACCCCCTCAAGTCGATCCTCGCGCGCACCCACGAGATCCTCATGCCGCTGGACCCCGAACTCATGGCCACAGTCCTGCTGGCCCGCCTCGACCCGGCCACCGGCGAACTGCAGATCGCCAACGGGAGCCACCCGCCCGCCCTCCTCCTCCAGGCCGACGGCACCGCGGGCTATCTTGATGTCAAAGGCAGAGGTGTGGGGTTCCCTGTGCCTGGCAGCGAGAGAGTCCGCCAGGAGGACTTCCGTCCCGGTGATCTCCTCGTTCTCTACACGGACGGGCTCACCGAGAGCCGAAGAGACCCGTGCGAGGGGGAGAGACGCCTCGTCGAGGCGGCCCGTCGGCACGCGAACAGACCGCTGGACGAAATCCCCGCAGCGGTCGTCGCTGACATGCACACCCTCGTCCTGCACTCCGACGACACGGTGGCCCTGACGGTCCGCAGGACGGCACTCCCGGGCCACCGGAACGAGACTCCCGAGACGAAGAACGCCCCGGGTAGGGTCAAGCGACTGCCTTTGCATTGTGACAACGGTTACTTAAGAGCGCGCCGACAACAGCGGTCCGCAACGGGATGCAAGAGTGCCCTACGAGGCAGTACATCAGGACGGCGCAGCCGGTCGAAGACAGCGCCGTTCGCGTGAAGTGCGTCGCGGACTACGAAGGAACCCACACCATGACCCAGGAGCCCGGTCGCTGGCTCGGAGCGGCTGAAAGTGCACTTCGGGCGGCGCCACCCACCAGCCTGCCGGCCGCAGCCGGCGCGCTGCTCGCCGACTATGTGGACGCCCGCGCCGTGACGCTGCTCCTCGCCGACTACGGCCTGAGCGTGCTTCAGCCCGTGACGCGTCTTCCGCGAACAGGCGAGACGGTACCTGCCCGGGGTGACCACCCGGCCGGCCGCGCGTTCTCGGCGCAGGCCCCGGTCGTCGCGGTGACCGGTGAGCCCGGGATGGTCACCACACACTTGCCCATCACCGTGCGGGGAGACCGCCTCGGGGTGCTGTCCGTACACCTGCCAGAGGCGATGGCGGGGGCGCCCCGCGTTCTGGAGCTCGCGGCCTTCGCCACGGCGTTCGGCCACGAACTGCTGGCGGCCGAACGCGACACCGATCTGTACCTCCAGGCCCGCCGGCGCAAGCGCCTCACCCTGGCCGCCGAGATGCAGTGGCAGCTCCTGCCCGGCCGCGGCTTCGCCCGCGAGGAATACACCCTCGGCGCCCACCTGGAGCCGGCCTACGCCATCGGCGGAGACAACTTCGACTGGAGCACCACCGACGACCACCTCACCATCACCGTCTGCGACGGCAGGGGACAGGGCATCCAAGCCGCCCTGCTCACCAACCTCACCGTCAGCGCCCTGCGCAACGCCCGGCGCGCCGGTATCTCCCTGCCCGACCAGGCATGCCTCGCCGACCAGGCGGTCTACGGCGAGTACGGCGGGGCCAAGTACTCATCGACGCTGCTGCTGCGCTTCGACCTGGCCACAGGGCAGGTGAGCGCGGTCGACGCGGGTTCCCCCCAGCTCTTCCGCCTGCGCAACCACATCGTCGAGCGGGTCGAACTCGAGGCTCAGCTGCCGCTCGGCATGTTCGAGGAAACGGAGTACCGGGAACAGACGCTGCACATCGAGCCCGGAGACCGTCTGATCATCGCGAGCAGCGGCGTGCACAGCGCCCTCTCAGCGGAAGGCAAGCTCTTCGGCGAGATCGCCCTGCGCGAGACCATCGCCGCCACGCACGCCACACCGCCCCACGAAGCCGCGCGCGCCGTCGTCGACGGGCTGATCCAGTACCACGGCAGTCACGACCTGGCCCACGACGCCGCCGTAGTCTGCCTGGACTGGCGCGGCCGCCCACCGTCCGAACCGCGACCGCTGATGTGAGTACGTCGCCACACGGCAGCCGAACCCGGGACCAGTCGCCCTGCACCTTCATCCAGAACGGTCGTCACTGGCTGTCGAGAAGGCATGCAAGCCGGTCACCAGCGCTGTCCGCTCAGCCGGCGTCATACGACTCAGCGCCTCACGGAACAGTTTCCGACGACCGGCGGACAACGCCTCGACCAGTTCCTGGCCCTGCACGGTGAGCACCAGCTCGATCTCGCGTCGATTGGTCGCAGGGCGTTCGCGGCGCAGCAGACCAGCTGCCTCAAGGCGATCGCACAGTCTGCTCACAGCGGGCGACCTCGTGCCGGCCTCCTCGGCCAACCGGGTCAGATTGATGCCCGGGCAGCGCCGCACGATCAGCAGCGCATCGAGCTGAAGTGACGACAGCCGAGGAAACACGTTGCGGGAAGCATGCTGCCAGGCCGACACGACCGCCCCCGCTGCTTCAGCCACCTCGGTCGCCACAACGTCCAAGGGCTCGTCCGACGGCGCCGCGCCTTTCATACAGCCGTCACCCTCATGGACACTCCTACGCCCTGCTTCACAGGCTGACTCTCTCGCGGCACCACCAAGCACCGATTACGGCTCACCTGCCCACTGAACGGAAACTATCCCCACCAGGGCGAAAGTTTCCCTCTTCTCCCGGCTGAGCCGGTCGAAGCAGTCGCTTCAGGACACCCGGATATGCGACTGCGCGCTCGGGGTCTGTTCAACACCCTGCGCCGCCGTCCAGGTAGGCCGGGGCCGATCCGCACGCGGGGGAGAGCTGAAGACGTCCGCTGCACGGCGGTAAGCCATCCCCGGAGACGCTCGCCCTGCCACTTCGGCGAACCTCCGGTTCCACCCGCCACCAGTCGTGTCGGGGTGCCGGGCAGACGAGAGTTCGCGACCGCTGCCTCGCCGCCGACTACACCGGAGAGGGAGCCTGCCTCTGATCGGGCAGGGCCACGCCAACGGTCCCTGTCGCAGTCAGCAGCTCGTAGGTCTCGGTCAGACGCAGCAGACCCGCAGGCTGATCCTGCAGCCCTGCCACCACCAGGCGGCCGGCCTCCCCACTGACGCGCTGACGCAGACGCAGCAGGGCATTCAAACCGCTGGAGTCCATGAAGGACACCCCCGACAAGTCCAGGCGCAGCGTCGTGCCGCTGATCGGTGCAGCGAGGGCGGCTTCCTCGACCGCAGGCGCGGACACCAAGTCCATTTCCCCGGCCACCCCGATCACTGTCACGTCTGCCTGCTGCTCGACAGTCACGGTGAAAGCATTCACAATTCGCCCCTCACTTCGGGGGTCGAGCCCATCACGGCGGCCCGCTGAGCGGGGCCGATCAGCACACGGCATGGGCCGTGCACAGCCAAGAGGAGACGCTCTCACCGCGCCAGGCCCCCGAGGGCACCGCAGCGGCACGCGCCTCCTACCAGGCCGGGCTGGTCTCCCTCCAGCATCCCACAAAATAATTGTCGTACGACAACAGTTGCACGAAAATGATTCCAACTGTGGCATTCGGCAGACTTCACGTCGGCCGGTGCTCACTACTACCGCCTCTGCTGCCCTGTATGAGCAACCCGAGGAACGCGGGCGTACCTACCCTTCCGCCGAACGTGCGCACCGCGTGAACAGCCCGCTGCACCTGCTCGGGACCGAAGTGCGGTCGCTCCATGACATGCCACGCAGGCGAGGGCCCCAGCGGCGTCAGCGCGGCGGATGGGCGGCGGCCAAGTACAGCAACCGCATCGTCCGGCCGCTGCGCTTCACAGCCGGGGAACGGGGCTGGCCGGCTGAACGCAGGCCGCAATCGGCAGCGGTTCATGGGCAAAACCTCGCAGGCCGCACGGTGGCCCATCGGCCCGGCAGGCGGCCCATGCCACGAGCAGCGCCCCGGTGAGCACCCAAGGCCCGTACCAGATCGCCGTCAGCCACGTGGGGTGAAAGAACGCCTGAACATTGGCGGCTGTCAACTCGTTGAGAAGTGGTCGGACTACTCCCAGTTGACCTCGCTGACGGTGGGCGGCAAGACGTACGCCGGCCAGTACGGGTCGACGGACCAGAGTGAGCGGATCAAGCTCGGCGACACCTTCTTCCACAACGGGCCCCTCGGCCTGTCCGCGAAGTCAACGGGCGGTGTGGACATGGGATTCAACCGGGAACCCGGGGGCACGTTGAACTCCATGCCGACCGGGGGGCAAGAGCCACTACTCCCTCACCGACGCACTCGGCTCCGTCATCGCGCTCGCCGACGACGCCGGCACCAAGGTCAACTCGTACTCGTCCAGCCCCCGCTGCGTCACCCGCGCGGTGACTTCGGAGACCGTCCCGCAGCCGCACCGGTTCGCCGGCGGCTACCCGGACCCCACCGGGCTGTACCTCTACGAGGCCCGGTACTACGACCCCAACATCGGCCGCTTCACCTCACCCGACCCCTCCGGCCAGTGAACCCCCCTCACCTGAACCGGCGACCGACCCACAACGGGCTCCTATCGCCGAGGGCACTATGAGGGGGGCTAAGGGCGCTCGGGAATACAGCAACTGACGCCTGGTCGTAAGACCGGGGACCAAGAAGGGATCAGCAATTGGAACTGCGGAGCGCGTACCTGCTGGCCAACGAAGGGCGCGTCATGCCCGAGGGCACAGCAGGACTCGTAACTTTGTCGGTAGCCATCGCTGCCCTCATAGCGGCGATTGTGTACGGAAGGGTCACCCGAAAGCGCGGCCGCAGAGACTGACGTCCTCTCTGACGATGCCGTGCATGCGCAACGTCGATGACCACAGCATGGAAGTGATGATTCTCGCCACAAGGAAGGATGCTGCGTGGACAGGCAGACCGTGATTGGGATTGCGGCCCTCGTTATCGGAGTAGCTCTGGTGCTGTCGCGGTCATACTTTGCCCGGGGTGCGACCCAGCAGCAGAACGTCTTCGGTAGGGCCAACTCAAGTAACCCTTCCTTCGCGCGAACGATGCCGGTAATCATTGGTGGCGGTATCGCCTTGTGCGGCGTGCTCGTCCTCGCCGGTGTCCTCGGAGTGCAGTAGTCGCCGGCCGAACGGCCGCGTATGCGGGTTTGAGGGCGCGGGCTACCAGCGCCCCCGACCTCTACGCCCCAAACGCCCGCGATCTGCTGGTGAGGGCCCAACTCCTGCTCGGCGCAATCCGATTGTGGTGGGCCAGTACGTACAACCTCAGCGCCCACCTGACGGCAGAGCTGAAGCGGTACGGGGCCGAGCACGACCTGGAGGATCGCGGTGATGCGCGGGGGAAGCCCAGCCGGCGGGCGATGGCCGTTCGGCAGCCCCCTCCACAACGGCGTTGCTGACAAGAACAGAGGAGCCGACGACTGTGGCCCCGCGGGATGGCGGGGCCACAGTCGTCGGCTGGGGTCCACAGCTCGGCCTTGTCACGTTCAGGCGGCAGTGCTTCCCTCTACACTGGTGGATCAGTTGTTCACGTCCTCGTTGAAGTCCTTCTCGCATGCCTCGCGTTCACTCTGCGTATTGGCATGCTTGACGCAGTCGTCGAAGTTCTTGAACTCCTCGGAGTTGAGGATCGACGCGCCGATCGCGATGATCACGACGGACGCGATCAGTCCCAGCGCGCCGAGCACCGCGCCGATGATGGACATCCTGCCGTGCGCTGCGCGGCCGCCGCGTGCCTTGCGTGCGCCGATGATTCCGAAGATCACAGCGAGCAGGCCCAGCACGATGCCGCCGAAGACCGTCCAGAAGAGCAGGATCGCCGCGACGCCGAGCACGAGCGCTGCGATCGCCAGTCCATTGCCCCGCTTCACACCCGGGTCAGGGGTCTGCGCGTGGTCGCCGGGCGTCTGGGGGTGGTTGGAGAAGGACACGCCATCACACTCATCTCTGCTTCCATGCCAACCAGTCGTTGTACGTGCTCCCTTGTGCCCTGGCGTCGGTGACGAATGCATACCGTTGTCATGCTGCAATAGAGACCCTGCCGCCCGGCAGTTCTGGCTAGTCCTCCGAGTGACCGGCAGTCCGGCCGATCAGCGCGATGATCGTCTTACCGGGGATTGGGCCGGGGCTGACCGTCACCTCGTCGCTCAGGCGGCGCACCATGTGCCAGCCGAAACCTCCGCTGCCGCCGTTCAAGTCGGGGGTAACCTCGCGTGGGTGTGCGGGGTTGGTGTCGCTGACCGCGACGATCACTGCCGCTTCGTCGGCGCACAGTTCAAGGGTGTAGCGGCCGCCGCCGTGGCGCACGGCGTTGGTGACGAGCTCGGACACCACCAGGACGAGGGTGTCCATCACTTCCGCAGCTGGCACCGGGCTGAGGCTGTCGGCGTACGCCCGGGCAATCTCGCGGGCGCGACAGATATCGGCAGTGCTGTCGCCCATAGCGCGAAGGGTGGCAACGGTGTTGGTGACCTTTGTGTCGTTCATGCACGTACACCCCACCTAGATCGGTTGTACCGCTTTGCGGAACAGGTCACGTGCCCGCTCAAACAGGTTTCACACGGGGACGGGAGAACGCGAAGATAGAAGTTGTGTCGCTGGCTGTCGGCCAGTTTCGAAGAGGGCCTAGGAGTTTCCAGCATTTCGCCGGATTGATCGCCAGGGAGAAGAAGGTCGACGCCATCGTGATCACCGGAGCGAGGAGCAATTCTGTACGAATGCCGAAGGCTCCGGAGGGCGGGTGGCATGTCACGCATCCGCACTCGACGCTTTCCCGCCGATTCCGCCGGCGGATATCCGGCAACAAGAACTCGGCACAGAGCCGGTCGACGGTGTTCTCCAGGTCAAGAGCCTGGTACCGCCCGGCACCAAGGGGCCCACACGTGCCGCGATATGGAAGAGGACTGCCCTGTATGGCAGCTCGAGCGGATGCTGCGTGAACGGCCTTGAGCCGTGTACGGCCTCTTGACGGGGGTAACTGCCGGTGCAGCAGACCAAGCCTGACTGGGGGTTCGTTGTGGCACGGACAGTCCTTCAAGACGCGGCCCGTACGGAACCGGAGAGACGGAGCACTCCGGGCAGGCCCCCGCTGTCCAGGTGGGGGCGAGCGGCGGCCATGCTCCTGGCTTTCGCGGGGACCGTGGTCTTCGCCGTGCTCTTGGCCCGGCTGACTCTGGAGCCTTCGGTTGCCTCTGAGCCGTTGACACACAGCAACTTGCGGCCCGGGGATTCCATCCGCGACTATCTCGCCCAGCCCGCTTTCCGTGACACCGTCAAGCAGCTCGGCGGCAATATCGTTCTCGGCATGCCCTTCGGCATGTTGCTGCCGGTTCTCGCGCCCCGCGCCCGGGGGCTCATTCGCGTCGTAGCGGTCACGGCACTGGTGATGATGCTGGTCGAGTTGGTGCAAGGAGCCCTTATCACCGGACGAGCCTTCGACATCGACGATGTGCTGCTCAACACGACGGGCGCCCTCCTGGGCTACCTACTGATCGGACGCCGACTGGGCCGCGCAGTGCACCCCCGGCGCCGGCATTGGTGGCATCGCTTCACGAAGCGCTCCAGCCCCGCCAACTAGCGGCAGGCGACCCTCCCGCAGTCGCACCAGTTCGCCGGCGGCTACCAGAGCCCACCGGCCTGTCCGACGATGAAACCTCGGCCCTGCAACATGGGTTACTTGCGAGGTTCCACCAGCCAACCTGCGCGAATTAGCCCTTAACTCCATCGGAGGGATCTTCCATGTACGCGACCGCAGACTGGACCAGCCTGTCCTACAAAGGTCTGGGCGGAACTCCCCTGTGGGTGCTCGTGATCATCGTGCTCGTTTGCACAGCGCTCGCGTTCCTGGCGAAGACCAGGAGGAAGTAGTAGGGGTGGCTGGGTGCGGCAAACAGCCTCGGCTAACGGCGCTGCGGAGATGCAGTGCACGCCTTCACTGCTGTAGTCACAGCGCCCGTCGCCACACCTCAGGTCGCTACGTAAAGGAGGAGTTGCTTTGAGCGAGCTCGCGGCGATCTGGTTCCCGGAGGGAGCCGCCGGACTGGTCCTGCTGGTAGTCGCGATTGCGGCGGTACTGATGGGGACTTTCATGGGGCGTTCGAAGCGGCGCGGGTGACGACGAGCCTATGCGGCAGGGCTACGGTGCCGGTTGTCGCCAACTGAGTGGTGAGCGAACGGGAATCGCGCATGGCTCCTCCCATGCGCAACCGAAGCCCTCCCCGTCGCGGTCGAGGCGGCGGGGGTCGCCAGCGCCGACACAGACCGGGCCCGGGAGGTCCGAGCAGTCGAGGTCGGGGCCGGCGGCCCTGGTGGGTAAGCACCGTCGGGTTCCGGCTCGAAGGCAGTCGACTCTGGGGGCTCGGCCGGCGGCGGGGAGCAGGTGCTGGATGCGATCGGTTGCGTCGGAGCCGTAGCAGTGCCCCGTCTCGGGGCGCATCGATCGCCAGGAGGCGTACCGTCGCAGAGGCGCCCTTGAGGAGATCCTGCGATCACCTGGTGTCCTTCCCGCCCGGTGGGAGCACGTATCTCACGCGCTGAAGGCGGCCGGACGGTCAGCAGGTGCTCGGTGCGGCCCCCGTCGGCGAAGCGGCCCGCGAGCCAGGGCAGGCCCTCGGTGCCGGCGCCCGCAGTCGCTGCGGTGTGCCCGGGGATGTGTTTGCTGGCGGACCTCACCGAGGCGCCCCGGCGGCACCGGTCGTCGGCCACTTCCTGCCGCGTGTATCGATCACACGCCGGCTTCCCCCGTCGTGCCTGCGCCCTCACGAACCAACGGTGCGGGCTCGCCGCGTTCGTGCGGGGCTCGCCATTGACGGACGTTACGTGAGAATCGCACGGCTGGTCATCCAGCCATTCAGGAAAGAACGGCCTCGGGGACAGCACGCAGACAAGCACTGAATGCGCCCCGGCGGCTCCGTTCGGATCCCAGCCGCGTGACCTGACCGCTACCCCCTGCGGCACGCCTTACCAGGCAGGTGGAAACGTTTCTCTTAATTACTTAATCCTTACACAGCTTGGTCGGCAAGCAGTTCCGCTTTTGACCAACCTCGGGGTCTGCGCGGTAGTCATCTGACCGCATTCACACTTTACTTATGATCGTATGTTCTTTAGCGGCCTTGTCATGGCATCCGCTCATGCAGGTAGCTATTGCCTGCACCCGCTTTCCCGCTCAGCGCTCCCGATGAGTGCCTGGGCAGGGCGGCTGTGAACCGGCGTCCGGTTCGCTGTCGGCCGGGGAGGGTGGTTGTAACCCCGTACGTGAGGAGAAGTCGTGAAGAAGGCTTACGAGGCACCGACACTCGCCCGGCTCGGGACGTTCCGGAAGAAGACCGGGCTTCTGGGGCGTTCCGGCAACGACCGGCTGATCCTGAGCAAGAACTGACCACCGACGGTTCTTGACTCGACGTCATGACTGAACTGCACGAGAGTGCGGGGGCGGGCCCCGGCGACGCGCACTTCGCGGTCTTCACCGACTGCCAGGACGCGGCCGCCGTGGCCCGCTCCCTCTCCCTCCCCGGAACACAGACCCTGGAGCACGCCTCCGGCCGGCCCTGGCTGGTGGGGCAGTGGCACGACCAGGAGATCGTCAGCGCGCGCGCCGGCCGTACGGCCCTCGCCGTCATCGGCTGCTGCCCGACGGACGCCGCGGAGCTCGAGCGCCATGCCGGGCGGCTGCGCGACCTCGCCGAACTCGACGCGCTGGCCCGCGCACTTCCCGGCAGCTTCCACCTGGTCGCCGCGCTCGACGGGCGGCTCAGGGTGCAGGGCACCGCCTCCGGACTCCGGCTGGTCTTCCATGCCCCCGTTGCCGGAGTCCACGTGGCCGCCTCGCGCGCCGACGTACTCGCCGCCATGCTCGGCGCCACCCCCGACGAGGAGCAACTGGCCGTCCGGCTGCTGTGGCCGACCCCTCATCCTCTCGCCCAGGAACCCATGTGGCGAGGCATCACCTCCGTCGCCCCGCACGACGCGCTGATCGTGACGGCGGACGGGCGAACCGTGCGCCACTCGCGCTGGTGGACGCCGCCGGAGCCGGTACGCACGCTCGACGACGGCGCGCCCCTCGTCCGCGAAGCCCTGGCCACCGCGGTCGATGCCCGTACCCGCCAGGGGGGCGTGGTCAGCTGCGACTTGTCCGGCGGGCTCGATTCCACCTCCCTCTGCTTCCTCGCCGACCGTTCCCCGGCCCGGGTGGTGGCCAGCACCTGGCCGGGCCGCGACCCGGCCGATACCGATCTGTACTGGGCCGAACAAGCGGCCCGGTCCCTGCCGGACGTCGAGCACGTCGTCTGGGACGCCGATGCCTCGCCGCTGGTCTACACCGACCTCCTCGGCATCGACGACCTGCTGGACGAGCCGACCATCGGCGTCATGGACCGCTCGCGGGTCCTGCACCACCTGCCCGGCCTGGCCGAGAGGGGCAGCCGCCTGCACATGACCGGCATCGGCGGCGACCACGTGGCCTGGTGCTCGGAGGCGTACTACCACCGCCTGGCGCGGACCCGCCCGCTGTTCGCCCTGCGCCAGCTCCGCGGTTTCCGGGCCCTGTGGCAATGGCCGCTCGGCGGCACGGCACGCGCCCTGGCCGACTCCCGGCCGTACGGGAAGTGGCTGGCCGACTCCAGCAGGCACCTGAGAGACCCCCTGCCCGCCACCGTCAGCACCAGCCTCGGCTGGGGCATGCCCCCTCGTCTCTTCGACTGGGTGACCGCCGACGCCGAACAACTGGTCCGCATGTCACTGCGCGAGGCGGGCGCACACGCGGTCCCGCTGCACCCGGACCGCGGCCTGCACGCCGACCTCGAACAGATCCGTTCGTGCACCCGCATCATCCGCCAGTGGGACCGGATGGCCGCCCGGGCCGGCCTGCCGATGGCATCGCCCTTCCTCGACGACCGCGTCATCGAGGCATGTCTCGCCGTTCGCCCGAGCGAGCGCGTCACGCCCTGGCAGTACAAACCCCTTCTGACGGCCGCCATGAGCGGGATCGTCCCCGACGCCTGCCTGCGGCGCACCAACAAGGCCGCTGCTTCCATGGACGCCGCCAACGGACTGCGCGAGCACCGCGCCGACCTGCTGGCGCTGTGGGAGGGCTCCCGGCTCGAACAGCTCGGCCTGGTCGACGCAGCCGCCCTGCGCCGCCTCGCCCAGCGACCGGCCACACCCGAACTGCGTGACGCCGTCCTCTACTCGACCATCGCCGCCGAGGTGTGGCTGCGCGGTCTGGACCGCACCGGCGGCCCCAAGGCACCAGCCGCCTCCCCTTGACAGAGAGCTTCCCTCTGACAGCCAGCTCCCCAACAGGAAGGCACCCGCATGGTCTTGAAGTTCGCCACCAATGTGTCCACGGCACAGACCGACTACGGCACCGTCCTCCTGGACGAACGCGCCGGGGAGTACTGGGAGTTGAACCCCACCGCCACCCTGGTGGTCAACATCCTGATGGCGGGCGGTGACGAAGCCGACGCGGCCGCCGCGCTCGCCGGCGAGTTCGACATCGACCTCGCCCAGGCGACGGATGATGTCGAAGCCCTGGTGAGGCAACTGCGAACGTCGGGGCTGGCCGGATGACGACGCCGAGTGCCCTGGAGCGCCCGAGCGGCGTCCCCTTCGCACGGCGCACGGCCGCGCGTGTCGTCCTGCTCCCCGCCGTCGTACTCTCGCTCCTGCCACCCCGCCGGATCCGCGCCGTACTCGATGTCGCATGCCGCGGGGCCCGCCCGGCCACCACCGCACAGGCCAAGGACGCACGGGACGCGATGTGCGCCGTGAGCCTGCGCTGCGCCGGCCCGAAGGGCTGTCTGCCCCGCTCCCTGGGGGCTGCGCTGCTGTGCCGACTCGGTGGCACCTGGCCGACCTGGTGCACGGGGGTACGCGTCGTACCGCCTTTCACCGCGCACGCCTGGATCGAGGCCGACGGTCACCCGGTCGACGAAGGGGTGCCCGACGACTACTTCACCCGTCTGATCGCCGTCGGCCCCACGAGCCGGCCGACGGGCCGATGACCGACAGCCCCGTCGTGGACTGCGAGAAGGCACCGACGGTCGGCGACCGCTCCACGCGGACCGCGGTCGCCACCATGTACCGGCTCACCACCGGGCACCGGGCTTCCGTCGTGGTAGCCACCGTGCTGACTCTGGCCGGTTCCGCGCTCGGTCTCGCGCAGCCGCTCGTCGCCAAACACGTCGTGGACGCGAGCGGACACGGCAAGGTGCTGTGGCCACTGCTGCTGCTCCTGGCGATTCTGTTCGTCACCGAAGCGGCGACCGGGGCGGTGGGGCGTTTCGTTCTGGAGCGGATGGGTGAGGGCGTCGTACGCGGACTGCGCCACAGCATGGTGGCGCGGCTGCTCCGCCTGGAGATGAGGGAGTACGACCGCCACCGCAGCGGCGATCTGATCTCCCGGGTCACGGCAGACTCCACCCTGCTCAGAGAAGTCGTGTCCCAAGCGCTTGTCGATCTGGTGACCGGGGCCCTCGTCGCCGCCGGCGCGATCGTTCTCATGGTGTGGATCGATCCGCTGCTGCTGCTTCTGGTCGCCCTGACCGTGACCGCTGCCGCCGTAGTCGTCGCCTCGCTGCTCAAGGGCATTCGCGCCGCCTCCGAGCGCATGCAGACGTCCGTGGGCGCGATCGCCGCAGACCTCGAACGCGCCCTCGGAGCGCTGCCGATGGTCCGCGTTCACCGGGCCGAGGACCGCGAAGCGGCCCGTATCGGAGAACGCGTCGAAGCTGCCTACACCGCGGGCGTACGCACCGCGAAACTTGCCTCCGTGATGAGCCCGGCGGTCGAACTGGCCGTTCAGGGATCCTTCCTGATCGTCCTGGTCATCGGCGGGCTGCGGGTGAACGGCCAGGCCAACTCCCTCGGCGACCTGGTGGCCTTCCTGCTGTACGCCTCCTACCTCGTTCTGCCGCTGTCGTCGGTCTTCCGCGCGGTCGGCCTCATCCAGCGCGGCATGGGCGCCTACCAGCGCATCGACCATGCGCTGTCCCTGCCGATGGAGCCCTCGCCAACCCGGCCACCGACTGGCCGGGCAGGTACCCGTACACGTACAAGCGAACCCGACCGGTACGGCCGGCAGCACCAGGAGGCCGCCCTCGCGCTGCGAGACCTGAGCTTCGGGTACACCCCGGACCGGCCGGTGCTGCACAGCGTCTCCTTCACTGTCCCTCACCGACGCCAGACGGCCCTTGTCGGCCGGTCGGGTGCCGGAAAGAGCACGATCTTCGCCCTGATCGCCAGGTTCTACGAACCCGACTCCGGAAGTCTGTTGTTCGACGGCCGGCCCTCCACCGAACTGAGCCGCGCCGCCAGCCGAGAGCGCATCGCCGTCGTCGATCAGAGCACGCATGTCGTCCACGGCTCGCTTCACGACAACATCACCTACGCCGCGCCCGACGCCACCGACGCGGAAGTGCGGCGCGTCGTCGAACTCGCGCAACTGGAGGAAGTCGTGCGGCGGCTGCCCGGCGGTTTGTCAGGCATGCTCGGCGAGCGCGGCGGCACGCTCTCGGCCGGCGAGCGCCAGCGCGTGGCGCTGGCCCGCGCCCTGCTGGCCCGCCCCGCACTCCTCCTGCTCGACGAGCCCACATCCCACCTCGACACCATCAACGAGACCGCGCTCACCACCGTGATGAGGGATGCCGCGCAGGAATGCGCCCTGCTGGTCATCGCCCACCGGCTCTCCACGGTCCAGCACGCCGACCAGATCGTCGTGCTCGAGAGCGGCCGCACCGCCGCTTGCGGGCGCCACGAGGATTTGCTCACCACCAGCCCCATCTACCGCCGACTGGCCGCCGGACAAATGCTCCGCCCGGCCGACCCCGCACCCCTCACCCGTGACGACCTTTCGCCGTCCTCACAGCCCGCTGTGACCCGAGCGGGCACGACTCCGACCTCAGTGGCTCACCCGCAGAGGCGCCCGGAATGAACGTACGACTCACCCGGCACAGCCATGCGCCAGGTGGGCGTTTCCATGGGCTGGGGGCTGCCGCCGGTACTCAGCGGCGGCAGGCGGCGACGATGGTCAGCAGGACGAGCGCGATGGCCGCCAGCTGGAGGCACCCGTGCCATCTGCCCCCCTCTTGCGCGTCTCGACGCGGCCACCGGGGGAGTGCCGGGATGCTTCCCGGCGTAGTGCTCGATCTGCCGGCGCAGTCCCTCGGATGCGCGGATTGGCGGTGGGGCGGCGCGAGGCTGCTTCCCCCGCCGGCACGCAGCAGCTGATCGCCCCGGATCACCAGGCAGCGGATGCGTGATACGGCTACTGACGCGAAGCTGAAGGTATGACTGATCCACTCGTTCCTCCCGAGGAGACACCTCCGGCCGAAGGCTCCACTGCCGAGGCCCACGAAGAGCGGGCCGACGGCGGTATGTGGGAGCACCCGGGCTGGTGGGTGTGGCTGATCATCATCGGTGCCGTGATCGTCGCCGCCTACTTCGTCGCCCGCATGATCTCTCTGTGACCCTGGGCAGCACCAAACCTGCTCCACCGGCCCCGCCTGGAGCCACCGGACACCCCGTCGGGGCCATCATCCCGGGGTGTGGGCCGTCACCCGCTCACGACCGATGCAACAGCCGTCATAGGTTTCCATGCGACTTTGCGGGCGCATGAAGCCGGGCACGCAGGCCAGCGATGTCACGGAACTCGGCCGCTCAGGTCGCGAAGGCATCCGGTGCGGCAGCGACGCGGCACACAAGGTGCGGTACGGCTGCTGCGCGGCTCAGCCCGGCAGCCGTAGCGTCGCACCCTCCCGTAGGCCCGTGATCTGTTCCCCGGCGCGTCTTCAGCCGCCGACGTGGATTCCGGGGCGGCGTGCGGGGTCGGGTTCGTGGCTGCGGATGATTTCGCGGGTGACGGGAGCGGTGTCGCCGCGTCCGATCAGGAAGTAGCGGAACATGTGCGTCAGTGGGCTTCCTTCGGCCCAGGCGAAGTAGCAGTGAGGCCGCACACCGATGTGGTCGCGCAGGGCGAGGAGGATCGTGGCGATCGCGTTCGGCGCGGCGGGGGCTTCCGCCCGCAGGATGCGGTAGCCGTCGACCTCGACGCCGCGCACGGTGAGGGTCTCGCTGAAATCGGAGGGGTCGACGACATCGATCTCCAGGAAGAGGACGTCAGCGGGGCCGGGTACCGGGTTGGTGCCGCGTTGTTCGCGCTCCTTGTCCCTGTACTCCGCCACGTCGCCCGCCTGACGCCGGTTGGCGATGATGTTGATCGAGTTGTCGTGGGCGAGTGTGTCGGTGATGAACCGGCGGGCCGCGCTGTCGAAGACGAGGCGGTCGGCGCGCAGCTCGGTGGTGCGCGACACCCGGGAGATCAGTGACACGGCGATGATGCCGGCGATGAACATGCCCGAGAGGGCGATGCCGTCGGGCTTGTCGATGATGTTCGCCACCAGGGCGTAGAGCAGTACCGCGGTGAGCGCGGCGAAGCCGGCGGTGGTGACGCGTTGGCGGCGGCGCAGCGCGGAGACGGTGACGGCGAAGGCGCCGGAGACCATCATGGCCAGGATGCCGGTGGCGTAGGCGCCGGCCTGCTTGTCGACGTCGGCGTCGAACGCGATGGTGATGATGATGCACAGGGCCGTGTAGACCAGGACGACCGGGCGTACCGCTCGTCCCCATTCGGGGGCCATGCCGTAATCGGGCAGGTAGCGGGGCACGATGTTGACCAGCCCGGCCATGGCGGACGCGCCCGCGAACCACAGGATCAGGATGGTGCTGATGTCGTAGACGGTGCCGAAGGCTTCGCCGACGTGCTCGTGCGCCAGCCGGGCCAGGGCACGGCCGTTGGCCGCGCCGCCGGCCTCGAACTCGTTCTCGGGGATGAGAACGGTGGCGACGAAACTTGCGGACAGCAAATACACGCTCATGATCAGCGCGGCGGTGGTCAGCAGCCTTCGGGTGTTGCGGATACGCGAACGCAGCCGCTGTTCCGGAGTTTCGCCGTCGGCGGTCACGAGCGGCATCATGCTCACGCCGGTCTCGAATCCGGACAGGCCGAGCACCAACAGGGGAAACGCCAGCAGCGCAGGGCCCATCAGGTCGCCGAACCCGCCCCCGCCTTCGACGAGAGCGTCGGTCCAGGCCGACCAGGCGCCCGGCGTCGTGAACACATGCACCAGCCCGACGGCGATGACCACCGCGTTCAGGGCAAGGAAGACAGCGACGAGCGGGATGGCGACGCTAACCGCTTCGCTGAACCCGAGGAGGAACACCCCTCCGAGCACCACCAGCAGCGCCACGGTGAGGGCGACCTCGTGGCCGTGCAGGGCCGCGGGGAAGAAAGGGTTCTCCACTACGTGCACGGAGGCGTCCGCCGTGGACAGGGTGATCGTGATGATCCACGAGGTGGCAACGAAGCCGAGGAGTACGAGCACGAACAGCTTGCCCCACCAGAACGGCAGCAGGTCCTCCAGCATTGCCACGGACCCGGCCCCGTGCGGGCTTTCCTTGGTCACCCGTCGGTACATCGGCAGCATTCCCAGCAAAGTGAGCGCCACGATCAGGAGCGTCGCCAGCGGCGAGACCGCCCCGGCCGCGAGGGCGGCGATCGCCGGTACGTAGGCCAGGCTGGAGAAGTAGTCCACCCCGGTCAGGCACATCACCTTCCACCAGGCATGCGGCTCGGCATGGCCCTGACCGGCCGCGGGGCCGATCGGCTGCACCTGGTGGCAGCAACCACCGGGCAAGCCCTCCGCTGGGCTGCTTCCGCACGGCGGGACTGTCCACGACTTCCGGCACGGCCGGTTCGTTCGCGTCGCCCATATCCCCCATCAACCTTTCTCCGCCCGGCAGGCATGGCCCGGCAGGCACTTCACCAACCGCAAACGATCACCGAGTGTGCGGCCTTCAGCTAGTACCCCTTTGACGAGGGGGTACGTGTCGACCGCCCCAGTGCCCTCTGCTTCAGGAGCTCAATCCCGGAGCGGCAATCTGCGCCCGCCAGTTGGCTTCGAAGTCGTCCAACAGCTGCGGGTGTACCGGGCGGGAACTGACGCTGAGGCATCGTTCGATGCGGTGTGCCACATCCTTGCCCGTGCTGGGTTTGACGCCCTCAGGCCCTCAACCTGTGGCGAGCATGCCCGTTCTGCCGAATGGTTCTAGTAGGCCAGTTTCGGATCCCCGGGGTCTCGCGGGCCGTCGTTCGCGTGACGGTGCGCCGGGTATGGACTGGACTCCGCTGCTCGAGGAAGTCTCAGACGCGGTGGAGATGCTGGCCGCGCAGGTTCGCGGCCGGCGCTGGTGGGCCACCGCTGCGCCGGGTCCTGGCCGGGGGAGGAGTCGCTGGTGATCACGGGAGGCGCATGTGTACGGGCGCAAGCCGCCGTCCCAACCGCACTGGCTGCCCCGCCCCGTGCGATTTACCAGCCGCATCGGCGAACGATGGACGCACCTCGGCAGGCCACTGCGGTGCGGAGGTGGCGCATCGCGGCATGGCCCCGCGGACCAGGACTGTCCAGCCACAACTGGCCCGCCTGGAGGATGGGGTGCGATAGAACGCTTCTGCCAGCATCGCGGAGCAAGCCCTGCTTCTCCGGGGGGTGACGTCTGGCATGGCCGTTTGAGGGCATGAGTCCTACTCAAAGCGGCTTCCTGGCCGGTCGTTGAGCAAGAGGAGGGGGATCGTCGATGAGTGTACTGGGCGTTGTAATCCTGTGTCTGTTCATGGCGATCGGCGTGGTGCAGGTCGTCAAGCCGCAGTTGCTGTGGAGGATAAACCGACCCTTTTAGGCGCCCTTCGTGAAGGACTACGACGCCGCTGAGCCCTCCCGTGCCGGTTACATGATGGCGCGTGCCGTAGGCGTGGTGTTCGTGGTGGCAGCGGCAACGATGCTGCTGTCGTCCCTTCGCTAGCAACAGTCAGAATGCGGGGGCTCTTGAGGACACTCCGAGAGCCGAGAACCGGGCACTGAACATGGGGTGAAGAGGCATGGAACTGGCTGCGATGTGGCCTGACGGGGCGATAGGGAAAGTGCTCGCGGTGGCAGTGTTCGTGGTCCTGCTGTGCATGTTCTCTTGGGGCCTGTACCGAAAGAGGCGCTAAGGCTGTCCTATGTGGTGAGGCTGCGGAAGCGTTTGTAGCAGCAGATGGTGGCTGCCAGTTGCGAGAAGTGCCAGGGAGTTGTCAGGGTGATGCTCGTAGCGGTGGTTGAGCCGGCGGTCGGTCAGTTATGAGATGGTGCGTTGATGACCCAGCGGCGCCGGCCGAGGCATTCGCTGGACTCGATTCCTTTACGCGCGATCCGCAGGCCGATGCCCTAGCTGCGTAGCCAAACTGCAAGGCATGGGAGCTATCCGGGGCGAAGGCCGCCGTCGGGAACGCCGCAGTGATCGCCGACGGAGGCTATCGAGGTCCGGGCTCGTCATCCACGCCGCCGTGACCCTGGGCAGAGCGAACTGCCTGCCTGGAAGGAAGAACACAACGCCTCTCACCGCACGATCCGCGCTCAGGTCGAGCATGCCTTCGCCCGGATGAAGACCTGGAAAATCCTGCGATTGCCGTCTCAAGGGCGATGGCGTGCACCACGCGCTGCTCGGCATCGGCCATCTGCACAACGTCGGGCGCCGTGACTGACTGCACCCGGCCCGAAGCACTGTCCGTTCAGGATTCGGCGGGCAGGAGCTGGACCAGGCCGACCCAGTTCTCCTCGTCCACCTTGGTCTGGGTGGCGCGGACCTTCCAGCGGCCGGCGGGCAGTGGGACCGGTGCCTCGGCGGGCATCCCGCCGTCGGGGTACTCGATGCCCAGGTCGGGGCCCGCTTCGGCGGAGTCCATGAGCACCGCCGGACCGTCCGAGGCCCAGGTGCCGCACTCCTCCCACACCGTGGCCGGGTCTGCGAGGACAGTGTCCGCCGCGGCTCTCAGTCCGGCCTCGGATTCTGCGGCAAGCCACTGCAGGAACGCTCGGTGCTGGGGCAGATAGCAGCTGGTCGCCGGCTCGTCCGCCAGCACCAGAGCCTGAGCACCGTTCTCGTCGAGGGGGATCACACCGGCCAGATCGTCCACCGCGCAGGCCCGCTCGTAGTCGTCTGGGGCGGTGGCGTCTCCCGCCATGAGACCACTCTCCGCCGTCCCACCGCCCCAGGAGGCCAGGGCGGAGACGGGGACGACGATCAGAGGGCCGCCCATCGACTCCACCCAGACGGGGGAGGGGCCAGAGGCATCGTCTGCGGTGGATGAAGAGGTGATCATGCACGTCAGTGTGCCCTCGCCCACTGACAATGTCCCCTCGGTCATCGGAACCCAGCATGGGGAAAGGCTCAGCGCCTGCGGCAAGCAGCAGTTACGGGACAGCCCTCAGGTCTGTCAGTTCGTACCGCGCGCAGCGTCACCCTGCTTGCAGCACCTGAGTCCCGCTCGTAGGGGCGCACCACACCCATGCGCCCGATCTACCACCCAGGCGTTTCCCAACTCAAAGACACCACTTCCTGGTCGAACAGGGCGTTTCACCGCTGAACAATGGATCTCGCACTCCGCTTACAAAGCCAGATGCCTCAAGGGGCGGGCACAGGTTTCGATGGTCTGGCAACCGGAGCCGGACGGCTGGTCCACCTGCGGGCCATCACCTGCGGGTACGCCGTAGACCGGTACTGGTGTCCGCGATCAGGACAGGGAGGAGGTTGATGGCGCGTTCCTGCAGCCGTCCGATCGGGACGGCGTGCTGGATGTGTCGACGCTGATCATCTTGACCCAGGCCGCGGGCTCGTAGCAGGCGAGCGCACAGGACGTACAGGGCCGCCCACCGAGCCATGAGCGGGTGCAGCTCCCGCTTCATCCGCGGCCGAACGGGTCAGGAACAACCCTGTCCGGGGTCGCTGTAGCCTCATCCCGGTAGACGTAGCGGCGGTCTGGCGGCGGATGGGTGCTCCGGCTATCAGCAGCACTGGTGAGGTGAGAAGGATGGCTGCCGGGATCACGACTCTCGAGGCAGTGAGCTTCGCTTTTCCTCGTATCACATGCGCTCAGCATGCTGGGCCTGATGCCGCTTGTCAGCCGGGCGACTTTGATCCGACCTTGGTGATCCCTTCGCGTTCACTTGCCGTGCCGTGCCTGGTCTGAGCATCGAACCCGAACCGGCCCAGGCAGGCCCTCGGCTCGAAGAACAAGTGGCCCGCCACCCGCTACGACGTGGGCGAACCGTGTGACGATCTGAGACCTTCCTCGAAGGCGACTGAGCCAGACCCCGACGAGCTCGCGGGAGACCCCGAGCCGGCTGAAACCCGGTAGTCAGGTCGCGGTGGGTATGTAGGGCGCTGCTGCTACTTGGGCCATAGTCCGCAGCTTCATGAAGTAGCGGGCGCAGTACTCCTCGTTGATCAGAGGAACGATTTTGTCGAGGTTGGTGATGCAGCCCCAGAGGGAGGCGATGCCACTGTCGTCGAGCTCGCCCTTCAGCTCCCTCTGTATGAGCCCGGCGACGTCGGCGTCCAGGAGGATCAGGTCTACGCCGTCGAAGTCCACGCCACGGAAGCTGTCGGGGAACAGTGAGTGCAGGTGGTCCTCCCACAGCCGGGCGAGGCCGCCGTCGGGCTGGGCTCCGCCCACGCCGGCGGCTGTCGACTCTGCCGTGGACGGTGGGCGAAGGAGCAGGGAGACGGCATCGAAGACGGCCCGCACCATGGCGACGGCCCGGAGCGGGTGGAGGGCGGCACTTGACTTGGCGCCCTGCGCCAGCTTGTCGCGCAGCAGTCGGCCGCGGTTGAGTTCGGCGGCGAGTCCGGCCGTGATGAGTCCTGCGTGTGTGGCCCGTTCGATGAGGACGTGGAGCGGTTCCTTCGCGGCGAGACGCTCGGCAAGGACGTGCTCCAGAGCGAACAAGGAATGCGTGACGGCGGCGGTGGCGAACTCGTACCGGTAGTAGGAGTGCCGGATGAGTTCGCGCGAGGTCTCCATCGCGCTCATGACGTACATCGACGCGTCGCCGGGCAGAACCAGGTCGGCAACCAGGGCGTGCATGTCCGCATACTCGGCAACGAGGTCGCGGGCGCGCGGGTCCCGCACCGGCGGGAGGAGCGGGTCGGGCGGCGGCGGCAGGGTGTTCACCGGTGCAGTCTTGTAGCCAAAAGGCTGTCGGTCCATCGGATTCGTTCGGGGTGGGCGCCCCGCTGCCACGTGTCGCCACCGGCCCAGTCGACCTTGAGAGCAAGCCCACGCGGATAGCTGCCTTCCCGGAATATCGCTGGGCCCTGTGGCCATCGGCCGTTACCGTGCGACTCAGGACCAAGGGGATGGGCGGGCTGATGCTCCCAACGCTGCTGGTGGACGTGGACGGACCGCTGAACCCGTTTGCCGCCAAGCCGCACCGGCGGCCCGCCGGTTATGAGACGCACCGGCTTCTCACACCACGCTGGGAGGCCGCTGAGCGGCGCCGTCTGACCGAGTGGGGTTTGCCGAACAAGCGGATGAAGCCGCTGCGGGTGTGGCTCAACCCGGATCACGGCCCGGCCTTGGAAGCGCTCCCCTTCGACCTGGTGTGGGCAACGACGTGGGAGGAAGAAGCCAACACCTACGTCGCCCCCGTCCTGGGATTGCCCGAGCTGCCCTTCATCGCCTGGCCATCACCGCGGCCTGTGCCCGCCGGCGATGTGTTCTGGAAGACGCCGGAGATCGTCACCTGGGCCCAGGGCCGGGCCTTCGCCTGGATCGACGACGAGATCACCGAGGCGGACCGCACCTGGGTCGGGGAGCACCACATGGGTCCCGCCCTCCTGCACCGAGTCGACCCCCGATACGGCCTCACCCTCGACGACTTCGCCGCACTGACGACATGGGCAACCGCCCTCGACTGAATTCCACAACCGGTCGACAGCCACCTGTGGCGTCGTCCCGCGTGATCGCGCACAGCCGTCGGGAGACAGATCACCGCACCCCGTCCGACGCGCCGTTGCCGACAGGAGTATCTGTCGCCCAACCGGCAAGTGGGACCGTGGACCGACACCACCCCAGCACGAGCGAACGGGCCGACCGTGTCACGACCGCGTACAGCGAATCCCTGCCGGGCGACTCCCGGACGATCCTGGACCGTTCGGCTCACCGGGCGCGGCGACCGTTCGGCAACCGTCACTTGCACCATCGCCGCGTGCCGGATGCCGCCCCGCTCCAAGGACCTTGCGGCCATGTGCGCCTTCGCCGCCCAGCGCGTGGCCGCCCACGCCGAGCCCCGCAAGTCGTCGGCCCGGCCGCGCCCTGCGGCCACGGCGTCGTGGCGCGGGACAGGGGCGCTGAGCCGCGGCCGATCCGGCTGATCCCCCGGCCGGCAGACCAACTCCATACAGTGCTCCAGCCCAACCGCGCCTGGGGTACGCGAAAGCGCCGATTGCGGGCCCAAGGGCGGCTGCTAGCGTCCAGCTACGTGAATGACAGCGTGTACGTGGGTAATGCGGGCAAGGACGCGGCGCTTGATCGGGGATGGCTCCTTGGCCACTTCAAGGACGCGGGGGACCCGCGCCACAGTGAGGCTGTGGAGATCAAGTGGGGTGTACACCCCGGTGGCGATGAGCGCTCGCAGTGGGTGAAGGGAGAGAAGCGCACAGCTCTCCTGGTCCTCATCAGTGGCCGCTTTCGCGTGGAGTTCCCCGGCCGCAGCGTTGTCCTGGATCAGCAGGGCGATTACGTCGTGTGGGGGCGCAATGTTGATCACTCGTGGTTCGCGGAGGAGGAGTCGGTGGTCCTGACCGTCCGGTGGCCGTCGGTGCCCGGCTATGCGGTGACGGAGCAGGCCCAGGTGCGACCGCAACCCTGATCAGGAAGGGGGCGCTTGTTACAGCGATCCGCTGATGACGACGACGAGGGCGGTCGCCTCGCAGCGGAACCCACGCGCCCACGCACCCGTGTCTCGAGCCGCTACGGGCTCACCTCGGCGTGGGCGCAGAGTGCACGTCGTACGGGATGCGCTGGGCCGCCTCGCCCACCCTGCCCCGCTGCCGGACGGCGCCCGAGGAACTGGCCGATGTCGCCGCCGGGCAGACCCGGCGCCAGCTCATCGAGGCGTTCGGCACCCTGAGCGGGCCATTCAAGTCCTGGACGGCCGGATCAGTCGCCTGCAACAGCTGCCGACCTCCGCCCGCCGGCGCAGCACGGCCGGCCCCGAGTCCGAGCTGTTGGTCCAGGTACGCGGCCAGCTACCGGACCTCAGCGAACCAGGCCTCCAGCTGGACGCGCCCGGATGGGCGCTCGCCTCGAAGCGGCGACAGCCCGGCCCACCCAGTAACTGAAACTCCAGGAACGCGACGACGACCTCGCCGTCGCCCGCGCTGCCAACCGCGAGCTCATGGCCCAGCTCAACCGCCACGCCGACCGCTTACCCCACCCGACTGGGGTGAGCGCTTGGCCGTTCCGGACGCGCGGGCTACAGCGCCGCGTTCGAGAAGGCGGTCCAACATCCTGTCGGCGATCTGCTGATCCTCGACCGCGTCAGCCTCGACAAGGCGTGGAGGGGTTTCGGGCTGGGCCCGGCGCTGGCCGTCGAGGCGATCCGCCGGCCCTCCGGGGGCTGTTGCGCGGTAGCGGTCTATCCCGGCATGGGCGAGTACCCCGAAGACCGCGAGCAGGTCACCGAGGCCTATCGGCTCAAGGCGAAGAAGAAGATTGCCGGGCTGTGGGAGAGCATCGGCTTCCAGCCCATCCGTCACGGGGTATGGCTCCTGGACACCGGCCTGCGCCGACCGGAGGAGCTCATGCAGGCCCGCCGAGCTCAACTGTGCGCGCTCGGCACGGCCTTCCAGCAGCCCGCTTCCGCCTGAAAGCGCCCGGCGGGCGCCACGGGCAGATCAGACGGCACCGGGTCGTGCCGTCGAGGTCGCGGACGATCCGGCGCTTCCTTCGAGCGCCGCATCCCGCGGATGACACGAACAGCGAGGACGAAGGACAGAGGGGGAGCGGGGAACGATGGGGGAGAGGCAGCCGGTGGGAAAGGACATCCAGGAGACACTGGACTGGGCACGGCAGCGCCTTGAGGAGCTGGGCGTTTTCGCAACGGAGGACGGCCTGCGGTGGGCAGCGGCCCACGGGCTCGTCCTGTCCGTGTGGCGCAACGGCCCGATTGAGGACGCGCACGCCTCCCGGCCGACCAGCCGGCGCAAGGCATTGCACGACGGGACGATGCTCGCCCACAACACCTGGCTCACCCGGCAGGCCTTCGACGTCCTGGGCTCCGACGACCAGTTCCGTCTCTATGCGCTGGAGGACATGGTCCTGGACCGGGACACGGTCTGGCCGGGATGCGAGGGGACCCTGACGGACTTCGGCTGGGGATTCCTCGGAGAGATCAAGAAGCAGGTGAACAGCGCATCGACATGTTCAGGCACTTCGAGAAGGGACTGCCGCCGGACGACTTCCTCGTCTTCGCCGGCGCTCCCCGGATCGGGACCCGCGATGACCATGACGGTATGCCGAAATGGCCTGCCTGCGTGGAAGCGGCGATGCGACGGCTGCGCGGCGAGGACGAGGAGTTTCTTCGCGAGTGGGGTGACTTGATGACCCGTATCGGTCCCACTCCCGCTCCCGTCACCGCGGACCATGAGACAACCCGGAGACTGCTGCTGGAGTCGCCCTGGCAACTGGGCGCCGAGAACCTGAACTGGTTCGCCTGGAACCCGATCCTGCAACCAGGCACGACACAGTAGGCGCGGCGGCGCACGGCCGCCAGATACAGCGATAGCGAGATCGCGCGGGAGGATCTACTCTCAGAGTGCCAGCACGTCATGTCTCGCAACTTCCGTTATGGACCCCTGCGGTGGTCGAGGGCACGGTGGCTGCTGCTCTGTGCGTGCGAGTCGGCGCGGCCGCCAGGTGGCGAGCTGGGATAACCGCTGTCTCGGACGGGGGCTCATTTATGCCGATCCGGGCCCGGGCACCGCACGACGCAGACGGTACCTCGTAGGCGTAGTGCCGGATGTGGGTGGGGGAGTACCACTCATAGCTCACGCTTTCACCCGGCAGGATCACCTCCCAGCCGGTGACCCCCTGCTCTGCCAGTACCTCTTCTGCTGCCGTGGCGGCGGTCTGGCGGACCCAGTGGGTGGCCCCACCCAGGTTGGGATCCCGCAGAGGCCCGGCGATCTGGCGCTCACCCCTCAGCAGGAGCACCCTGCCGTAAATGGGGTCCGTGCTGGCGGAAACGTTGGTGAGCTCCGCGCAGTTGTGCGCTCCATTGACGCGCAGCGCATACATGCTCTCCCAGCCGGGGGCCGGCTGAACCTGCGGCCGACCGTCAGGGCACGCCAGAATCTGGCTCGTCACTGGATCCCTCTCCTGGAGGGGTGCGGCAGCGGCGGGGGCCGAGAACAGGCTGAGCAGCAGGGCCGCCGCCGTAGTCGTGGCTGCCGTGTGTCGTTGGCTGTGTCCGCTGGTCATACCCGCCTCCCCGTGCTCCCTGACCGGACACTTCCATTGTCTCTCTGTCGACGAGCTCATGGCCGGTCTGCTCGACAACAAGAAGACCGACTCCGCCAACCCCCTGCTCCGCATCATCGGAACGCTCAAGCCGGGCCAAGACCCTCTCCCGGCTCCCTCCACCGCAGGTCCGTGTCGGGTGATGTGTGCGTGGACGGGCTCGAGGGCGGCCTTTCCGGTGCAGGACAGGGCCGGATCGCTTGGGAGTGGCGGGTGTCGGGGACGGTTGGCTGCCAGGCCAAGTACCTCTCCCACTTGCGGACAGAAATCTGTGCTCGTCGGAGTAGACATTGGGTGGTGATTTGGTTATGGTTTCTCTCGTACCGCAGAGAGATCGCAGGGTCTGGCAGAGATGAACTGCCGGGCAGCAGGACCGCAGTTGTAGTTCGCAGGGCGGTGCGGTGGTGGAGTTTCGAAGCCAGGTTTGTTGCAGGACGGCGACGGGACTGACGACCGCACCGGGTAGCCCGCAGTGATCAGGGGCCGCCGTGAGCAGTACGCCAGTTGACGCAGTGTCAGTACCCGCAAGTGCAGTTCGCAGTACCCAGCAGTGAAGTCAGAGAAGTACCTCGGTGAAGGCGTCGGCTGCGGGCGCGCGCACCGGGAGGTTCGGCAGTGGGGTTCTAAGCCAGAGCAGACGCAAGACGGACAACGGGGCTGGCTGTCGAAGAGTGGCGCTGACGCAGGCCACTGAGCAGGTCGCATCACCAGCAGTAGTGCAGTACCCGTTTGGTAAGCAGTTGATCCCAGAGGGAAGAACGGAGGAACGAGGCGCCATCAGGATCGCCCGGGCGGAAGTCTTTGAGTCCGGGTACCGCAGGACATCCGATAGTGAGGTGGCCTCCGGTCAAGCAACCGCGATCCCCGCACCCCCGACAGCAACCAGGTCGGGCACGCGGACACAAGAGGCCGGCGCAGTAACCAGGGCCGGCAGATGGTGTAGCAGTTCCTTCGGGGCCCTGGTGCCAATGGCACCAGGGCCCCTCCAGCATGTTCCACAGGAAGGTGCGATGACCGCAGACGACACCCACGGCCGTCTCGACGACGATGACTACCCCGCCTACACCACGGGCCGGGCCGCCGACATGATCGGCACCACCCAGGGCTTCCTGCGCGCTCTCGGCGACGCCCGTCTCATCACCCCGCTGCGCTCAGAGGGTGGTCACCGCCGCTACTCCCGCTACCAGCTGCGTATCGCCGCCCGGGCCCGGGAGCTCGTCGATCAGGGCATCCCCATCGAGGCCGCGTGCCGCATCATCGTCCTCGAGGACCAGCTCGAAGAAGCCCAGCGCATCAACGCCGAACACCGCCGCACCGTCGGATCGGCGAACTCAACGGCCGCAGCCTGAGACGGCCGAGACCTACAGCTCCTCAGAGTCCGTGGCTGCCACCCACACATGCTGCCCGGGACGCAAAGCGTTCCGGGCAACTTCGCTCACTTGGACCGGCCGACGGCCAGGACCGCACCATTGCCGCCTGGTGTGAGCCGCCGACGTGGATGCCAGCAGGAACACCCCGCCCAACGACCAGCAGCGACACGACCCGTCACCCCGCGCGTCTGCAGCTTCGGGCGCAGGACGGCATGAAGCAGTGCCGGGGGACCGGCAGCGCGCGCAGAGCGGCTTGACGGTGGAAGTGCTCTGTACGGGTTGCCCGGTGCGCGTCGCGCACCCGCTGCGCCAGCACCGTAGTGGCCCGACGCGCCTCACCGATCGCCGCGTGCGGCTGCTCGGTCAGCCGCAGGGCATTCAGCCGGCCACCCGGCTGCAGCCCCGCACCCAGATACTGCTTGTCCGAGGAAGCCACACCTTCATGGTGCTCCCCGTGCGCCCGACCATACGGGGCGCGAGAAGCACGCTGCCGCCCGTAACGGCGGCCGGCGGTCCGTTGAAGGGCTGGGGAACGGTGTCCTCGGCGCGGGTCCCTGTCACTCGCAGGGATAGCTGGTGATGCGGACGGTGTACGCCGCGGCGACCCAGCGGTTGGTGCCCACGTTGCGGAAGCCGTTGGTGGTGGACGCCGACGCGAGGATCGTGGCGCCGTTGGGGTAGGAGTCGACGACCCGGTACTGGGTGCCGGGTCCGCTGCGGACCAGCAGACCGCCGCTGGCGTTGACCCTGTAGTAGCACCGGGTGGCGAGCACACCGGCCGGCACGAGCTCCACGGCCGCGCCCGTCGTGCGGGCGGGTGCGGCGGCCTGGGCCGTGAGACCACCGCCGAGGAGCGCGGCAGCGGACAGGGCCGCCACGGCCGCCGTGCGGGCGGCGGAGCGACGCGGAGACATGGTGAGGCGTGCTGCTTTGACGGTCATGGAATCGATTCCCCTTGCGTCGTCGGTTCTGGGTGCGGAACACGTACGTAGGAGCAGGCCCGGGCCGGCCGAGCGGTGCGTCCTCCCCTTGTCGAAGGCGGCTTACCTCCAGGAGTTCGACGCCGAGCATCCCCGGACACGCCGAACGCCTTGAATACTCCTGGTTGCCGACACGGGCTGCTACGCCCTTAAGCCATGGCTTAAGGGCACACCGCCACGCTGCGGTTCCCGGCCAGCAGCTCCCGGCCGAGGGCAGTTGCCACGTGCAGGACGGAACCACCGCGACGACTGGTGGTGATGAGGCGCGCGTCGTGCAGTGCCTTCGTGTGCTGGCTGAACGGCCGCCAGGGAGACACCGAGTCGCGCGGCCAGTTCAGTGGTGTTGCAGGCAGGACCTTGATCGGGATTGTGACCAGCCCGAACGAGATGGCGCCGCTCCAGACGGGGCGTGGCATACGACCTCCAGCAGGATGAGGAATCAAGCCCCAAACGGACAGGTGCGCGAGGCTCGGCAGCGGTTGTGCGGAGATGCCGTTCAGGTGAGCCGGTGAGCGGCGGTCTCGGTGAGCCGCCGGATCAGTGGCAACGCCTGGATCGGCAGAGCGAAGGAGCCCCCGGCGTGGCCGTGACGATCCGGCCGGGGGCTTTCGCCCGCGCAGCCGTTGGACCGCGAGAAGATGCAGGCCGGCGTTGCTCAACGGTTCCGGGCCCAGGCCGGGCTGTCGAAATGCAGGATGCCTGCCACCGCGGCGCCGGGCCGGGAAGACCGCTGCCATGGTGTGAGGGACGGTTCAGGTGCTCGCGGTTCGGGGTCGTGGGTACAGCCTGACTGCGGCCGGGTCAAACTGCTCGAGACCGATAACGCCACTCGCGTCTCCGATGGAGATCTGGATTCCGTCGATTTTGCTCAAAGGGGTGATGTCGATGGTGTCGGATTGTGTCCCACGGCAGTTGATGAAGAACCGCTCAAGGCTGGGGAAGAGACCCGGGACCAGGTTGAGCTGGGCGTCTGAGATCGGCAGGAGTCGGAGGTAGGTGATATTGCGCATGGGGGCGGCTTGATTGAGGTCGTAATCGGATAGGCAGAGTTCTGTCAGATGCGGGAGTGTGGATACTTCTTCCCATTCTTCGCTGCTGGGGGCGGTGTTGCTTACCAGAACTTCCAGTTGCTGCCATCTGGAGATCCCGGCTAAAGCGTGTTGCAGAACCGTCAGGAAGATCGTGTAGGACGTCACTCCGGAGATCAACAGGCGTCGAGAGCTACCAGGAAACCGGACAGAACGCAGCCGTCAGCGGTCCGGTTCATGGCGCGAAACCGGCGTCGGATCAATTCTGCAACACGCTTTAGGCCGTGTATCGAAAGAGTCCTGCTGAACACCGCGAGCCGATTTCGACGGCACGTGGCTGTCAGTGCCCTCAAGTAGGTTCTGTCCGTTCGGCCTGACAGGTGGGTCGTGGAGCTGAGGGATTCGTCGTAGTGAGCATCTACCTGCACTTTCGTGCCGTGGCTGAGTCCGAGATCCGGGATGACCACACCTGGCTCGCCGCGTTCATGTCTGAGGCTTGGGAAAACGACGACGCCGAGTACGTCGCAGGCATCGCCCACTCGATCAACAAGGGCTGGGACGCTGTAAACGACCTCTACGCAGCCGCCGATGCCCTCTATACAGACGCCGACGAGCCCTGGAATTTGCCGATCTACGGCGGCCGCCCGGTACCCCACAGCGCTGACGCCGATTCCTCCGATCCCCCGCTGATGCTTCTGGAGCCGTCTGGGGTGTCACAGGCCGCGCGTTTCCTTACGACTGTCTCTTTCGACGAGCTGTGGAACGTCGTCGACGCAAGGTTCAGCGCCCTCGGCCGGACCAAGCAGGAGCACCTCGAACATCACAGGAACCTCCAAGAGTTCTACGGACAGGCGGCTTCGGCAGGCCACGCGGTGGTCAAAGCGGTATGGGCTTGAGTCGTGGCTACGTGCTGATCACAGCCATTCGTTGATGGCCGCGACCAGCACGGTCGCCTCGTAGCGGACGGCGAGTTTGTCGTACCGGGTTGCGACAGCGCGGTGTCTCTTGAGACGGTTGATCCCGCACTCGACCGCGTGGCGTTCGCGGTAGTCGACCGGGTCGAAGCGCGGCGGCCGGCCACCGCGGGAACCGCGCTTCCGGCGGTTGCGGGCCTGGTCGGCCTTGTCGGGGATGGTGCAGCGGATCCCGCGGCGCCGCAGGTAGGCGCGGTTCCCGCGGGAGGCGTACGCCTTGTCCGCCCGCACGCGATGGGGACGGACCCGTGGCCGGCCCGGACCGACGCGGGGCACGCGAACCCTCTCCAACACCGGTTCGAACTGCGGCGAGTCCCCGCGCTGCCCGGCCGTGACCACGATGGCCATGGGTTTCTGACCCTGCTCGACAGCCAGGTGGAGCTTGGGGGTGAACCCGCCGCGCGACCGTCCCAGCCTATGATCATGGGGCTCGGTGAAGATACCGCCCGGTGGTTCCATCTGCAGGTCGCCCTGCTTACGGGCGCCGGCCGCGTGCTGGTGGGCGCGGCAGACCGTGGAGTCGACGTTCAGGTCCCAGACGATCGCGCCCTTCGCGTCGGCCAGGGACTGGAGGCGGGTGAGGATCCGGTGCCAGACGCCGTTCCGCTGCCATCGGCGGAACAGGTCGTAGACCCGGTTCCACGGGCCGTACTCGGCGGGCACGTCCCGCCACGGAACGCCGGTCCGGACACGGAACCGTATGCCGTCGATCAGCTGCCGCCGAGGCCAGACGGGCGGCCGCCCCGCCCTGGCACCCTTCGGCAACAGCGGCTCCAGCACTGCCCACTGCTCGTCCGTGAGATCTCCCCGACCCATGAACCGTGATCATTCACAGCCCAAGATCCACTTTCGATACACGGCCTAGTTGTATTGATCTGCAACGTTGTTGACGCGGGTGATGGGCGGGTGTCCGCCGAGTGCGGTGTGGCAGCGGTGGTGGTTGTAGGCGTGGAGGAAGTCTGACAGAGCTGCTGTCCGCTCGTGGTTCGAGGCGTAGGGCCGCAGGTAGGCCCACTCGTCAAGGAGCGTCCGGTTGAAGCGTTCGACCTTGCCGTTGGTCTGCGGCCGGTAGGGCCGGATCTTCTTGTGGCTGATGCCGGCCGCGGTGAGGCTCTGGGTGAAGAGCCTGGGCTTGTAGCAGGCTCCGTTGTCGGTCAGGACACGTTCGACGGTGATGCCGTGGTCGGCGAAGAACGCGTTCGCGCGTTGCCAGAAGGCGATGGCGGTGTGCTGGCGCTCGTCGGGCAGGACCTCGCTGTAGGCCAGGCGGGAGTGGTCGTCGACGGCGGAGTGGATGTAGCTGTAGCCGATCACCGGAGTGTAGCTCTTGCGCTCGGTCGTGGTGGCCTGACGATTACGGTCGCCGGCCGTCCTGCCGACGGTCCGCCATCCGCCGCCGTCTGGGATGTTGCCGAGCTTCTTGATGTCGACGTGGACCAGTTCGCCGGGCCGGTCACGTTCGTAGCGGCGGATCGGCTCGCCGGTGGGCCGGTCGAGCCAGGCCAGACGGTTCAGGCCGTGCCGGAGAAGGATGCGGTGCACGGTCGAGGCCGGAAGGCCAAGGATCGGGCCGATCCGTGCCGGGCCGAGCTTGCGGTCGGTCCGCAGGCGGCAGACACGGGTCTCGACAGCAACGGAGGTCCGGTGCGGAGTGGTGCGGGGTCGGCTGGAACGGTCGCGCAGGCCCGCGTCGCCCTCGGTTCGCCAGAGGCGGACCCATTTGTGGGCCGTGGGGCGGGATATGCCCATCTCCGCGGCCACGTGCGCGACGGGACGGCCCGCCAGGACCCGTTCGACCAGGATCCGCCTGCCGTGAACGGTCAGCCGGGCATTACGGTGGGACACGAAGACCTCCGTGCGGTGTAGTCCTAGACACCTCCACCACACCGGAGGTCTTCGCCATGATCAAGACCTGGCCGGCGTTAACAACGCTCGTGATCAATACACCTAGTGGGTGATGAGGCGGATCCTGCCGTTGTCGGTGCTTCCGGGGGCGGCGGTGAAGCCGAACCGGGCGCGGGTCTCGACGGTGATGCCGGTCTGGGTGGCGGCCCTGGCCCGGGCGGCTTCCTTGACCTTGGGCTGCCAGGTTTTCTCGACCGCGGCCTTCAGACGTCGGCCGTGCTCACCGGTCGCTGTCTTGATCTTCTTGTCGCGGTGGCGCTCGACGGTGCGCCCGGAGACGCCGATCTGCGCTCCGACGCGGCGGGCGAGCTCGGTCCTGCTGGCGGGCTTGAGGGCGGTGCCGCGCTGGGCACGCCGGTCGGCTGTCTCGGCTCGCTTCAGCAGGTGCTGGATCTGGCCGTAGGTGGTGGCGGGCAGCGGTCGGGTCGCGGTCTCGCGTTCCGCACGGGCGAGGGCGTCGTAGATGTGTCCCACCGGTGGGTGTCCCTACTCGTCGTAAGTCGTGGCGTCGTGGTGGGCCTTGAAGCGTCTGGCGGAGGAAGGGGCGCTGGTTGATGAAACCGGCGCTCCACGTCAGGTTGCGGGTGCCCTCGTGTTCGACCCTGCCACGCCTGATGCCAAGTACCGCAAGGGAGGGCGCCCGGGGCGTAGATCGCGTCCGGCAGAGCCCGGAACACCGCGGCGCCCTGGGCGAGGGTGGCCCTGCCGCATTCGGCCGCAGTAACCCCGGGCGGTGGGTGATGATGGGCCGGTGAATACCGCCCCTGCCGACGCCCCTGTGTCCCATGTGCCCGCGTGGCCTTTGTTTCCTGATCAGGTGCGGGGGAGGGATGCGGTGGTGCGTCATCTGCGCCGCCCCGGTACCCGGGCGCAGTACATCTCGGCAACAGGCACGGGTAAGACTCTGGTCGCGATCCGGGTCGCTCTCGCGCTCCGGGCGCGGTTGACGCTGGTTGTGGTGCCGACCCTGGATCTGGCCGCGCAGACTGCTTTGGCGTGGCGGCTACCTGCGTCACATGATCATTGTGTCGTCGATGGATACGGCCGGCCATGAACAGCTCGCGGCCGCGCAGGTCGGCTCGACCGGCAGCCCCGAGGCCCTGGCCGCCCTGCTGTCGGTGGTGGGGGAGGGGCCGGGCGAGATCCCGTTCCTGACGGTGATCTGCACGTACGACTCCCTCAGCAAGGTCCGCGATGCCCAGCACGCCGGCCGGGCGGTGCCGGCGTTCGACTTGGCGGTGATGGACGAGGCGCACCGGATCGCGGGGCGGGCGGAGAAGAAGTGGACGCTCATCAACGACCAGGCGGCCATCCGCGCAGATCGCCGCCTGTTCATGACCGCGACCCCACGCAGCTTCGCCGCACCCGAGCTGTCGGAGTCCGCCAGCCTGATCCGCCCGCGCCGCCGGCGCGGCGCCCCCGACACGGACGCGGAGGCGTTCGCCAACTCGATGTCGAACCACGCCGTCTACGGCCCCGTCGTCCACGACTACCCCCTCGCGACCGCCATCGCGGACGGCCGCGCCGCGGACTACCGCATCGTGGTGCCCACCATCAGCGACGACGACCTGCGCACCCAGCTCAACCTCACCACCCCCGCCAACACCAGCGACGACGCGGACAAGCCGGGCACGGATGGGGCGCTGCGCACCACCGCCCTACACCTCGCGGTCCTCAAAGCCATGGCCCAGCACAGCCTGCGAAGAGTGCTCGTGTACTTCCACCTCGTCGAGGACGCCAAACGATTCACCCGCGAACTCGGCCACACCCTGCGCCTGCTGCGCCGCACCGCCCCCGACCCGGTTCCCGATGTGGAACCCGAGCTGTTCTTCGTCCACGGCGAGCACACGCCCGACGAGCGTGCCGGTATCTTCGCCGCCTTCGCCGCCGCCCGGTGCGCGATCATGACCAACGCCAAGCTCATCTCGGAAGGCGTCGACATCCCGAGCGTGGACGCGATCGTCTTCGCCGACCCCACCGGCAGCATCGTCCGCTGCGTCCAGGCCCTCGGCCGCGCCCTGAGGACCGACGTGAGCGGCAAGACCGCCAGCCTCGTCGTCCCCGCCTACGTCCCCGCCGGCGCAAACCCCGAAGACATCCTCGGCACCGCCTACGAGCCGGTCTGGGCGATCACCACCGCCCTGGCCAGCCACGACCACCGCATCCTCGAGCGGTTGCCGAACAAGGCGAACCGACTGCCGCGCGAGACGAGCGCGCTGGTGATGAAGCGCTGGCACTTCGACTTCACCGTCCACCCCGAACGCATCGCCCGCGCCATGGACCTGATCGCCTTCAACCCCCGCGGCCCCCTCACCCGCACCCGCCGCGAAGGCCTCACCTCAGCCCAGGCCTTCCACGACACCTACGGCCACCTCGACGTCCCCACCGACTACACCGACCCCGTCGGCTTCGAACTCGGCCGCTTCATCACCAC
>NZ_VBVX01000170.1 GCF_005981925.1 Streptomyces albidochromogenes
CCCACTTCCACCCCAAACCCAGGCACCCACACAAACCTGAAAAGTTTTTCGGATCGCGTTGAGTCGATCGCCGAGCCCACACGTAGTGATGGGGGAGGGAGCCACACAGGGTCTCGACCGGGAGGTTCGGGTGCGCGAGGATGCGGCCGTGGCAGATAGCCGTCAGCACAGGGCTCGACATCGCAGCGAGCGACCGCGCGCCGAGAAAGCGACCCCCGACGAGGAGTTGATGCGCGCGCTCTACAGAGAACACGCGGGACCGCTGCTCGCCTATGTACTCCGTCTCGTCGCCGGCGACCGCCAGCGCGCCGAGGACGTCGTCCAGGAGACGCTCATTCGTGCCTGGAAGAACGCCGGTCAGCTCAATCGGGCGACCGGCTCTGTCCGCCCCTGGCTGGTGACGGTCGCGCGACGCATCGTCATCGACAACCATCGCAGCCGGCAGTCCCGGCCGCAGGAGGTCGATCCGTCACCGCTGGAGGTCATGCCCGCGGAGGACGAGATCGACAAGGCGTTGTGGCTGATGACGCTCTCCGACGCACTCGACGATTTGACTCCCGCCCACCGGGAAGCACTTGTCGAGACGTATTTCAGAGGGCGTACCGTCAATGAGGCGGCGGAGGTGCTCGGCATACCCAGCGGGACCGTCAGGTCCCGGGTCTTCTACGCACTGCGCTCGATGAAGCTCGCACTGGAGGAACGAGGGGTGACGGCATGACGACGCACGACCGGCACTCCGAGCACGACGCCGTGGGCGCCTATGTACTCGGCATCCTGGACGATGCGGAAGCCACCGCCTTCGAGGCCCACCTGGCGTACTGCGAGTTCTGCGCCGCCCAGCTCGACGACATGGCCGGCATGGAGCCGATGATGGCGGCGCTGGCCGAATCCCCCGGACCGCCGCCGAGGCTGACCGAGCCGAGCCAGCAGCTGTTGACCCGGCTGACCGACGAGGTCGCGGCGGGCCGCGCCCGGCGCCGGCGCCGCGGGCTGTACCTGGTGGCGGCGGCCGCCGTACTCGTGATCGGCGGCCCGGCCGTCGCGGTGGTGGCGACCTCCGGCAACGACCAGGGCCGGCAGATCGCGGGAGAACCGCACCCCACGAGCCCGGCCGAGGACGCGTTCTTCAACCACATGGAGGAGAAGATCGTCGCGACCGACGCCTCCACCAAGGTCAGCGCGACGGTCGGCATGGAGAAGAAGGCGTGGGGCACCCACACGGTCCTGGAGCTCAAGAACGTCAAGGGCCCGCTGAAGTGCAGCCTGATCGCCGTCTCGAAGGACGGCAAGGAGGAGACGGTGACGAGCTGGGCCGTCCCGAAGTGGGGCTACGGCATCGCGGGCAGCACGCACGAGATGGCGAAGAACCCGCTGTACGTCCACGGCGGCGCGGCGATGGACCGCGGCGAGATCGACCATTTCGAGGTCCGCACCTTCGACGGAAAGCGCCTCGTCGAGGTCCGGGCGTGACGGCGGGGCGCGCGTAGCCCGGCAGAATCCCGACAGATCACCACAATCGCCCGCTCCTGACAGGTGCGGTCGCCGCCCACCGTCGCGTACGGTTGACGGCTGCCCGCAGCACGTCAGAAGGGGGCCTCGGTGGCCGCGCAGGATGCCGCTGTCGATTCCGTGAATTCCGTGGCCGACTCCTCCTCGCAGGAGTCGGCACGGAGCCGCGAGATCGGTGTGGAACAGGATCATCTGGATCAGGTGTACCGCCGTCTGGAGGAGAAGATCCACGAGGCGGAATTCCTCATGAACGACGCCGCCAAGCGCGGCCAGGTCGGTACCCCCGGCGCGCTCGCCGAGCGGGACGCGCAGGTCTTCCGGGCCGGAATCCACCTCAACCGGCTCAACAACGAGTTCGAGGACTTCCTCTTCGGGCGCATCGACCTGCTCCGGGGCAAGGACGGCGAGAAGGGCCCGGACGGCGCGTTCACCTCGGTGGAGCCGGCCGACGACGCGGTACGCCCCGACCTCACGGCGGACATCGCGGAGACGCTGCACATCGGGCGCATCGGCGTACTGGACTCCGACTACTCCCCGCTGGTCATCGACTGGCGGGCGCCCGCCGCGGCGCCGTTCTACCGTTCCACGCCCAAGGAGCCCGGCCGTGTCGTACGCCGCCGGGTCATCCGCTCCAAGGGCCGCCAGGTCCTCGGCGTGGAGGACGACCTGATGCGCCCGGAGCTGACGGCCACGCTCGACGGCGCCGTGCTGCCCGTGATCGGCGACGGCGCGCTCATGGCGGCCCTCGGCCAGGCCCGCAGCCACACCATGCGCGACATCGTGTCGTCGATCCAGGCCGAGCAGGACCTGGTCATCCGCGCCCCTGCCGCCTCCGTCACGGAGGTGTCCGGGGGCCCTGGCACCGGCAAGACCGCCGTGGCCCTGCACCGCGCCGCGTATCTGCTCTACCAGAACCGGCGGAAGTACGCGGGCGGCATCCTCATCGTGTCCCCGACGCCGCTGCTCGTGGCGTACACCGAGGGCGTGCTGCCCTCGCTCGGCGAGGAGGGCCAGGTCGCGATCCGCGCGGTCGGCTCGCTGGTCGACGGCGCGGAGGCGACGACGTACGACGAACCGGCCGTCTCCCGCGTCAAGGGCTCCTCTCGGATGCTCAAGGTGCTGCGCAACGCGGCGCGCGGCGCCCTGGACGCGCCGCCCGCCCCGGCCCCGGCCGAGGACGGCCAGCTGGCCTTCGGCGACGAGGAGCAGCAGGAGGCACCGGCGGCCGAGACCCCCACCCGCCTGCGCGTGGTCGCCTTCGGCCAGCGGGTGGAGCTGAACGCCGACGAACTGGACCGCATCCGCCACAACGTCCTCAGCGGCACCGCTCCCGTCAACCTGCTGCGCCCGCGCGCCCGCAAGCTGCTCCTGGACGCGCTGTGGTCGAAGTCCAGCGGCCGGGGCCGGTACACGGACCAGGAGCTGATCGCCGAGCTGCGCTCCGGCTTCGACGAGGACATCTCCACCGAGCAGCACTTCATCGACTTCCTCGACGCCTGGTGGCCCGAGCTGACCCCGCGCCGCGTGCTCGCCGCCATGGCCGACGAGAAGCGCCTCGGCCGCTGGGCCCGCCGCGCCCTGAACCCGCGCGAGACCCGTCGCCTGGCCCGCTCCTGGCACCGCCTGGACGCGGAGGGCAACGGCCCGCTGTCCGTGCACGACGTGGCGCTCCTCGACGAGCTCAACACCCTGCTCGGCACCCCCGCCCGCCCCAGGCGCAAGCGCGAGTACGACCCGCTCGACCAGCTCAGCGGCCTCGAAGAGCTGATGCCGCAGCGCGAGGAGACGCAGTGGGAGCGGGCCGAGCGGCTCGCGCAGGAGCGCACCGAGTACGCCCATGTGATCGTCGACGAGGCGCAGGACCTGACGCCCATGCAGTGGCGGATGGTCGGCCGCCGCGGCCGGCACGCCACCTGGACGATCGTCGGCGACGCGGCGCAGTCCTCGTGGACCGACCCGGACGAGGCGGCCGCCGCCCGTGACGAGGCCCTGGGGGCCCGTCAGCGCCGCCGCTTCACCCTCACCGTGAACTACCGCAACCCGGCGGAGATCGCCGCGCTGGCCGCCAAGGTCCTGGAGCGCGCCATGCCCGGCATGGAGTCGCCCGCCGCCGTCCGCTCGACGGGCGTGGAGCCGCGCTTCACGGCCGTACCGGGAGCCGGGGGCACCGAGGGGCTCGCCCGGACCACCCGCGAGGAGGCGCAGCGCCTCCTGGACCGCGTGGACGGCACGGTGGGCGTGGTCGTCGCGATGAACCGGCGCGCTCAGGCCCGCAAGTGGCTCGCGCCGCTCGGCGACCGGGTGGTGGCGCTCGGCAGCCTGGAGGCCAAGGGACTGGAGTACGACGCGACGGTCGTCGTGTCGCCGGCCGAGATCGCCGAGGAGTCCCCGGCCGGCCTGCGGGTGCTGTACGTGGCGCTGACGCGCGCGACGCAGCAGCTCACGGTCGTCGCGGGGGAGCGGGACCGGCCCGACGCGGACGGAGTGCCGGCCCTGCTGCGGGACTGAATCCGGGCCGGCCCGTCATCGGGGAATCACTTCCCGGGGTGGTTTGTTAGCCTGGGGGTGGCACCGGCTCGATCCAAGCCCCCGGGCCCAACCTTCGTCGCTTCGAGCGACCACTTGCCGCGAGGCGAGCATGGCGGGTCGGTGCCACCTGATCTTGGTGCATACATACAAAGAAGAGGTCCGCGGTTCCCTCGGGTACCGCGGGCCTCTTCTGTTTCACCTGCGGTTCTCGTATGGTGGAAAACACTTTCCGAAAACTAAATGACCGCATTACCTGCTACCCGCAGGTAGGTGCGACCATCGGAAGGCGTTGCCGGGCAACAGTCACGGCCGCGCAGCAATGAAGCCAGGAAAAGCAGAGGAAGTCGGCCATGGCAACGGCGCCCAGCGTCTCGTACTCGATGACGGTCCGGCTGGAGGTCCCCGCGAGCGGGACCGCGGTCAGCCAGCTCACCACGGCCGTCGAGTCCCACGGCGGGTCCGTGACCGGCCTCGACGTGACCGCCTCCGGCCACGAGAAGCTGCGGATCGACGTCACGATCGCGGCGACCTCGACGGCGCACGCCGACGAGATCGTGGAGGGCCTGCGCGGCATCGAGGGCGTGACCCTGGGCAAGGTCTCCGACCGTACGTTCCTCATGCACCTCGGCGGCAAGATCGAGATGGCGTCCAAGCACCCCATCCGCAACCGTGACGACCTTTCGATGATCTACACGCCGGGCGTCGCCCGGGTGTGCATGGCGATCGCCGAGAACCCCGAGGACGCCCGCCGCCTGACCATCAAGCGCAACTCCGTCGCCGTGGTGACGGACGGCTCCGCGGTGCTCGGTCTGGGCAACATCGGCCCGATGGCCGCGCTGCCCGTCATGGAGGGCAAGGCGGCCCTCTTCAAGCGCTTCGCCGGCATCGACGCCTGGCCGATCTGCCTGGACACCCAGGACTCCGACGAGATCGTCGCGATCGTCAAGGCCATGGCCCCCGGCTTCGCCGGAATCAACCTCGAGGACATCTCCGCGCCCCGCTGCTTCGAGATCGAGGCGCGCCTGCGCGAGGCCCTCGACATCCCCGTCTTCCACGACGACCAGCACGGCACCGCGATCGTGGTCCTCGCCTCGCTGACGAACGCGCTGCGCGTCGTCGGCAAGTCGATCGGCGACGTACGGGTCGTCATGTCCGGCGCCGGCGCGGCCGGTACGGCCATCCTCAAGCTGCTGATCGCCGCGGGCGTCAAGCACGCGGTCGTCGCCGACATCCACGGTGTGGTGCACGCGGCCCGCGAGGACCTCGTGGACGCGACGCCCGAGTCGCCGCTGCGCTGGATCGCCGACAACACCAACCCGGAGGGTGTCACCGGCACCCTCAAGGAGGCCGTGGTCGACGCGGACGTCTTCATCGGCGTCTCCGCCCCCAACGTGCTGAACGGCGACGACGTCGCGGCGATGGCGGACGGCGCGATCGTCTTCGCGCTCGCGAACCCGGACCCCGAGGTCGAGCCGGCAATCGCCCGCCAGACGGCGGCCGTTGTGGCCACGGGCCGCTCCGACTTCCCGAACCAGATCAACAACGTGCTGGTCTTCCCCGGCGTCTTCCGCGGCCTCCTGGACGCCCAGTCCCGGACCGTCAACACGGAGATGATGCTCGCCGCCGCGGCCGCCCTCGCGGACGTCGTCACCGAGGAAGAGCTGAACGCGAACTACATCATCCCGTCCGTCTTCAACGACAAGGTGGCGGGCGCGGTCGCCGGCGCCGTCCGTACGGCGGCGAAGGCCGTCGGCTCCGCTGTGACGGGTTCCACGTCCGCCTGACCCCTCCGGCGGGGATCACCCGGCGCGTCGCGGGTCGCGGGGCCTCCCGGGCCCCTCTAGGGTGGCGGGCAATGAGCCCGCAGGACCCCTGCAGAGCCCTGCGGTCCGCTTCCGGCAGCGGACGGAGCGTCACCAAGTCGAGGCTGTGGCGCTTTTCGTGTGACTCCGGAGGGTGCCGGATTGGCTTTCCCGCCGCTGGTGGGGGCAGGATGCGTATTTGGGCGCGAGGGTCTGACGACAGACCCGGGTCCGGGGACTGTCCGAGGGCCCTGGCAGCATCGGCTTCGATCTCACGCCTTACAGGCAAGAAGAACACGGGAGTACAAACATGAACCGCAGTGAGCTGGTGGCCGCCCTGGCCGACCGCGCCGACGTGACCCGCAAGGACGCCGACGCCGTGCTGGCCGCTCTCGCCGAGACCGTCGGCGAGATTGTCGCCAAGGGCGACGAGAAGGTCACCATCCCCGGCTTCCTGACCTTCGAGCGCACCCACCGTGCCGCTCGCACCGCTCGTAACCCGCAGACCGGCGACCCGATCCAGATCCCGGCCGGCTACAGCGTGAAGGTCTCCGCGGGCTCCAAGCTCAAGGAAGCCGCCAAGGGCAAGTAACACCCAAGGCAGTCCCGAAGGGGGCGGACGTCCGGAACACGCCGGGCGGCCGCCCCCTTCGGCGTACCGCACGGCTGCCTCGCCGGTGGAGGGCCGCAGGGGCCCGGCCGCTCCCGGGAAGCCGGGCCGGCCGTCGTACCGCCGCAGACGGCCGCTCACGGCTTTCCGTCGCCGCCGGAGACCGGACCGCAGGCAAGAGGTTTACGTCCGGTGAAACTGGTAAGGCGCGCGATCGCCGACTCAGCGACCCAGGAGTAGACCGTGCGCGAATCCCACCCGGCCCGACCGAGCCGCTCCCTCCTCGTGGTGGGCGCCGCCCTCCTCACGGCGACCCTCGCCGCCAGCCTCGGCACGGCGCCGGCCTCCTCGGGCGACGACGGCCAGGCTTCGAAGGGCTCCTCGGTGTCGGCCGAGAGGGAATGAGCGGGCCCACGAGGCCCCGGCGGCACGGAAAGGGGCGGCCGTCCGGTGAACCGGACGGCCGCCCCTTCGGCGTGACGGGAGATCCTCAGACGAGCGCGCCGCCCGGCAGCTCCACCTTGGCGCCGAGCTCCACGAGCTTCTCCATGAAGTTCTCGTAGCCGCGGTTGATCAGATCGATGCCGTGGACCCGGGACGTGCCCTGGGCCGCGAGGGCCGCGATCAGGTACGAGAAGCCGCCGCGCAGGTCGGGGATGACCAGATCGGCGCCCTGGAGCTTCGTCGGGCCGCTGACGACCGCGGAGTGCAGGAAGTTGCGCTGCCCGAAGCGGCAGTCGGAACCGCCGAGGCACTCGCGGTAGAGCTGGATGTGCGCGCCCATCTGGTTCAGCGCGGAGGTGAAGCCCAGGCGCGACTCGTACACCGTCTCGTGGACGATGGACAGCCCCGACGCCTGCGTCAGGGCGACGACCAGCGGCTGCTGCCAGTCGGTCTGGAAACCGGGGTGCACGTCGGTCTCCAGCGCGATCGCGTTGAGCGGGCCGCCCGGGTGCCAGAAGCGGATGCCCTCGTCGTCGATCTCGAAGGCGCCGCCGACCCGGCGGTAGGTGTTGAGGAAGGTCATCATCGAGCGCTGCTGGGCGCCGCGCACGTAGATGTTGCCCTCGGTGGCGAGCGCCGCGGACGCCCAGGAGGCCGCCTCCAGGCGGTCCGGGAGCGCGCGGTGGTTGTAGCCGCCGAGCGAGTCGACACCGGTGATCCGGATGGTCCGGTCGGTGTCCATGGAGATGATCGCGCCCATCTTCTGCAGTACGCAGATGAGGTCCTCGATCTCGGGCTCCACGGCCGCGTTCGACAGCTCGGTGACGCCCTCGGCCAGCACGGCCGTCAGGAGCACCTGCTCCGTCGAGCCGACCGACGGGTACGGCAGCCGGATCTTGCAGCCGCGCAGCCGCTGCGGGGCCTCCAGGTACTGGCCGTCGGCGCGCTTCTCGATCGTCGCGCCGAACTGCCGCAGCACCTCGAAGTGGAAGTCGATCGGCCGGCCGCCGATGTCGCAGCCGCCCAGGCCCGGGATGAAGGCGTGGCCGAGCCGGTGCAGCAGCGGGCCGCAGAACAGGATCGGGATGCGCGAGGAGCCCGCGTGCGCGTCGATGTCGGCGACGTTGGCGGACTCGACGTGGGACGGGTCGAGGATCAGCTCGCCCGGTTCCTCGCCGGGCCGGACCGTCACGCCGTGCAGCTGGAGAAGTCCGCGTACGACGCGCACGTCCCGGATGTCGGGCACGTTGCGCAGTCTGCTCGGACCGCTGCCGAGCAGCGCGGCGACCATCGCCTTCGGCACCAGGTTCTTCGCGCCGCGGACGCGGATCTCGCCCTCGAGCGGGGTGCCGCCGTGGACAAGCAGTACATCGTCAGTGCCGGTCATGGATCTCGCGTTCCGGAGTTGTCGGACAGGTGGCCAGAGAAAAGAGTAAGGGGCGACTACCCCTGTGCCGTAAGGCCAAGGGGGGTGCGCTCATGTCATGAATCAGACACAACACGCTCCGCACAGCCGCCTCTGCGGAGGGTGACGTTCCGGCTGTGCGCGCTCCCACTGCTGCGATGCGCCCTGAGCTGCGCACGCTCCCTCACCGCCGTCCGCTCCCCCCGGAGGGGCAATGTGCGGGATCATGTCTGCCATGACGGAGGTGTCCTCGCTCACAGGACGGCTGCTGGTGGCCAGCCCGGCCCTGGCGGACCCGAATTTCGACCGCGCGGTGGTGCTCCTCATCGACCACGACGACGAGGGCTCGCTCGGTGTGGTGCTCAACCGCCCGACGCCGGTGGGCGTCGGCGACATCCTGCTGCCCTGGGCGGGGCTCGCGGGAGACCCGGGCGTCGTCTTCCAGGGCGGCCCCGTCGCGCTCGACTCCGCGCTGGGTGTGGCGGTGATCCCCGGCGACGAAGGCTTCCCGCGTTCCCGGCCGCGCTCCAGCAGGGCGGACCCCGTCGGCTTCCGGCGCGTGTACGGCGCGATCGGCCTGGTCGACCTGGAGGCCCCGCCGGAACTCCTCGCGGCGGCGCTCGGCTCGCTGCGGATCTTCGCCGGCTACTCGGGGTGGGGACCCGGCCAGCTGGAGGAGGAGCTGAAGACCGGCGCCTGGTACGTCGTGGAGTCCGAACCCGGCGACGTGTCGTCGCCGGAGCCCGAGAGCCTGTGGCGGGCCGTACTGCGCCGGCAGCGCAGCAAGCTGGCGATGATCGCGACCTATCCGGACGATCCGAGCCTGAACTGATCGCGCCGGGGGTGGGTACCCTTGGACGCCATGAGCACTCTTGAGCCCGAGCCCGAGCGCGGGGCAGGTACGGGGACCCTCGTCGAGCCGACGCCGCAGACCTCGCGCGGCGACGGAGACCACGAGCGGTACGCCCATTACGTCCAGAAGGACAAGATCATGGCGAGCGCCCTCGACGGCACGCCCGTCGTCGCGCTCTGCGGCAAGGTCTGGGTTCCGGGCCGCGACCCGAAGAAGTACCCCGTCTGTCCGATGTGCAAGGAGATCTTCGAGTCTCTGGGCGCGGGTGGCGACAAGGACAAGGGCGGCAAGGGCGGCAAGGACGGCGGCGGCAAGAAGTAGCCCCGAGCGGTAGGTACGGGACGGCCCCCGCGGCGCGCATCGGCGCGCCGCGGGGGCCGTTCGCGTTGCACGGGGTGCTCCCGCCGGTCACAAGGTGGTGGAGAGGTGGTTCAGACCTCTTGTCGGCTCGCGGGGGCCGATCTAGATTCCTGCCTGTTGTGCAGCGCGAAACCGACGTTGCGTATGTTGCAACGTCGACTTGACAGGAGTCCCAGGATGAAGCTCTCCGCCCGCCTGGCCGTGCCCGCGGCCGGCTTTGTACTGGCCGGCCTGGCCGGTCTCACCGCCACCGCCTGTGCCCCGCAGACCTCCGACACCAGCGCGAAGAACGACGAGAAGAGCGGCACGCTGCGCGTCTGGCTCTTCCAGGAAGTGAGCAACGGCCCCAAGCAGAAGGTCGTCGACCGTGCCGTCGACGCCTTCCGGGCCCGCCACGAGGGTGCCGACGTCGAGATCGAGTACATACCGGTCGAGACCCGCGCCCAGAAGATCAAGGCCGCCTTCAACGACCCGAAGAGCGCCCCCGACCTGATCGAGTACGGCAACACCGACACCGCCGGATACGTCAAGGACGGCGGACTCGCCGACATCACCGAGGAGTTCGGCGCCTGGCGCGACGCCGAGGACACCGACCCCACGGCGAAGCAGTCGGTGACCGTCGACGGGAAGGTGTACGGCGCCCCGCTCTTCGTCGGCGTCCGCGCGCTGTACTACCGCACCGACGTCTTCGACGACCTGGGCCTGGAGCCGCCGAAGACGCAGGCCGAACTCGTCGCCGCCGCGAAGCGGATCCGTGCGGAGAAGCCCGGTCTGTACGGGCTGGCGGTCGGCGGCGCCTACACGTACGGCGCGATGCCCTTCATCTGGGCCCATGGCGGCGAACTCGCCGAGGAGAGCGGCGGAACGTACACCTCCGCCATCGACAGCCCGGCCGCGCGCAAGGGCATCAAGGCGTACACCTCGCTCTTCGGTGACGACAACTGCCCGGCCGCCAAGTGCGCCGAGATGGGCGGCAACGACACCGTCACCGCCTTCGCGTCCGGCAAGGCGGGCATGGTGATCGGCGGCGACTTCAGCCGTGCCGCCGTAGAGGCGGGCACGGTGAAGGGCAAGTACGCGGTGGTGCCGCTGCCGGGCGTCAGGGCCGGGGAGATCGCCCCCGCCTTCGCGGGCGGCAACAACCTCGGCGTACTGAAGAGCAGTTCGCACCGCACGCTCGCCGTCGGCCTGATGAAGGAACTGGCCGGCAAGAAGACGCAGGCAGAGCTCTTCGACGCGATGGGCTTCCTGCCGACGTACACCGACGTGCGCGAGAAGGCCGCCGGCAAGGAGCCGTTCATCGAGCCCTTCATCAAGACGCTCGCGGCGGGCGCCAAGGCGGCGCCGGCCTCCGCGGGCTGGGCGCAGATCGACTCCTCGCTCGTGCTGCCGACGATGTTCCAGGAGGTGGTCAGCGGCCGCAAGGACGTCGAGGCGGCCTCCGGGGACGCGGCGCGCAAGATGAACGACGCGTTCGGCGCGGCGCGTTGAGCGGTACGACCGCGGCCGCACGGCGCGGCGGCGGGTGGACGCCGTGGCTCTACCTCGCACCCGCCCTCGTCGTGCTCGGCGGCCTGCTCGTCTACCCGATCTACCAGCTCGGCCTGATCTCCTTCCTGGAGTACACCCAGGCGCAGGTCAGCGGCGGCGAGCCGACCACCTTCAAGGGCCTGGGCAACTACGCGACCCTCTTCGAGGACCCGCAGTTCTGGCAGGTGCTCCTCGCGACGGTCGTCTTCGCGGCGGCCTGCGTCCTGGCGACCCTGGCGGTCGGCTGCGCGCTGGCCGTGCTGCTGACGCGGGTGCGGGCCGTGCCCCGGCTCGCGCTGATGACGGCCGCGCTCGGCGCGTGGGCCACTCCGGCGATCACCGGGTCCACCGTCTGGGTGTTTCTCTTCGACCCGGACTTCGGCCCCGTCAACAAGGTGCTGGGCCTGGGCGACCACTCGTGGACGTACGGGCGCCACAGCGCCTTCGCGCTCGTCCTCCTCGAAGTCGTCTGGTGCTCGTTCCCGTTCGTGATGGTGACCGTGTACGCGGGCATCCGGGCGATCCCGGGAGAGGTGCTGGAGGCGGCGTCCCTCGACGGGGCCTCGCAGTGGCGGATCTGGCGGTCGGTCATGGCGCCGATGCTGCGTCCGATCCTGGTCGTCGTCACCATCCAGTCGGTCATCTGGGACTTCAAGATCTTCACGCAGATCTACGTCATGACCAACGGCGGCGGCATCGCCGGCCAGAACCTCGTGCTCAACGTCTACGCCTACCAGAAGGCGTTCGCCTCCTCGCAGTACAGCCTGGGCTCGGCGATCGGCGTCGTCATGCTGGTGATCCTGCTCGCGGTCACGCTTGTGTACCTGCGGCTGCTGCGACGTCAGGGAGAAGAGATATGACCTTCGTACGCCGTCCCTGGCGGCTCGCCGCGGAGGCGTCGGCGCTGCTGATCGCGCTGATCGTGGCTTTTCCGCTGTACTGGATGGTGCTTTCCGCGTTCAAACCGGCGGGTGAGATCCAGTCGACCGAGGCCCGGCCGTGGACCCTTTCCCCGTCCCTCGACTCCTTCCGGCGGGTATTCGAACAGCAGGAATTCGGCCGCTATTTCCTCAACAGCCTGCTCGTGGCGTCGGTCGTGGTGATCGCCTCGGCGCTCATCGCATTCCTGGCGGCCACGGCGGTCACCCGATTCCGCTTCAGGTTCCGCACCACCCTCCTGATCATGTTCCTCGTCGCGCAGATGGTGCCGATCGAAGCGCTGACGATCCCTCTTTTCTTCCTCATGAGGGACTTCGGGCAGCTCAATACGCTCGGCTCGCTGATCCTGCCGCACATCGCCTTCTCGCTGCCCTTCGCCGTGTGGATGCTGCGCGGCTTCGTGAAAGCCGTTCCCGAGGCGCTGGAGGAAGCGGCGTACATCGACGGCGCGAGCCGCTCCCGCTTCCTGTGGCAGATCCTTTTCCCGCTGGTCTTCCCGGGCCTTGTCGCGACGAGCGTCTTCTCCTTCATCTCCACCTGGAACGACTTCCTCTTCGCCAAGTCCTTCATCATCAGCGACACCTCGCAGTCGACACTTCCGATGGCGCTGCTGGTTTTCTTCAAGCCCGAGGAGAATGACTGGGGCGGGATCATGGCAGCGTCGACGGTGATGACCGTCCCGGTGCTGGTCTTCTTCGTACTCGTACAGCGACGCCTGGTCTCGGGGCTGGGCGGAGCGGTTAAGGACTGACGCCATGCTCGATCTGGTACCGGCTCCCGGAGCCGCTCCCTGGGCGCCCCCCGCCCAGGGCCACTACCCCCTCGGCCACGACACCGCCCTGTTCGCCCGGCCCGGCACCGAGGGCGTCGCCCGCTGGCTGCGCGCCACGGTGGGCGCCGCCACCGGGCTGCCCCTGCCCGACGGCACCGGCGCCCACACCGAACGCGACAGCGGCGGCAACCGCGTCGAACTGCGCGTCGACCCCGGGGTGGAGCAGGACCTGGGCCCGGAGGGCTACCGCCTCGTCGTGGACGGCTACCTGGTCCTTATCGAGGGCGGAGGCCCGGCGGGCGTCTTCTGGGGCGCGCAGACACTGCGTCAACTGCTCGGCCCCGACGCCTTCCGGCGGGCGCCCCTCGACCCGGCCCGCCAGTGGTCCGTACCGATGGTGGCCATCGAGGACAGGCCGCGCTTCGCCTGGCGCGGCCTGATGCTCGACGTGGCACGCCACTTCATGCCCAAGGACGGCGTGCTGCGCTATCTGGACCTGCTCGCCGCGCACAAACTCAACGTCTTCCACTTCCACCTCACCGACGACCAGGGCTGGCGCGTCGAGATCAAGCGCCACCCGAAACTGACCGAGACCGGCGCATGGCGGGCGCGCACCAAATACGGCCACCGGGCTTCGGACCTGTGGACCGAGACACCGCACGGCGGTTACTACACGCAGGACGACATCCGCGAGATCGTCGCGTACGCCGCCGAACGGCACATCACCGTCGTCCCCGAGATCGACATCCCGGGCCATTCGCAGGCGGCCATCGCCGCGTATCCGGAACTCGGCTGCACGGACGCCCCCCTCTCCGTCTGGGACACCTGGGGGATCAGCCAGAACGTGCTCGCCCCCACCGACCACACCCTCCGCTTCTTCGAGAGCGTCTTCGAGGAGGTCCTCGACCTCTTCCCCTCCACCTTCGTCCACATCGGCGGCGACGAGGCGTCGAAGGACCAGTGGAAGCGGTCCCCGGCCGTCCAGGCGCGGATGAAGGAGCTGAACCTGACGGACGAGGAGGCACTCCAGTCCTGGTTCGTCCGGCACTTCGACACCTGGCTCACCGAGCGCGGCCGCCGCCTGATCGGGTGGGACGAGATCCTCGAAGGCGGCCTCGCGCCGGGGGCGGCCGTCTCCTCCTGGCGCGGTTACGCCGGCGGGATCGCCGCCGCCCGGGCCGGGCACGACGTCGTCATGTGTCCCGAGCAGCAGGTGTACCTCGACCACCGCCAGGACGGCGGCCCCGACGAGCCGATGCCCATCGGGTACGTCCGCACCCTGGAGGACGTCTACCGCTTCGAGCCCGTACCGCCGGAACTGACGCCCGAGGAGGCCCGGCACGTCCTGGGCACCCAGGCCAACGTCTGGACCGAGGTGATGGAGAACCAGAGCCGGGTCGACTACCAGACGTTCCCCCGCCTCGCCGCGTTCGCCGAGGTCGCCTGGGCGGACCTGCCGGCACCCGCCGAACGCGACTTCGCCGGCTTCGAGGCGCGCATGGCGGCCCACTACAAGCGGCTCGACGCGCTCGGGGTCGACTACCGCCCACCGGGCGGCCC
>NZ_VBVX01000171.1 GCF_005981925.1 Streptomyces albidochromogenes
GCCCCCCGGGCGCACCGGCCGCCGCGCCCTGCCCCGGCACACCGTGCGCGGTCCCCGGCCGGGCGGCGTCCGCGCCGGCGCCGGCCGCCTGACCCGGCACGCCGATCACCGCCGGCGATGCCCCGGAGCCGCCCCCGGCCTCCGCCGCGCCCCCGAAGCCGCCCGGCAGCAGCACCGCCCGGCCCGCGTCCTGCTTGCGCAGGAGGCGGATCGCCTCGGCCGCGGTGGCCGGGTCCCTGACGGCGATCGCGTCGGCCGCCGCGCCCAGCGCCGCCGCCACCGGCACCTCGAAGCCGGGCGTCACCGTCAGCAGCTCCGCCGCCGGGCCCAGCAGACCGGCGAGCGCGGGCTGCGCGGCGAGCAGCGCGCCCGTACCGTCCTTGCGGCGCAGACCGAGCGCCAGCGCGTCGTGCCGCGCGGAGGTCGCCGCCCGGCGCCGCTCGGTGGAGGTGGCCGCCTCCCGGGCCGCCGTGAGACCGGCCTCGGCCTCGGCCAGCTCGCGCCGGGCCGCCTCGTACTGCTCGGCGAGGTCGGATTCGCCCGCGTCCAGCCCCTCCACCTCGGCCTTGAGCTGCTCGTACTCCTCCTGTGCGGCGGCGGCCCGCTCCTGGGCTCCCCGGTGCGCGGCGGCCAGCCGGTCGATCTCGGCCTGGGCCGAACCGGCCCGGCTGCGCGCCGCGTTGACCTGGCCGCTGAGCCGGGCGAGGCCCTCGCGCCGGTCGGCGATGGCGCGGGCCGCGTCCTTGAGCCGGCGCTCCTCCGCCGCGAGCTCCCGTTCGAGCTCGGCCCGGTGCCCGGCCGTGTCCTCCAGCGCCCGCCGCGCCGCCTCCAGCGCGGCTTCGAGCTCCGCCTCCTGCTCGCGGACCCGCGCGGCCTCGCGTTCCATGTCCTCGGGATCGCGCCCCCTGCGCTCCTCCTCCTGCGGCGCCGTCGCGCTCTTCACCCGGGCGTCGGCCAGCGAGACCGTGCCGCGCACCCGCTCGGCCAGTCGCGACAGCTCGTACCAGGTCTGCTGCGCCGCCTGGAGTCGCGGGGCGAGGCGGCGTACCACGTCCTCCAGCTCCGCCTCGCGCGCCAGCGCGGCCCTGAGCTGGGCCTCTGCGGCGTCCTTGCGCCCCTTGAGCGCCGCCTCGTCGGCGATCTCCGTACGCAGCGCCTCACGCAGCTTCACCAGGTCGTCGGCGAGCAGCCGCAGCCGGGAGTCCCGCAGGTCGGCCTGGATGACGGCGGCCCGCCGGGCGACCGCCGCCTGCCGGCCGAGCGGCTTGAGCTGGCGTCTCAGTTCGCCGGTCAGATCCTGTACGCGCGAGAGATTCGCCTGCATCGCGTCGAGCTTGCGCAGGGCTTTCTCTTTGCGCTTGCGGTGCTTGAGTACGCCCGCGGCCTCCTCGATGAACGCCCTGCGCCCCATCGGATCGGCGTGCAGTACGGAGTCGAGCTGGCCCTGCCCGACGATGACGTGCATCTCTCGCCCTATGCCGGAGTCCGAGAGCAGTTCCTGGATGTCGAGCAGCCGGCAGGTGTCGCCGTTGATCTGGTATTCGCTGCCGCCGTTGCGGAACATGATCCGCGTGATGGTGACCTCGGCGTACTCGATGGGCAGCGCGCCGTCGGAGTTGTCGATGGTCAGGGAGACCTCGGCCCGGCCGAGCGGCGGCCGCCCGGTGGTCCCGGCGAAGATCACGTCTTCCATCTTGCCGCCGCGCAGCGACTTCGCCCCCTGCTCTCCCATCACCCAGGACAGGGCGTCCACGACGTTGGACTTGCCCGATCCGTTGGGGCCGACGACGCAGGTGATGCCGGGTTCGAACCGGAGTGTCGTGGCCGATGCGAATGACTTGAAACCGCGGAGAGTCATGGCCTTGAGATGCACCGCCGCACTCTACCTTTCACCACCGGTTTCACCCATGAAGGTGCAGGGCACATCAGACGGTAAGGGAAGAGGTGTACGCACGGCCGGGAAAGAAAGAAGGGACGCCGAAGCGTCCCTTGCAATGTCTTGCTGATAGATCTTGAGCAGATCTCAAGCGGCTGATACGGACAGCCTGACGGGCTCGGAATGTCCTACGAGCCGTGTCAGGTGAGCGCGGGCTCCGCCTGGGGTACGTCGATGTCGATGCTGTCGAGCAGCGAATCTCCGCGGTGGTGAGCGGCGGCGCTCAGCGCGTCGTTCTCGGACTGAATCCGGTTGAGCTCGGACTCAAGATCCTGGACGCGCTGCTGAAGCCGTCGCATCTCGGCGAGGAGTCGCGGGTCGGAGCCGCCGACGTAACCGAGAAGCGCCTTTGCCATGATGGATGGTCCTCCACACTGAGTGACCGACCGAAGCGGTGGTGGGTCGTGAGGGAATCGCACCCGCGGTGCTTGTCATCTCTGTTGTTCTCAATGCCAAACAGCTAAGGTGCGCGGGGCTTCCAGAGTCTCACCAAAAAGTTTGACGGTCAACACGATCACGCCCCGTATCGCGTGGCAGCCCGGGGGCGCGCGGCCGCGAATGCGCGGCGCCGCCTCTTTCACGGGGCCCAGGGGGCGTAGAGATCATCCGTACACCGGCAGCTTTCCACGCCAACCGTTTCTTGGCAACCACCAGGTCGTTTCTGCCCCGGGCACCTGCCACGGGCATTCCCGGAACGCGCCCCGGGCGCCCCCGCCGCGAAATGATCAACGCATCGCGAAGCCCGCGTAACCCCCGCGCGGCGTGCCCCAGATCTCGGTCACACCGTCAACCCGCCCGGGAGTGTCGGCGGAGCGCAGCCAGTCCAGCAGACGGTGGCAATTCTCACGCGGCCCCTCGGCCACGACCTGCACCCGGCCGTCTTCCAGATTCAGCGCGAAGCCGGTGAGGCCGCCGATCTCCAAAGCGTTTGCCCTGGTGAACCAGCGGAAGCCCACTCCCTGTACTCGGCCGCGTACCCAGGCGGTGAGCCGCACTTCTTCGTTCATGCCCGAACGCTAACTGGCCAATTGCTCACGAGGCACTTCGCCCCCACGCGTCATGGCGTACAGTCCCGACGAAATAAAGCCTCACCCGTTCGGGTGAGACGTATCGGCGTTGACCACGTCGATCGAGCACCAGGAAGGCACAGCAGATGGGACGCCATCGTCGCTCCGCCGCCGGACCCGTAGCAGCAGACCACGCGGACGTACCGGCAGGCCGGCACCAGGGGAGTGCGCGCCGCCGGAAGAAGCGGGCCGCGCCCGTACGCACCGGCCTGCTCGGCGTCTCCGCCGCCGTGGCCCTGGGGGCCGTCGCGGTCACCTCCGGGCTGCTGCCCGGTGGGGAGAACTTCTCCATCAGCGGCGGCTCGGGCGACCGGGTCAGCGCCGAGGGCACGGCCGGGCTGGAGACACAGGGCGGCAGCTCGGCGCAGCCGACGGACCGGGCGACCACTCCGGCCGCCGAGGACACCGGTCCGGCCCACGCGCCGTCGAAGTCCCCTTCGCGCACGCCGTCCCAGCCTTCGAAGTCCGCGCAGAAGCCCTCCGCGAAGCCGTCGGCCAAGCCGTCCGAGCGGCGGACGGCCGAGGACCGGCGCACCGAGAAGCCCGCAGCGCCGCCGAAGACGGCGAAGCCCGAACGCGTGGTGCCGGTTCCGTCCGTGAAGGTGCCCGAGACCGGTGGCGGCGACGCCGGCGGCTCCGGCACCGAGACGGCCGCCGAGGCGGCCGTCCTGACGCTGGTCAACAAGGAGCGCGTGGCGGCCGGCTGCTCACCGGTACGGGCCGACAGGCCGCTCGGCGAGCTGGCGCAGGACTTCAGCGAGGACATGGCCGCCCGCGGCTTCTTCGACCACACCGACCCGGACGGGGCGACCCCCTGGGACCGCGCCGAGAAGGCGGGTATCGACGGGCTGGGCGGCGAGAACATCGCCCGCGGCCAGGCCGACGCCGAAGCGGTGATGGACGCCTGGATGAACAGCGAGGGCCACCGGGCGAACATACTGAACTGCGAGTTCAAGACCCTGGGCGTCGGCGTGCACATGGCCCCCGGCGGCCCCTGGTGGACCCAGAACTTCGGCTTCTGACCCCGCCCCGCCTCAGCACGCAGGCCCCCGTCCGGACGGACGGGGGCCTTTGCTTATCGCGCGGTGCCGTGAAGGCCGCAGGGTCAGGCCGCGACGGCCGCCCGGCCCGCCGTGAACACCCTGGCGGTCTCCGCGATCCGGCGCCCGAGGTGCTCGGCGGTGGCGATGTCCGCCTTGTGGACGGCGTCGGGGCCCTCGTCGTTGTTCGTCTGGGCACCGGCGCCCGAGAAGAATCCCAGGCGGTTGAGGTCGTTCTCGGAACCCTCGGTGGTGTTCCAGCCGGGCTGGAGGCCAAGGTTCACCCAGTGCATGGCGTGCTGGGCGGCGAGGGTCTGGAAGTACTGGAGCGTGTGCAGTTTGTCGCCGCTCTTGGAGCCGGAGTTGGTGAAGCCGGCCGCCAGCTTGTCCTGCCAGGCCTGGGTGAACCAGCGCTTGGAGGTGTCCTCCGCGAACTGGTGGAACGCGCCGGAGGCGGTCCCCATGTAGGTGGGCGAGCCGAACACGATCGCGTCGGAGGCGTCGAGCAGCTGCCACTGCTCATCGGTGATCCCGGCGACGTCGACGACGTGGACGGTGGCACCCGCGTCGGCGGCACCGGCCCGGACGGCCTCGGCGACGACCGCGGTGTGGCCGTAGCCGGAGTGGTAGGCGATCGAGACAACGGGCGGAACAACAGGGCTGGTCACGGGTGCACTCCTCGTCGGGGTTCTGCTCGGTGGCTGGCCAGAGAAGAAAAACACTAACTTCCAGAAAGCGCAACCCCTTAGTTAGCGCTCTCCAGGAGTATGCTGGCCGTATGGACACCACAGCGCAGGAAACGTGCGGGGACTCGGCCTTCGACGTGTTCTCCCGGCAGTGCCCGTCGCGGAGCGTCCTGGAGGCGGTGACGGGGCGGTGGGGCAGCCTGACGGTGGGCGCCCTGCGCGAGGGCGGCACGCTGCGCTTCAACGAGCTGCGCCGCCGGGTCGACGGCGTGAGCGAGAAGATGCTGTCCCAGACGCTGCACGCGCTGGAGCGCGACGGGCTTGTCAGCAGGCAGGCGCAGCCGACCAACCCGCCGCGCGTGGACTACGAGCTGACCCCGCTGGGCCAGGAGGTCGCGGGCCGGCTGATCGCCCTCATCGAGCTGATCGAGGGCCGCATGCCGCAGGTGCTGACGGCGCAGGCGCGGTACGACGAGACGCGAGGTGGGCAGGCGGCGCGCGCGTAGCGCTCTAGCTCGGGCGGCGGATCGCCGGCGGGCGCTGGCAGCGCGGGCAGAAGTAGCTGGAGCGGTTCATCCAGGGCCGCCGCCGCAGCGCCGTGCCGCAGCGCCGGCAGGGTTCGTCCTCGCGCCCGTACGCGTCGAGTGACCGCTCGAAGTACCCGGACTCGCCGTTCACGTTCACGTAGAGGCTGTCGAAGCTGGTGCCGCCGACGGCGAGCGCGGCGTTCATGACGTCCCGGGCGTGGCCCAGGAGTTCGCTCGCGCGGGGGCGCGTGAGGGTCGCGGTGGGGCGGTCGTAGTGCAGCCGCGCGCGCCACAGCGCCTCGTCCGCGTAGATGTTGCCGACGCCGCTGATCAGCGACTGGTCGAGCAGGGCGCGCTTGACGGTCGTACGGCGCAGGCGCAGCGCCGCGCAGAACGCGTCGTCGTCGAAGAGCGGGTCCAGCGGGTCGCGTGCGATGTGCGCGATGACGTCGGGGAGCCCGTCGGGAGCGTTGTCGTGCAGCGAGAGCCCGCCGAAGGTCCGCTGGTCGACGAAGCGCAGCTCCGTACCGAGGGCGTCGTCGAAGCGGACGCGGATGCGCAGGTGCTTCTCGTCGGGGGCGGTCTCGGGCTGTACGAGCAGCTGGCCGCTCATGCCGAGATGGCCGAGTACGGAGGCGGCGGTGTCCTCCAGCGGCAGCCACAGGTACTTGCCCCGGCGGCGCGCGGCGCCGACGCGGTGCCCCTGGAGACGTACGGCGAAGTCCTCGCCGCCGGCGAGGTGGCGGCGTACCGCCCGGGGGTGCAGGACCTGCACCTCGGCGACGGTCCGGCCGGTGACCCAGCGCTCCAACCCGCGACGTACGACTTCGACTTCGGGGAGCTCGGGCACGGCAGCAGCATACCTCTGTGCCCCCTGCCGGAATCCGGCAGGGGGCACAGAAAGCAGTGCTCACATCACTCAGGCGTTGGCCTCGGCCGACGACGCCGCGTCCTCGGCCGCCGCCGGGACGGACTCCGCCTCGGCGGTGGCCGAGGCCGCCGCCGCGCGCTCGTCCGCGTCCGCGCGAATCGCGCGCCACGCGGACTCCGCCGCCTGCTGTTCCGCTTCCTTCTTGCTGCGGCCGGTGCCGGTGCCGTACGAGACACCACCGACGCGGGCAGCAGCAGTGAAGGTCTTCTCGTGGTCCGGTCCGGTCTCCGACACGAGGTACTCGGGAACCCCGAGGCCCTCGCTCGCGGTGAGCTCCTGGAGACTGGTCTTCCAGTCCAGGCCCGCACCGAGGCTCGAAGACTTCTCGATCAGCGGATCGAAGAGCCGGTGCACCAGCTCCGATGCGGCTCCGAGACCCTGGTCGAGATAGACCGCGCCGATCACCGCTTCGAGGGTGTCGGCGAGGATGGATGCCTTGTCCCTGCCACCCGTGCCCTCTTCGCCCCGGCCGAGCCGGATGAAGGAGCCGAGTTCGAGGCCGCGGCCCACCTCCGCCAGCGCACGAGAATTGACCACCGCGGCCCGCAGTTTGGCCAGCTGGCCTTCCGGCAGATCGGGGTGGGTCCGGTACAGCGTGTCCGTGACCACCAGGCCGAGCACGGAGTCCCCGAGGAACTCCAGACGCTCGTTGGTGGGCAGACCGCCGTTCTCGTACGCGTACGAACGGTGGGTCAGCGCGCGCACCAGAAGGGCGGACTCGAGCTGATACCCGAGCCGCCCTTCCAGAAGCGTGTGGGACGAGGCCGTGTTCTCCGCCGGCTTCTTGGCGTTGTCCGCCTTGGCGTCAGACATCGTGCCTCTCACCAGCCGCTCAGACCTCGAGAACCTGGCGCTTGTTGTACGTGCCGCAGCTCGGGCACGCGATGTGCTGGAGCTTCGGCTCCTGGCAACGCTCACACGAAACCAGGGTGGGGACCGCAGCCTTCCACTGCGACCGGCGGTGGCGCGTGTTGCTGCGCGACATCTTCCGCTTCGGAACAGCCACGGCTACTTCTCCTGCTTCTCGTCGACGCCCGACTCGGCGGCGTCGCCAATGTTGTCCTTCTCGCCGTCCTGGTTGGTCCCGGCGAGTCCTTGCAGTGCCGCCCATCGAATGTCGACGGCGTCATGGTTGTGATCGGGATTCTCGTCCAGCCTGATCCCGCACTGCGGGCACAGGCCGGGGCAGTCCTCCCGGCACACCGGCTGCATCGGCAGTGCGAGCACCACCGCATCGCGCAGCACGGACTCGAGGTCGAAAAGACCGTCCTCGAGGTAGAGCCTGTCCTCGTCGTCCTCGTCGTCGTCGGCCGGTTCCGCCTTTGAGCGGCCCCGGTCATCGGCGGCAGGGTACGAGAACATCTCCTGGAAGTCCGCTGCAACGTCCAGCTCCAGCGGCTCCAGACACCTTACGCACTCCCCCTCGGCCGTCGCACGGGCGGTGCCTGTGACGAGCACCCCTTCCATGACGGATTCAAGGCGGAGTCTGAGATCCACCGGCGCGCCCTCGGGCACGCCGATGACCCCGTCGAGACCGAGGTCCTTGGGGGCGCCCACCGAGCGGGTCAGCCGCTGGAGCGCACCGGGACGCCGGCCCAGCTCGTGCGTGTCGAACACGAGGGGGTTGCGGTGGTCAAGGTGGGCGTTCAGGGGTCTTCCTGCTTTCGGTTCGCTGTGGTGGGCCGCCGTGTCGCCGTCGCGGAACGCGAAGCGGGCAGCCGAGATCGCGGGCATACGCGCGACCGAAGAGCCAGGATACTTGACGCTTCGCTCAGGGCCCAATCGGCGGCTAGCGCCCCTGTTCGTACTCGCGCAGCCGATCGAGGTCGATCATGCTCGTGTCGAACAGGCTGGTCTCGTCGAGCGCGCCCTGCTGGGGGGCGTGCCCCTGCTGCTGCGGATGGCCGTAGTCCTGGCCCTGGTCGTAGCCCTGCTGCTGGTGCTGCTGCTGGTACGCGTAGGGGTCCTGCTGGTAGCCGTACGGATCGGGCTGCTGGGCGGCGTACGGGTCCTGGGGCTGCTGGTACGCGTAGGCGTCCTGCTGCTGGGCCGGCTGCTGGTAGGCGTACGGGTCGTACGGCTGCTGCGCGGGGATGTGCGGCGCCTGCTGCGGGGCGGCCGCGGGCACGGCGGCCTGCGGCTCGGCCAGGTCGGCGAGGAAGTCCGCGTCGCTGCTGTGCTGCGCTCCGGCCTCGTCCTGGGCCACCATGTGCGCGCCGAGCTCGTCCGAGGCCACCCGGCCGTGCAGCTTCTGCCGGCCGCGGCCGACCGCTTCCAGGGTCTTGGAGAGAACGGCCTCGAAGGCGCCGAGCTTGGTGTCGACGTACTCGTCCGCGCGCCGGCGCAGCGTTTCCGGGTCGTGGCTGCGCTCGGGGGCCTCTTCGTCGGCGTATCCCTGGTCGTCGAGGCCGGGGCCGCGGCCGAGCAGCTTCTCGCGGCCTCGGTCGACGGAGCCGAGGGTCTTGGTGAGGACGACCTCGAAGTTCGCGAGCTTGGAGTCGACGTACTCGTCGGCCTCGGCGCGGATCTCCTCCGCGTCACGGCGGGCCTCGGCGAGGATGCGGTCGGCCTCCTCCTGGGAGCGGCGGGCGACCTCGGTGTCGGAGATGAGCGATCCGCGTTCGGCGTGCGCGGACTCGATGATCCGCTCGGCCTCCTGGCGGGCCCGCTCGGTGATCTGCTCGTGGCCGCCGATCAGCTCCTGGGCCTGCGCCAGGGAGCCGGGCAGTGCCTGGCGCACCTCTTCGAGCATCGAGAGCAGATCGGCGCGGTTGACCACGCACGAGGCCGACATGGGCATCGACCGGGCGCTGCCCACCGCTTCGACGATCTCGTCGAGCTTCTTCTGCACGTCCACCGTGTGCTCGCCACCTGTTCTTCCGGCTGGAGACGGACGGGACGACTGTACGGGCAGTCGGCCCCCGTCCGACACCTGGTGACGTTCCGTCAGATTGTCACTTCTTGGTGAGGCGCTCGGTGAGCGCGCCGAGCACCCTCGGGGGGACCAGGTGGGAGACGTCGCCGCCCCAGGCGGCGACCTCCTTGACCAGGCTGGAGGACAGGAAGCTGTAGGTGGGGTTGGTGGGGACGAACAGGGTCTCGACGCCCGAGAGGCCGTTGTTCATCTGGGCCATCTGGAGCTCGTAGTCGAAGTCGCTGACCGCGCGCAGGCCCTTCACGATGGCGGGGATGTCGCGCTGCTTGCAGAAGTCGACGAGGAGGCCGTGGAAGGCCTCGACCTCCACGTTGCCGAACTCGGCGGTGATCTCGCGGATCAGGTCGATCCGCTCCTCGACCGTGAACAGCCCCTGCTTCGACTGGTTGATCATCACCGCGACGTGTACGACGTCGTACAGCTTGGAGGCGCGGGCAATGATGTCGAGATGTCCATTGGTGATCGGGTCGAATGACCCGGGACAGACTGCGCGGCGCATCTGTAGTCCCTCGCTCTCCGGTCCGGTCATCGTGCGTCTTCGCACGTAGAGGCGGCGCGACCGTACCAAAGCGTGCCCTCGCCGTAGCGACGGGCCCGCAGTGGCTCGAATCCCTTGGGCCAGTTGAACTCTCCACCTCTTGTGCTGCGCTCCACGGTGGCCACGGCGTCGTCCGCGAGCCAGCCCTGGGTGCGGAGTGTGAGGAGGATCTCCCGAAGATCGTCGTCCGTGACGGCGTACGGAGGGTCGAGGAACACCACGTCGTACGGCGTCTCGGGCGCCGGGCCCGTCACGATCTGCTCCGCTTTGCCCGCCCGGACCTCGGCGCCGGGCAAGCCCAGGGTGCGGACGTTGTCCCGGACCGTGCGGGCGGCCCGGCTGTCGGCCTCGACCAGCAGGGCGTGCGCTGCGCCGCGCGACAGCGCCTCCAGCCCCACGGCGCCCGAACCCGCGTACAGGTCGGCGATCCTGATGCCCTCCAGCGTGCCGAGCAGCGACTGCCAGGTGGAGAACAGGCCCTCGCGCGCGCGGTCGGAGGTGGGGCGGGTGCCGTTGCCCGGCGGGACGGCCAGGCGGCGTCCGCCGGCCGTGCCGGCGATCACGCGGGTCATGGGTGTCGGGTCCTAGCGTCGTAGGTGCGGGCGAGCGGAACGGGTTCCGCTCCCCCATTGTCAGCCCTTGTCGAGATACTGCTCCCGCTCCTTGTCCAGCAGGGCGTCGAGGGCGGTGCGCAGCTCCGGGAGCCGTTCGAGCTCCGGGTCGGCGGCGACCACGGCGGCGGCCTCCTCGCGGGCCGCCACGATGACCTCCTCGTCGTCGATGACGGCGAGCATCCGCAGGGACGAGCGGACGCCGGACTGGGCCTGGCCGAGCACATCGCCCTCGCGGCGCTGTTCGAGGTCGATGCGGGAGAGCTCGAAGCCGTCGAGGGTGGCGGCCACGGCGGCCAGCCTCGCGCGGGCCGGGCTCGCCTCGTGCGTCTCGCTGACCAGCAGACACAGCCCGGGGGCAGATCCCCGGCCGACCCGGCCGCGCAGCTGGTGCAGCTGCGAGACGCCGAACCGGTCGGCGTCCATGATCACCATGGCGGTGGCGTTGGGCACGTTCACGCCGACCTCGATGACGGTGGTGGCGACCAGGACGTCCACGTCGCCGGCGGAGAAGCGGCGCATGACGTCGTCCTTGTCGTCGGGCTGCATCCGGCCGTGCAGCACTTCGACGCGCAGGCCCTTCAGGGGGCCGGCGGCGATCTGCTCGGCGATCTCCACCACGGCGAGCGGCGGCCGCTTCTCCGGGTCCTCCTCGGCGGCCGCGGCCTTCTTCCGGCCGCCCTTGGCGCCCTTGGGGTCGTCCTCGCCGTCGCCGATGCGGGGGCAGACGACGTACGCCTGGTGCCCGTTCTCCACTTCCTCGCGCACGCGCTCCCACGCGCGGGCGAGGAAGTGCGGCTTGTCCTTGGCCGGGACGACGTGGGTGGCGATGGGCGAGCGGCCGGCCGGAAGCTGGTCCAGGACGGAGGTCTCCAGATCGCCGAAGACGGTCATCGCGACCGTGCGCGGGATGGGGGTGGCCGTCATGACGAGCAGGTGCGGGGGCTGCTTGCCCTTGGAGCGCAGGGCGTCGCGCTGCTCGACGCCGAAGCGGTGCTGTTCGTCCACGACGACCAGGCCGAGGTCGTGGAACCGCACCTTGTCCTCGATCAGCGCGTGCGTGCCGATGACGACGCCGGCCTCGCCGGTGACCAGGTCCAGCAGGGCCTGGCGGCGGGCGGGCATGCCCATGGAGCCGGTGAGCAGCACGACCTTGGTGCCCTGCTCGGCGCCGCCGAGCAGGCCCCCCTCGGCCAGCTCGCCCATCATCTCGGTGATCGACCGGTGGTGCTGCTGGGCGAGCACCTCGGTGGGCGCGAGCATCGCCGCCTGTCCGCCCGCGTCGACGACGGCGAGCATCGCGCGCAGCGCGACCATGGTCTTTCCCGATCCGACCTCGCCCTGGAGCAGCCGGTGCATGGGGTGCTCGGTGGCCAGGTCGTCGAAGATCTCCTTGGAGACGCGCTGCTGCCCGTCGGTGAGCGTGAAGGGCAGCTTGGCGTCGAAGGCGTCCAGCAGACCGCCGGGGACGGGCCTGCGGGCGACGGCCGGCAGCTGACTGTCGGCGAACCGGCGCCGGGCCAGCGCGACTTGCAGGACGAACGCCTCGTCCCACTTGAGCCGGTCGCGCGCCTCGGCGATGTCGGCCTTGGTGCGCGGCCGGTGCACCTTGCGGAACGCGTCGGGCAGGTCGGTCAGGCCCCGGCCCTCGCGCAGGGCGGGCGGCAGGGGGTCGGCGATCTCCTGCCAGCCGGTGGCCTCCATGGAGGCCAGCACCACGTCGACCGTCTTGGCGATCTTCCAGCTCTCCATCTGGGCACAGGCGGGGTAGAGCGGGATCAGCTGGTTCGCCCAGGCCTCGACGGCGTCCGCGCCGCTGTCCGCGCCGAGCATCTCGTACGCCGGGTGGGACAGCTGGCGGATGTTGCGGAACATGCCGACCTTGCCGGAGAACATGCCGCGGCGGCCGGGCAGCAGCTCCTTCTGGTGGTGGTAGATCGACTTGCCGAAGAAGACCAGCTGGAGCCGTCCGCTGCCGTCGGTGAGGGTCACTTCCAGGCGCTGCCCCTTGCCGTTGTTGAAGCGCAGGACGCGGGCGTCGGCGACCTGCGCCACGACGGTGGCGTGCTCGTCGAGCGGGAGGTCGGCGAGCTGGGTCAGCTCGCCGCGCTCGGCGTACCGCCGGGGGTAGTGGTGCAGCAGGTCTCCGACCGTGTGCAGGTCGAGGTGCTCGGCCATCACCTTCGCGGTGGTGCCGCCGAGCGTCTTCTTGAGTGGTTCGTCGAGCGCGGGCACGGGACCATTGCACACCACACCACTGACAACGGGCCACGTTCCCTCACGGGAGGCGCTATTCGACGCCGATCAGCAGCGGGGACGACTGGCGGCCGCCGTCGTACGTCACCGTGTCCACCGCCAGGTGGGTCTCGCGCACGTACGCCTCCAGGTACGCGGCGAGGTCCGCCGGCGCGTCCTCGCCGAGGACGAGCGTGACCATCTCGCCGCCCGCAGCCAGCATCCGGTCCAGGACGGTGCGGGCCGCCGCGGTCAGGTCGGAGCCGATCACGGCGACGTCGCCGTCGATCAGGCCGAGCACGTCGCCCGCCTGGCAGATGCCGGCCGTCGTCCACGACTGCCGTTCGGCGACGGCCAGTTCGCCGTAGCGGGTGGCGCCGGCCGCCGAGGTCATCGCCACGACGTCCTCGTCGAAGCGGCGTTCGGGTTCGTGGACGGCGAGGGCCGCGATGCCCTGGACCGCCGCCCGGGTCGGGATGAGGGCGACCCGTACCCCTTCGGTCCGCACCTGCTCGGCCGCCGCGGCCGCCGTGTGCCGCAGGTCCGCGTCGTTCGGCAGCAGGACGACCTCGCGCGCGTGGGCGCGCCGGATCGCCTCCGCCAGCTCCCCGCTCGCGGGCGGCTCTCCGGGGCGCGCGAGGACCGTCGTCGCGCCGGCCTCCGCGCACAGCCCGGCGAGCCCCTCGCCCGGTACGACGGCGACGACCGCCCGCTGGGCCCGCTCCCGGGGCGGGGCGAGACGGTCGGCGGCGAAGTGGGTGATGCGGATGCGGTACGGGCGGCCCGCCTCGACGCCCGCCTCCACGGCGGCGCCGGCGTCGTCCACGTGCACGTGGACGTTCCACAGGCCGTCGCCGCCGACGACGACCAGCGAGTCCCCGAGCCCGTCGAGCCGGGTGCGCAGCCGGGCCACCGCAGCGTCGTCCGCCTCCAGCAGGTAGATCACCTCGAAGGCCGGGCCGCCCTCCTGCGGGGCGTCCGCCGGGCAGTCGTCGTCCTCGGGCAGCGGCGTCGGCGCCTGTCGCGCGCGTACGGCGACGGCCTCGCCCGAGACGGCTTCGACCAGCGCGCCGAGCACGGCCACCAGGCCCCGGCCGCCCGCGTCGACCACGCCCGCGCGGCCGAGCACCGCCAGCTGCCGAGGCGTGGCGTCCAGGGCGGTGCGCGCCCCCTCGTACGCCGCCCGCACCACTGCGGTGGCGTCGCCGCCCGTCCGCTCGGCGGCCTCGGCGGCGGCCGTGGCCACGGTGAGGACGGTGCCCTCGACGGGGTGCGCGACCGCCTGGTACGCCGATTCGGCGGCCCGGCGCAGCGCCCGGCGCAGCGCCTCGGCGTCGGCCGCCCGGCCGGAGAGCACCTGCGCCATGCCGCGCAGCAGCTGGGCCAGGATGGTTCCCGAGTTGCCCCGGGCGCCGATGAGCGCGCCGTGCGCCATGGCCCGTACCGCGTCGGCGAGGGCGGGGGCCGATGCCCGGCCGGATCCGGTCCGGGTGACGGTCTCGTGGGCGGTGAACACCGCCTCGACGGCCTGGGAGGCGGATTCCACGGTCAGGTAGAGGTTGGTGCCGGTGTCCCCGTCCGCGACCGGATAGACGTTGATCGCGTCGATCTCCTCGCGGGCTCTGCCCAGGGCCTCCAGGGCCAGCGAGCACCAGGTGCGTACCGCGACGGCGTCGAGGGATTGCGGCACCTGGCGTCCTCCTTGAGAGCGGGTTGCACCGCAGGGTAGTCGCGCGGCGGCCGGGCCCGGTGG
>NZ_VBVX01000172.1 GCF_005981925.1 Streptomyces albidochromogenes
GCCAAACCGCCGACGACCCCCCCGGCCAAGCCGCCCACGACGCCTCCGCCCACCAAGCCGCCCGTCGACCCCGCCCCGGCGCCCGTCACCGCCCTGGAGCGGCTCGGCAGCGCGAGCGTGACCGCGACCGAGGGCGGGAAGTTCTCCGACCGGTTGCGGGTACGCGCCAAGACCGCCGCGGGCAAGCCCGTCCCGGGCGCCAAGGTCCAGTTCCAGATCGTCGGCGACACGGCGGCGCGCTTCCCGGGCGCCGCGACCCGCGTCGTCGCGACCACCGGCGTCGACGGCATCGCCACCGCCCCGGTGCTCGGCGCGGGCGACCGCCCCGGCAGCTTCGTGGTGCACGCCAAGGCGCTCGGCGCCGCCGCCCCCGCCGCCGACTTCTCCGCCACCGTCAAGGCCGCGCCGGCGCCCGCGCCGCGGTCCGACGCGCTGGTCCGTACGTCGGACAAGGAGCTGGCGGCCCGGGCCGACGGCTCGTTCGCCGACGCCGTCGAGGTGAAGGCGACGTACAAGGGCAAGGCGGCGGCGGGTGTCGGGGTGACCGCGACGATGGTCACGGGCGACACCGGCCGGCCCGTCCAGAACGACAAGGGCCCGTACTTCAAGGGCGCCGACGGCAAGGCGGTCCGTACCCTGACCGCTCTGAAGGCCGGCGCCGACGGCCTGCTGAAGCTTCCCGTGATCCACACGGACGGCAACGCGGGAACGTACAAGCTGCGGCTGACGACCGTCGACGGCGTGGTCCTCGTCGTCGAGCTGACCGTCACGGCGGCCACCACCGCGCCGCCGGCCGAGCCGTCCACCACCCCCTCGGCACCGCCCTCCGCCACGCCCACCGCGTAAGGGGCCCGGCAACCCCGGACCCGTCGCCGCCGCCCCGCCCGGACGCCGTTCCGGCCGGGGCGGCGGCATGCGCGCCGGTGGCTGACCGGTCCGACGTGTTCTCATCTCACGGCCTCGTTGCTACGGTGCCCCTCCCCACCGCCTGACGCAGTATCAGATCCTGGGAGGCCGGGCATGCGTGCTCTCGTCGCCGCCGCCGTCGGGCTGGCCGCCGCCCTCGCGCTCGTCCTCGCCCTCACGGCCGTCGGTTCGCCGCCGGGGGAGACGTCGCCCAAGCCCCTGCTGACGACCGTCCCCGGGCCGAAGAAGTAGAGGGGCCGCCGCCGTGCGCCGTAAAGCCAGCCTGGTCCTGCTCGCCTTCGCGGTCTTCTTCACCGCCCTGTCGCCGCTCCTGCGCTGGTACGCCTTCCCGCGCCTCGCCAAGATCCCGCCCGGCCAGTACCAGGAGATGGTCCTGGAGGCGAAGCCCGCGACGCTCCTGGAGTACGGCTCCATGAAGGCGAAGAAGGTCGACAAGGTCACCATCGTCCAGACCCTCAAGGGCAACGTCGAGGAGTCCGAGAAGATCGAGCGGAGCGCCGGCCGCGACGTGGTCGTCTGGGACTCCCTCTCGTACGTCCAGGGCCCCGACGGCAAGATGGTCTCGGCCATCCCCGAGCGCTACATCTTCGACGCCCACAGCCAGGCCCCCGTGCACGCCACGGGGGAGATGGTCGACGGCGACCCCGTCAGGCGCGAGGGCATCGAGTTCAAGTGGCCCTTCCTCACGGAGAAGCGCGACTACGCGTACTTCGACGCGCAGACCCGCACCTCCGCGCCCATCCACTACAAGGGCGAACGGACGTTCCGCGGCATGGACGTCTACTACTTCGAGCAGACCGTCCCGTGGACCAAGGTGAAGTACCCAAGGAAGATGCCCATGCCGGGGATCGACGCGACGAAGCTGGAACAGCAGACGGGAACGACACGCTGGTACACCACCCGTCGAATGTTCTGGGTCGACCCCGTCACGGGCGCTCCCGTGAACGGCGAGGAGATCCATCGGGAGGAACTGCGCGGCGGCAGCCTCCTGGGCGGCCGCGACAAGGTCACCGCGTTCGCCGGTCACGTGAAGATGCGCGAGGACTACGTCGACGCCACCGTCGCGCTGGTGAAGAAGAACCGCACCGCGGTGCTCATGCTCACCTCGTACCTTCCCTGGGGCTTCCTGATCCTCGGCGGCTCCCTCCTCGCGCTGGCCCTGTACCTGGAGGCGCGAGGACGCGGGCCCGGGGACCCGGCCGAGGACCCGGCGCCGCGACCGGAGCCCGTCAGTGCCTGACGGGCCGGCCTTCCGGCCTCAGCCCCGTTCGAGACGCGCCTTCGTGTACTTCGTCGCGGCGGCCGCCGCCGGGTCCTGCGGCCACGGGTGCTTCGGGTAACGGCCGCGCAGCTCCGCCCGCACCCCCCGGTACCCGTCCCGCCAGAAGGACGCCAGATCGGCGGTGACGGCCGCCGGCCGCCCCGCCGGGGACAGCAGGTGCACCAGCACCGGCACCCCCGCCACGCGCGGCGTCTCGGCCAGCCCGAACATCTCCTGGAGCTTCACCGCCAGTACGGGCTGCTCACCCCCGTACTCCACCCGCACCCGCGACCCGCTCGGCACCTCGATCCGCTCCGGCGCCAGCTCGTCCAGCCGCGCCGCCTCACCGGTCGCCCACGGGAGCAGCCGGTTCAGCGCCTGGCCCGCCTCGATCCGGCCGAGGTCGGCCCTCCTGCGGGCCCGTGACAGTTCCGGCTCCAGCCACGCGTCGGTACGGTCCGTCAGCGCCGCGTCGGACACGTCGGGCCAGGGCGCGCCCAGCACCCGGCGCAGGAAGGCGAGGCGCTCCCGCAGGGCCCGTGCGTCACGGGTCCAGCGGAGCAGCCCGAGACCCTCGCGCCGCAGACCGTCGAGCAGCGCTTCCCGTACGCGTCGCGGATCCGGCTCGGTGAGCGCCCGTACGGTCAGCTCGACCGCGCCGAGGCGCCGCACATGCCGCGAGACGACGTCCCCGCCCTCCCAGCGCACCTCCTCACCCGCGACGAGCAGGTGCTCGGCGGCCAGGCGCGCGGTGTCCTCGTCGACGACCGCGGCGAGGCGCACGCGCGCGGAGGCCGCGTGGACGGGGCGGTCGGCGACCGCGACCGCCAGCCACGGGGCACTGCGCAGCCGCGACCCGTCGGCGAGCTCCGCCCCGGTGCCGGACGCCATCAGGTAGGCGCCCTCCCCGCGGCGCTTCGCGACCCGCTCGGGAAACGCGAAGGCGGCCACCAGCCCCGCGACGGCGTCGTCGCCGCCCCCGGCGGTCTCGGCGGCGTCGGCGGCGGACGAGCCCGCCGCCGACGCCAGCCGCCGCGCCTCCTGGCGCCAGCGCGCCCCGTAGGCGTCGTTCCCGCGCCGGGCCGCGCGCCAGGCCGCGGCCAGGTCGTCGCCGTACTCCCTCGGCGGTTCCTCGCTCAGCAGGGCGACCACCTCCGCCGCACGGCGGGCGCCGACCTCGCGCGCGCCGTCCAGGAGCGCCCGCGCGAGCCGGGGGTGCAGGCCGAGGCGCGCCATCCGCGCGCCTCGCTCCGTCGGCCGGCCCGACGCGTCGACGGCCCCGATCGCCGTAAGCACCGTACGGGCCGCCGCCATCGCGCCGGCGGGCGGCGGATCCAGCAGAGCGAGACCGCTCGCGTCGGGGTCGCCCCAGCACGCCGCCTGGAGGGCGAACGCCGTCAGGTCCGCGACCTTGATCTCGGGGGAGGGGAAGCGCGGCAGCCGTACGTCCTCGGCCGGGTCCCAGCACCGGTAGACCGCGCCGGGCGCCTCACGCCCGGCCCGCCCCGCCCGCTGCCGGGCGGCCGCCTGCGAGGCCCGTACGGTCGTCAGCGCGCTCAGCCCCCGGGCATGGTCGGTACGGGGCTCACGCGCGAGCCCGCAGTCCACCACGACCCGTACCCCCGGCACGGTCAGGCTCGACTCCGCGACCGATGTCGCCAGCACCACCCTGCGCCCACCGGCGGAGCCCGCCAGCACGGCGTCCTGGACCGCCGCCGGCGCCCGCCCGTGCACCTGGAGCACCTCGGCGCTCACCCCGGACAGCTGCCCCGCCACCCGCGCGATCTCGCCCACGCCGGGCAGGAAGCACAGCACATCGCCCTCCCGCTCGGCGAGCGCCCTGCGCACCACCGCGGCCACATGCGTGAGCAGCGCCGGATCGACGCGCATGCCGTGCGGCGGGCGTACCGGGCCGGCGGGCGGCGCCCAGACCGTCTCCACGGGGTACGAGACGCCCTCGGCCTCGATCACCGGCGCGTCGCCCAGCAGCCGCGCCCACCCCTCGGCGTCCGTCGTGGCCGACGCGGCGAGGAGCCGCAGCTCCGGCCGCAGGGCGGACCGTACGTCGAGGAGGAACGCGGCGACGGTGTCCGCGTCCAGGTGCCGCTCGTGGCACTCGTCGAGGACGACGACGTCGGCGCCGGGCAGCTCCTGGTCCCGCTGCAGCCGCTGGAGCAGCACGCCCGTGGTGACCACCTCCACCACCGTGTCGCGCCCCACCACGCGCTCCCCGCGCACGGTGAAACCCACGCGCCCCCCGACGCGCTCGCCCAGCAGCCACGCCATGCGACGGGCCGCCGCCCGCGCGGCGATGCGCCGGGGCTCCGCGACGACGACCCTCCGCACGGGCCGCCCCGCGTCGAGCAGCCCGGCCAGCACGAGCGGCACCAGCGTCGTCTTGCCGGTCCCCGGCGGCGCGCACAGCACGGCGGTCCCGTGCGCGTCCAGGGCCCGCTCCAGAGCGGGCACGGCGGTACGTACGGGAAGCTGCCCGAGGGCGTCGGCGCGGATCACGCCCCTAGTCTCGTACGCAGACGAAAATCGCCGTTCCCGGGATCAGGTTCCCGCGCAACGGGGACCAGCCGCCCCACTCCTGCGTGTTCCAGGACGGCCACTCCGGCTCGACGAGGTCGACCAGACGAAAGCCCCCGGCCACCACGTCCCGTACGCGGTCGCCGATCGTCCTGTGGTGCTCCACGTAGACCGCGTTCCCCCGCTCGTCCTGCTCGACGTACGGGGTGCGGTCGAAGTAGGAGGCGGCGACGGACAGGCCCTCCGGACCTGGCTCGTCGGGGAAGGCCCAGCGGACGGGGTGCGTGACGGAGAAGACCCAGCGCCCGCCGGGCCGCAGGACACGCCGTACCTCGCGGAAGACCTCCACCGGCTCGGCGACGAAGGGAACCGCCCCGTAGGCCGAGCACGCCAGGTCGAACGACGCGTCCCTGAAGGGGAGCGTTCCAGCGTCCGCCTGCACCAGGGGGACGTCGCCCCCGATGCGCAGCGCGTGCTGGAGCTGCCGGTGCGAGAGGTCCAGGGCCACCGGACGCGCGCCCCGCGCGGCCAGCCAGCGCGAGCACTGCGCGGCGCCGGCGCCGATCTCCAGAACGTCGAGTCCCTTCAGGGACTCCTGGGGGCCCAGCAGGCCGGCCTCCGCCTCGTCAAGGCCCTCCGGGCCCCACACGAAACGGTCGTCACCGAGGAACGCTCCGTGCTCGCTCTGGTACTCGTCCGCGTTCCGGTCCCACCAGCCGCGGCTCGCCCGGCTGCTCTCCGCCTCGCCGGCCTCGCGGCGGGTCGCCTCGCCCTCGTCCCCGCCGGACCCGTCATCCGGGACCCAGCTGTCGAGGGCCTCGAAGGCGTCATCGGGGCCGCTGGTGTCTATGCTCTGGCTCATTGCGCCCGTCTGTCTCGTCTGCGTAGGCTCCGCTCGAACCTGTGGTCGCAGCATGCGGCACGGCCGTTGTGGCCTCGCCGAACTTTGATTGTGCCGGGTATGCGAGGTTCCGCCCCGGGTGTGCGCCTTCGCGCATTGACCCTGCCCGGCTGCCCCCGTATGCTACAAGTTGCGCTGCGAGCCTGCGCACCTCAGACAGAGCAGGCTGCGCTTGCACCGGTTGTATGTCCCCTCGGTTGTCGAGGCGTTTCCTCTCCCTGGAATCGCGCCTCCTAGGCTGCCCGGCGTCAGCAGGTGCCGATACGGGCTCCCGGCGTAGCAGTACCTACGACTTACTGTCCGTACCGGAGCCCTTACCCACATGACGAGCAGCACCGAGACCACCGCTTCCACCACCCCGCAGGTAGCGGTCAACGACATCGGTAACGAGGAAGCCTTCCTCGCCGCGATCGACGAGACGATCAAGTACTTCAACGACGGCGACATCGTCGACGGCGTCATCGTGAAGGTCGACCGGGACGAGGTCCTGCTCGACATCGGTTACAAGACCGAAGGCGTCATCCCCTCCCGCGAGCTCTCCATCAAGCACGACGTCGACCCCAACGAGGTCGTCGCCGTGGGCGATGAGATCGAGGCTCTTGTTCTCCAGAAGGAGGACAAGGAAGGCCGTCTCATCCTGTCCAAGAAGCGCGCGCAGTACGAGCGCGCCTGGGGCACGATCGAGAAGATCAAGGAAGAGGACGGGATCGTCACCGGCACCGTCATCGAGGTCGTCAAGGGTGGTCTCATCCTCGACATCGGCCTCCGTGGCTTCCTGCCGGCCTCCCTCGTCGAGATGCGTCGAGTCCGCGACCTCCAGCCCTACGTGGGCAAGGAGCTCGAGGCCAAGATCATCGAGCTGGACAAGAACCGCAACAACGTGGTCCTGTCCCGCCGTGCCTGGCTCGAGCAGACCCAGAGCGAGGTCCGCCAGACCTTCCTCACGACCCTGCAGAAGGGCCAGGTCCGCTCCGGCGTCGTTTCCTCGATCGTCAACTTCGGTGCGTTCGTGGACCTCGGCGGCGTCGACGGTCTCGTGCACGTCTCCGAGCTCTCCTGGAAGCACATCGACCACCCCTCCGAGGTTGTCGAGGTCGGCCAGGAAGTCACCGTCGAGGTCCTCGACGTCGACATGGACCGCGAGCGCGTCTCGCTGTCGCTCAAGGCGACGCAGGAAGACCCGTGGCAGCAGTTCGCCCGCACGCACCAGATCGGGCAGGTTGTTCCCGGTAAGGTCACGAAGCTCGTTCCGTTCGGTGCGTTCGTGCGCGTCGACGAGGGCATCGAGGGTCTGGTCCACATCTCCGAGCTGGCCGAGCGCCACGTGGAGATCCCGGAGCAGGTCGTCCAGGTCAACGACGAGATCTTCGTCAAGGTCATCGACATCGACCTCGAGCGTCGTCGCATCAGCCTCTCGCTGAAGCAGGCCAACGAGTCCTTCGGTTCCGACCCGGCCTCGGTCGAGTTCGACCCGACGCTGTACGGCATGGCCGCGTCGTACGACGACCAGGGCAACTACATCTACCCCGAGGGCTTCGACCCCGAGACCAACGACTGGCTCGAGGGCTTCGAGACCCAGCGCGAGGCGTGGGAGGGCCAGTACGCCGAGGCGCAGCAGCGCTTCGAGCAGCACCAGGCCCAGGTCATCAAGTCCCGCGAGGCCGACGAGGCCGCCGCTGCCGAGGGCGCTGCCGCCCCGGCCGCCGGCGCCCCGGCTGCCTCCGGCGGCAGCGGTGGCGGCTCCTACTCCTCGGAGTCGGCGGACAACTCCGGCGCCCTGGCGTCGGACGAGGCCCTGGCCGCGCTGCGCGAGAAGCTGGCCGGCGGCCAGAGCTGACGCTCTGACCACCAGCTGGTGACCGGCTGAAAGTAAGGCCCGCTCCCCATGGGGGGCGGGCCTTACTCATGCCCGCGGCACAACACATGATCACGAAGGCGCGCGGACCGGGAATGCCCGCGCCCCACGGCACGTTCTTCCCTGTGAACACGAGGAGGAGCGGTAATCGTGCTTGATCCGCAGGATTTGTATGAGTGGGAGCCGAAGGGCCTCGCCGTCGTCGACATGGCGCTCGCGCAGGAATCGGCCGGACTGGTCATGCTCTACCACTTCGACGGTTACATCGACGCGGGTGAGACCGGCGAGCAGATCGTCGGAAAGCTGCTGGACACGCTGCCGCACCAGGTAGTGGCACGGTTCGACCACGACAGGCTGGTCGACTACCGCGCCCGCCGCCCGCTTCTGACCTTCCGGCGCGACAGGTGGTCCGAGTACGAGGCGCCCGAGATCGACGTCCGGCTCGTCCAGGACGCCACCGGGGCGCCGTTCCTGCTGCTCTCGGGACCCGAGCCGGACGTGGAGTGGGAGCGGTTCGCCCTCGCCGTACGGCAGATCGTCGAGCGGCTCGGTGTGCGCCTCTCGGTGAACTTCCACGGCATCCCCATGGGCGTCCCGCACACCCGCCCCGTCGGCATCACCCCGCACGGCAACAGAACCGACCTCATGCCCGGCCACCGCAGCCCCTTCGACGAGGCGCAGGTGCCCGGCAGCGCGGAGTCGCTCATCGAGTTCCGGCTCGAGGAGTCGGGGCACGACGTGCTCGGCGTCGCCGCGCACGTACCGCACTACGTGGCGCGGTCGTCCTACCCCGACGCGGCCCTGACCGCCCTGGAGGCGATCACGGCGGCGACCGGACTGGTACTGCCCGGTGTCGCGCACTCGCTGCGTACGGAAGCCAGGCGCACGCAGGACGAGATCGACCGGCAGGTCGGTGAGGGCGACGAGGAACTCGTCTCGCTGGTCCAGGGCCTTGAGCACCAGTACGACGCGGTGGCCGGCGCGGCGACGCGGGGCAATCTGGTGGCCGAGCCGGTCGATCTGCCGTCCGCCGACGAGATCGGTCTCGAATTCGAACGCTTTCTCGCGGAGCGGGAGGGCGACGTCTAGGCCGCTCCCGGCCCCTCGTCTAGGCTTCCGCGCATGCTGAAAGTGGGCCTGACCGGCGGAATCGGTGCCGGCAAGAGCGAAGTGTCGCGGCTGCTCGTCTCGTACGGGGCCGTCCTGATCGACGCCGACAAGATCGCCAGGGAGGTCGTCGAGCCCGGAACGCCGGGGCTCGCGGCCGTGGTCGAGGCGTTCGGGCAAGACGTGCTCGCGGCCGACGGGACCCTGGACCGGCCGAAGCTCGGTTCGATCGTCTTCGCGGACGCCTCCCGCCTGGCGACGCTGAACGCGATCGTCCACCCCCTGGTCGGCGCGCGGTCGGCGGAGCTGGAGGGCGAGGCCGGCGACGGCGCCGTCGTGATCCACGACGTACCGCTGCTCACCGAGAACGCTCTGGCGCCGCTGTACGACCTGGTGGTCGTCGTGGACGCGTCGCCGAAGACCCAGCTCGACCGGCTCGTACGGCTGCGCGGCATGACCGAGGACGAGGCGCGCGCCAGGATGGCGGCGCAGGCGACCCGGGAGCAGCGGCTGGCGATCGCCGATCTGGTGATCGACAACGACGGGCCGCTGGAGGCGCTGGAACCGCAGGTGCGCAAGGTGTGGGAGGGACTGGCCGAGCGCGCGGCTTCCTGACCGGTCGGGCACGCGGGGCCCGGCCCCCTGGCGGAATAGCGCATGCGGGCGGGGCGGTTGGAAAGAAATGAGCCGAGCGGAAGGATGCCAGCGTGCCCGAAAGCAGCCCGGAGACCCACATCATCGACTACCGCGCGGCGGAGCACCTGCTGGCCGCGCGTGATCCGCGCGGCGCCGTGAAGCTCCTGGACTCGGTCATCGCCGCCCACCCGGAGAACACGGCGGCCCGGCTGCTGCGGGCCCGCGCCTTCTTCGCGTCCGCGCAACTGCGCTCGGCGGAGCTCGAATTCCAGTTGGTGCTGGAGCGGGAGCCCGACAACGCCTTCGCTCATTTCGCCCTCGCGCGCACGTACGAGCGCGCCTTGCGGGCGGACCGGGCGAAGCGGCACTTCCGGCTGGCGGCGGCGCTCGACCCGAAGCCGGAGTATCTGGAGGCGGCGCGGTTCGACGCGCCCGAGTGAGCGCCTGTCGGGACAGGGGCACGGGCGGCTAGGAGCGCGGCGGATCGTAGGGCGGGATGTCGCGGCCGGGCTGATAGTGCGGGCCCTGGCGCAGGTGGCGCACGACGAGGACCAGGTCGGCGGCCACGACGACGGCGAGGCAGCCGCAGGCGACGGCCCAGCCGGTGCGCCCGGTCGCGGCGAACGCGAGTGCCCCGCCCACGGTCCACAGCAGACCCCACAGGCTCAGCCAGAGCCGGAGCCGCAGGGGACTGCGCGCGGTCTTGGGCTCACTCCCCGTTCGCATGATCATGGCGCATCACCCTCGTCCGGACTGCCGACTGCGAGATGCCCGCTTTCGGTCTACTTGTACCCTCGTGAGGCTGGGCGTAGGCCCCCGGGCGAGCGGGACGGAAATCCGGTCCCGAAGGGATGAGTCCGAGACGCGGCCGGTTCTCATCGGTACGCGCACGCGGGCACCGCCCCCGCTGGGCCCTGCCGAGCGGGGGATGGCGGTGCGGCCTTCGTGACCGGTTCCCGTACGTCGTCGGACGCCACTGGACGGACTCGACGCGTTCGGTCGGCCGGTGCCGGCCGCGCTGTCGCGGTGGCCGCCGCGGTGGCCGTCGCGGTGTGAGCCGGGGCGGTGTCAGACCCCGCCCGTAGACTCGCACGTGGACGGGGACACTGGCGCCACGAGCGCCCGAGACCACAGGCGACCAGCGTGAACGGGGGTGCAGGCATGACGGACACGGGGCGCCGCGCCGCCGTCTTCCTCCCCGCCGAGCTGCCGCGCGACGGCACGATCGCCCTCTGGGATCCCGAGGGCGGCACGCCGCCCGGCGCCTCCTCGGAGATCACCGTCGTACGCCGCCAAGGCGCGGGCGGCACCGCCGTACGCCGCCGCACCGTGCCCGCCGTCCTGCTGTCCCTCGCCGACGCCCTGCCCCTGCTGGCCCGCGCCCGCCACGACCCGGCCGCCCACCCCGCCACCCGCTGCTGGGGCGCCGCGGCCCTGCACGCGCTGCACCTCGCCGCGCGCGGTCGGCTGCTGCCCGGGCTCACCGCCGCGGACCACGACGCCTGGCGGGCCGGACCGCTCGACGCCGACGACATCGCGCAGGTCCGGGCCATCGCCGCCGCCATGCCCCCCGAGGCGCACGCCGTCCCGCTGCCCGGGCGTTCGCCCCTCCAGCTCCCCGAGCCCGAAGCCCTGGTGAAGGCATTCCTCGACGCGGTCGTGGACACGCTGCCCCGGACGCCTTCCGCGGCGTACGCGATGGGCGCGCCCTTCGCCGCACGCGCCGCGCAGCACCTGCCGGGCCTGCGGGAGTGGGCGGCGGAGGTCGCGGCCGGGATGGACGCGGGAGTGCGCGTGTCACTGCGCCTCGACCTGTCCTCGTTCGAGCTCTTCGACAGCGCGGCGCACGAGACGCCGGACGAGGGACCACACGAAGGCCGGGACGGCGAGCCGGGCCGCGACGGCGGCGCGAAGCGCCGGGCCGGCACGGCGCTGGTCCAGGTGCACAGCCTGGCCGACCCCACGCACGTCATCGACGCCGCCGCCCTCTGGTCCGGTGGCGGCAGCGAAGGCTTCGGCCCGCGCGCCCGCATCGACGCGGTGCTGGCGCTGCGCCGCGCGGCCCGCGTCTGGGAGCCGCTGGGCCGCCTCCTCGACCGCCCGGTCCCCGACGTACTCGCTCTGTCCGAAGACGAGTTGTACGAGCTGCTGGGCCCGGCGGCGGCCCGACTCGCCGCCGCAGGCGTCGAGGTCCACTGGCCCCGGGAGCTGGCCCGTACGCTCACGGCGACCGCGGTCGTACGCTCCGCGCCCGGGTCGGCGACCGACGGCACCCCCTTCTTCGACGCGCAGGAGCTCTTCGCCTTCAGCTGGCAGCTCGCGGTGGGCGGCGAGCCGCTCAGCGAGGCGGACATGGACGCACTCGCCGAGGCGCACCGGCCGATCGTGCGGCTCCGGGACCAGTGGGTGGTGGTCGACCCGGCGCTCGTACGCAAGGCGCGCAAGCGGGAACTGGGCCTGCTGCAGCCCGTCGACGCGCTGGCGGCGGCCCTCACCGGCAGCGCCGAGGTCGACGGCGAGCAGGTCGAGGCCGTCCCCGTGGGCGCCCTGGCCGCCCTCCGGGACCGTCTCACCGCCGGCACGGCCATGACCGTCGCCCAGCCGCCCGGGCTCGACGCCACCCTGCGCGACTACCAGCTGCACGGCCTGGCCTGGCTGGACCGGATGACCTCGCTGGGCCTCGGCGGCTGCCTCGCCGACGACATGGGCCTCGGCAAGACGATCACCGTGATCGCCCTGCACCTGCGCCGCGCCCGCAGCGCTCCCACGCTCGTCGTCTGCCCCGCCTCCCTCCTCGGCAACTGGCAGCGCGAGATCACCCGCTTCGCGCCGGGCGTCCCCGTCCGCCGCTTCCACGGCGCGGCCCGCGCGCTGGACGACGCGACGGGGGGCGACGCCGGTTTCGTCCTCACGACGTACGGCACGATGCGCACCAGCGCGCCCGAACTGGCCGCCCACACCTGGGGGATGGTCGTCGCCGACGAGGCGCAGCACGTCAAGAACCCGTACTCCTCCACCGCGAAGGCGCTGCGCACCATCCCGGCGCCCGCGCGCATCGCCCTGACCGGCACGCCCGTCGAGAACAACCTGTCCGAGCTGTGGGCGCTGCTCGACTGGACCACCCCGGGACTGCTCGGCCCGCTCAAGTCCTTCCGCGCCCGCCACGCCCGCCTGGTGGAGAGCGGCGAGGACGACGAGGCCGCCGAGCGGCTCGCCCGTCTCGTACGCCCCTTCCTCCTGCGCCGCAAGAAGTCCGACCCGGGCATCGTTCCGGAGCTGCCGCCCAAGACGGAGACCGACCACCCCGTCTCGCTCACCCGCGAACAGGCATCCCTCTACGAGGCGTCCGTACGCGAGTCGATGGCGGCGATCGAGGAGTCGGAGGGCATCGCGCGCCGGGGACTCGTCATGAAGCTCCTCTCCTCCCTCAAGCAGATCTGCAACCACCCCGCGCAGTACCTGAAGGAGGACACGCGGCGCCTCACCGGACGATCCGGGAAGCTCGAACTGCTCGACGAGCTTCTCGACACGATCCTGTCGGAGGGCGGCTCGGTCCTGATCTTCACGCAGTACGTGACCATGGCCCGGCTGCTCGCCGACCACCTGAAGGCCCGCGCGGTCCCCTCCCAGCTGCTGCACGGCGGAACGCCCATCGCCCAGCGCGAAGAGATGGTGGACCGCTTCCAGTCCGCCGAGATTCCCGTCTTCCTGCTCTCCCTCAAGGCGGCGGGCACCGGTCTGAACCTCACGCGGGCCGCCCACGTCATCCACTACGACCGGTGGTGGAACCCGGCGGTCGAGGACCAGGCGACCGACCGTGCGTACCGGATCGGCCAGACCCAGCCGGTGCAGGTGCACCGGCTGATCGCGGAGGGGACGGTGGAGGACCGCATCGCCGAACTCATCGCGTCCAAGCGGGCGTTGGCGGACGCGATCCTGGGCAGCGGCGAGGCGGCCCTCACGGAGCTCACCGACCGTGAACTGGCCGACCTGGTCGCACTGCGGAGGCCGGCATGAGCGACCGGGACGGCACCAGCGGCAGCAGTTGGTGGGGCGACGCGTGGGTCCGGGCCCTGGAAGCCCTCTCGCTCGACCCGGCCCGCCTGGCCCGCGGCCACGCCTATGCCAGTGGCGGCAACGTCGGCGCGATCAGTGTGGCGCCGGGCCGGATCATCACGTACGTACGCGGCAGCCGCCCGCGCCCGTACCGCACGGAGATCCGCCTGCGCACCCTCTCCGACGACGACTGGGACCGCTTCCTCGCCATGGCGGCGGCCGATCCCGCGCACATGGCGGCCCTGCTCGACAAGGACATGCCGCACTCCCTGGTGGATTCCGCGGCCGAGGTGGGCGTGGACCTGCTGCCGGCCCCCGGAGACCTGATCCCCTCCTGCTCGTGCCCGGACCGGGGCCACCCCTGCAAGCACGCGGCCGCCCTCTGCTACGAGACAGCCCGCCTCCTCGACGCGGACCCCTTCGTCCTGCTCCTCGTGCGCGGCCGGACCGAGCGTGAGCTCCTCGACGACCTGGCCCGCCGCAACGCCGCCCACTCCGCCCGGGAGAAGCCCGCGCCGCCGCCGTTCCCCGGCGTGCCGGCCACCATCGCGCTGGCCCCGCGCACGCTCCCGCCGCTGCCGGGCCCGCTGCCCGTACCGCCGCAGCCCGGCCACGCCTCGGGCGCGTACCCGGGCACCCGGGGCGCCCCGGACCCGCTGTCGCTCGACCTCCTCGTCACCGACGCGGCGGCCCGCGCGCACACGCTCCTCACCACCGGCGCCGACCCCATTGCCCCGCTCACCCCCTGGCAGGACGCGGTCCGCCTGGCCGCAGGCCAGCCCGGCTCGGGCCTGACCGCCGCGACCCGCAAGCTGTACGCCACCCTGGCCTCGGCACACGACCGCAGCCCCACCGACCTGGCCCGCGCGGTGGCCGCCTGGCAACAGGGCGGGCTCACCGGCCTGTCCGTCCTCGAAACCCCCTGGGACCCCCCGGCGGGCCCCTTCGACCGGGCCCGCCC
>NZ_VBVX01000173.1 GCF_005981925.1 Streptomyces albidochromogenes
CTCCCGGAGCGCCCCAACCGCCCCGCGGGCGCAAAATGGTCACAGGAGGCGGACGCCCCGTCAGACCACCCGCGGGCGCCACTCGCCCCACCCGCTCATGCCGCCGGGGGGACCACGGAGAGCCGCCATGACCACTCGGAAGATCGGAAGCGACACCACCGTACTGGCGGACTGCCTGGAGGTGCCGGGCATCGGCTTCCTCCCGGTCAACGCCTTCGTCCTGATGGCCGACGAGCCGGTCGTGGTCGACACCGGCCTCAGCCTCCCGGACCGCGACTTCCTGAACACGCTCGGCTCCGTCATGGACCCGGCGGACGTCCGCTGGATCTGGCTGACCCACCCCGACCGCGACCACACCGGCGGCCTGTTCGACCTGCTGGTCGCCGCCCCGAAGGCGCGGGTCGTCACGACGTTCCTCGGCGCCGGCATCATGTCGACCGAGCGCCCCCTGCCGCTGGACCGCGTGTGCCTGGTCAACCCGGGACAGACGCTGGACGTGGGCGGCGGCCGTACGCTCCGGGCCTTCCGGCCACCGCTGTTCGACAACCCGGCCACCGTCGGCTTCTACGACGACCGGACGCGCACGTGCTTCAGCTCCGACTGCTTCGGCGGGGCCATGCCCAGCCCGGAGGCGGCCGTCGACGGTACTGCGGCCGAGCTCGCCCCGCAGGACCTGCGCGCGGCCCAGCTCCTGTGGGCCACGGTGGACAGCCCGTGGGTCCACACCGTGGACACGGACAAGTACCTCGCCACCGTGCAGCCGCTGCGTGCCATGGAGGCCGAGACGGTGCTGTGCACGCACCTGCCGCCGGCCGTCGGTCTCGCGCCCCGGATGCTCGACACGATCACCGAGGCCCCCGGCTCCGATCCCTTCGTCGGCCCGGACCAGCTCGCGCTGGAGCAGATGCTCGCCACCTTCGAACCGGCCCCGGGCGGCGGCGTACCTCCCCAGGCCATGTGAGCGGCCCGCACGCAGCCGCCCCGCGCCACGCCCGGCCCCCGGTCAGTGCCGCTCGTACTCGCCCCGCCGCATCTCCCCGATCACCCCGAAGGCGGCCGCCGTCAGCGGCACCGCGAGGAGCATGCCGAGGACGCCCGCGACGGACGCCCCGGCGGTGATCGCGATCATCACGACGGCCGGATGCATCTGGACGGTCCGGCTCTGGATCATGGGCATGAGGACGTGCCCCTCCAGCATCTGCACGGCGAATACGATCCCGAGCGTCCACAGCGCGATCACGGCCCCCCGGTCGGCGAGCGCGACCAGGATCGCGACCGTGCCGGAGATGAACGCGCCGAGGTACGGGATGTAGGCGCCGACGAAGACGAGCGCGCCGAGCCCGACCGCGCCGGGCACCCGCAGGACCAGCAGCCCGACGGTGATGAGGAGGGCGTCGATCAGCGCGATGAACGTCGTGCCGCGCATGAAGCCCTCGACGGCCTCGAAGGCGCGGCGGCCCACCGCCTCGGCGGTGTCGCCCGTGGCACCCGGCGCGAGGGACCTGAGGGCGCCGGCGGCCTTGTCCGAGTCCCGGAGGAAGAAGAAGATCAGCAGCAGCGCCAGAACGGCCACCGCCGTCATCTCGCCGACCACGCTGAGCCCGGTGATCAGCCCGGAGGCGGCCGTACCGCCGAACTTGCCGAGCAGCTCCCTGGCGTTCTGGGCCATGTCGTCCAGCGACGTGCCGGCCGCCCCGAGGTGCTCGGCCAGGTCCTCGGCCGCCAGCCGGAGCGAGGCGAGGATCTGGTCGCCGGTCTCGACGAGCGCGCTGACGACGATGTATGTCGCGCCGCCCACGACGGCGACGACCGCGACGCAGGTCAGCCCGGCGGCGAGGGACCGGTTCAGCCGCATCGCGACGAGCCGCCGGTGCAGGGGCCCGAGCAGAGCCGTGCCGAGGATGGCGAGCAGGACGGGCGTCACGGCGGTCGCGAAGGTGACGCACAGCCAGACCCCGACCGCGCCCACCCCGGTGACGAGCAGGGCGACGACGCACCAGGCGGCGACCCGGCGGGCGGACTCGGGGAGGAGCGGCTGAGTCGGCTGCACCGCCCCAGCGCACCACGGGCGGCGCGGACCGGCCCGCCGGAGGGACCCGCCCGGGTGACGGTCCGTCAACCGGGCGGGTCCGAGGGGTTCTTTACTCGCCCATGCCGTGAACGGCCGGGATGGTCCCGAGGCGGCCGCGCTGGAAGTCCTCGAAGGCGCGCTTCAGTTCCTCCTGCGTGTTCATCACGAACGGCCCGTAGTGAGCCATCGGCTCCCGGATGGGCCGGCCGCCGAGGAGGACGATCTCCAGGTCGGGGCTGTTGGAGTCCTGCTGCTCGTCCGCGCGGACGGTCAGCGAGCCGCCGGCGCCGAAGACCGCCGTCTGGCCCTTGCGGACGGGGCGCCGGTCCGTACCGACCGCGCCGCGGCCGGCCAGGACGTACGCCAGGCCGTTGAAGTCCTCGCGCCAGGGCAGCGTGACCTGCGCACCCGGCCGCAGCGTCGCGTGGATCATCGCGATCGGGGTGTGGGTGATGCCGGGGCCGTCGTGCCCGTCGAGCTCACCGGCGATGACGCGCAGCAGCGCGCCGCCGTCGGGCGAGGTCAGGAGCTGCACCTGGCCGCCGCGGATGTCCTGGTAGCGGGGGGCCATCATCTTGTCGGAGGCCGGCAGGTTGACCCACAGCTGGAGCCCGTGGAAGAGCCCGCCGGAGGTGACCAGCGACTCCGGCGGCGCCTCGATGTGGAGGAGGCCGGAGCCCGCCGTCATCCACTGGGTGTCGCCGTTCTGGATGGTGCCGCCGCCGCCGTTGCTGTCCTGGTGGACGAAGGTGCCGTCGAGCAGGTACGTGACCGTCTCGAAGCCGCGGTGGGGGTGCCAGGGGGTGCCCTTGGGCTCCCCGGGGGCGTACTCCACCTCGCCCATCTGGTCCATCATGATGAACGGGTCGAGGTACGTGTAGTTGATGCCGGCGAAGGCCCGGCGCACCGGGAAGCCCTCACCCTCGAAACCGCTCGGAGCGGTCGTGACGGCCAGCACGGGACGCGCCGCGGCGTCGGCCGGTGCGGCCACCTTCGGCAGGGTCAACGGGTTCTCAACGGTCACTGCGGGCATGGCGGGCCTCCTTGTACGTCCACTTTAGTTGAACGTAGAACTTTCTGCCACCCGTAACGAGAGACGCCCGGGAGGAATTCCCCCCGGGCGCGTGCGTGTGGAGCGTGAGCGTCTATCCGTACATCCGGCGCATCGCGAAGTCGACCATCTGCTCCACCGCCTTCGCGTCGAACACCATCCGGTGCTCGCCCTCCATGTCGAGGACGAAGCCGTATCCGGTCGGCAGCAGGTCGATCACCTCCGCCCCCGTGATCACGAAGTACTTGGACTCCTTGCCCGCGTACTTCCGCAGCTCCTTCAGCGAGGTGAACATCGGGATCACCGGCTGCTGGGTGTTGTGCAGCGCGAGGAACCCCGGGTTGTCGCCGCGCGGGCAGTAGACCTTCGACGTGGCGAAGATCTGCTGGAAGTCCTCCGCGGACAGCGATCCGGTGGTGAAGGCGCGCACCGCGTCGGCGAGCGAGGGCGGCGACGGCTCCGGGTAGAGCGGCTGCTCCGCGTAGCCGCCCTGGGGCGGGGGCTGCGGCGGCGCGTACTGCTGCTGTCCACCCTGGTTCTGGTCGTAGCCGTACATGCGCGCAAGCGTACTCAGTCACACATCCCCGTAAGGGGTTGCGCCTTATTACCGACGGGTAGCATCATCGTAGCTACTTGCTAGTAGTAGATGTACGAGGAACCTGCCTCCCGATCCTTAACGGAGCCGTTGCCATGGGTCACTACAAGTCGAACCTCCGCGACATCGAGTTCAACCTCTTCGAGGTCCTCGGCCGCGACAAGCTGTACGGCACCGGCCCGTTCGCGGAGATGGACGTCGAGACCGCCAAGAGCATCCTCGACGAGATCGCCCGCCTCGCGGAGAACGACCTCGCCGCCTCCTTCGAGGACGCCGACCGCAACCCGCCGGTCTTCGACCCGGCCACCAACACCGCCCCCGTACCCGCGTCCTTCAAGAAGAGCTACCAGGCCTTCATGGACAGCGAGTACTGGCGCCTTGGCCTCCCCGAGGAGATCGGCGGCACCACCTCGCCCCGCTCCCTGATCTGGGCGTACGCGGAGCTGCTGCTCGGCGCCAACCCCGCCGTCTGGATGTACTCCTCCGGCCCCGCCTTCGCCGGCGTGCTGTTCGAGGAGGGCAACGAGGTCCAGAAGAAGATCGCGCAGATCGCCGTCGACAAGCAGTGGGGCTCGACGATGGTCCTCACCGAGCCGGACGCCGGCTCGGACGTCGGCGCGGGCCGCACGAAGGCGGTCCAGCAGGAGGACGGCTCCTGGCACATCGAGGGCGTGAAGCGCTTCATCACGTCCGGTGAGCACGACATGTCGGAGAACATCCTCCACTACGTGCTGGCCCGCCCCGAGGGCGCGGGACCCGGCACCAAGGGCCTGTCGCTCTTCCTCGTCCCGAAGTACGAGTTCGACTGGGAGACCGGCGAGCTGGGCGAGCGCAACGGCGTCTACGCCACGAACGTCGAGCACAAGATGGGCCTCAAGGCGTCCAACACCTGCGAGATGACCTTCGGCGACCAGCACCCCGCCAAGGGCTGGCTCATCGGTGACAAGCACGACGGCATCCGCCAGATGTTCATGATCATCGAGTTCGCCCGGATGATGGTCGGCACGAAGGCCATCGCCACCCTGTCGTCGGGCTACCTGAACGCCCTGGAGTACGCCAAGGAGCGCGTCCAGGGTCCCGATCTGGCGAACTTCATGGACAAGACCGCGCCCAAGGTCACCATCACGCACCACCCCGACGTGCGCCGCTCGCTCATGACGCAGAAGGCGTACGCCGAGGGCATGCGCGCCCTGGTCCTGCACACCGCGTCCGTCCAGGACGAGATCGCGGCCAAGGAGGCCGCGGGCGAGGACACCAAGGCGCTCGTCGCCATGAACGACCTGCTCCTGCCGATCGTCAAGGGCTACGGCTCCGAGAAGTCGTACGAGCAGCTCGCCCAGTCGCTCCAGACGTTCGGCGGCTCCGGGTACCTCCAGGAGTACCCGATCGAGCAGTACATCCGCGACGCGAAGATCGACACCCTCTACGAGGGCACGACCGCCATCCAGGGCCAGGACTACTTCTTCCGGAAGATCGTCCGCAACCAGGGCGCCGCGCTGAACTCGCTCGCCGAGGACATCAAGAAGTTCCTCGCGGTCGGCACCGGCGGCGACGACCTCGCCACGGCCCGCGACCACCTCGCCAAGGCCGCCGTGGACCTGGAGGCCATCGTCGGCACCATGCTCACCGACCTCGCGGGCACCGAGCAGGACGTCAAGTCCATCTACAAGGTCGGCCTGAACACCACCCGCCTGCTGATGGCCTCCGGCGACGTCGTCGTCGGCTACCTGCTGCTGCGCGGCGCGGCCGTGGCCGCCGAGAAGCTGCCGACCGCCTCCCCGAAGGACGTCCCGTTCTACACGGGCAAGATCGCGGCCGCGAAGTTCTTCGCCGCGAACGTCCTGCCGGGCGTCGGCGTCGAGCGCGCCCTGGCCGAGTCCGTCGACCAGTCCCTGATGGAGCTGGACGAGGCGGCCTTCTAGTCCACCGCGGAAACCCTCTGGCCACGGGCCGGGACCCTCCCTCCGGGGACGGACCCGGCCCGTTGTCAGTGACCCGTGCGACTCTGGTGGGCATGAGTTCCATGGAACCCCGCAGGGGTGGTTATTCCGTCCCGGCCGGCCGGCCGTACGCGCTCGCCGAGCTGCGCGGAAAGCTCGGCTCGGTGGGCGACCTCATCGGCGACCTGTACGACGGCTCCCACCCGCTGGAGTACGAGCCGATCGCCGACACCCTCTACGTCGCCTTCAAGACGGCCGCCGACCTCGCCCCCGTCAAGAGCCACACCGGCTGCGAGGTGCACCCCAACGGCGCCATCGACCCCGAGGCCCCCGCCGGCTGGGGCCGCTGCCTGCTGTGCAACGACCGCCGCCGCCGCGGCGAGCGCAGCGTCCCCGCCCCGGCCGAGCAGCGCCGCCTCGGCTACCCCGTGCCGGACCCGCCGTACACCCTGGACGTGCTCAAGGGGTACGTCCAGCAGGTCAACGACCGTGCCTTCGCCGTCACCGTCTCCTCCCCCGGCGAGGAGTTCGTGGAGATCGCGGACACCCTGCACCGCGCCTTCATCGTGGCCCGCGAGCTGTCCCGGCCGCGCAACGCGTCGGGCTGCTCCGAGCACCCCGGCTCACCCATCGACCCGACCGCGCCGCCCGGCGAGGGCTGCCTGTTCTGCGTGGGCCGGCGCCGGCAGCGCCAGCGGCGGCCGGGCGCCCCGCAGATGCTGCCCCAGGTGCGCCGCGGCGAGCGCCGCACGATACAACGGCGGTTCGAGCGGCCCCCGGGCCTCTAGGGAAGGCGCTGGGGCCGGAGGTTAACCCTCGTTATGGTGAACCCCATGCGCGCACCCCTCCGCTTCGACCGCGGCCACACAGACGACCTGATGTCCTTCCTGGCGGCCAGTCCGTCGCCGTACCACGCGGTGGCGAACGCCGCCGAGCGCCTGGACAAGGCCGGGTTCCGGCAGGTCGCGGAGACCGACGCCTGGGACGCGACCTCCGGAGGCAAGTACGTGCTGCGCGGCGGGGCGATCGTCGCCTGGTACGTACCCGAGGGCGCGCAGGCGAGCACCCCGTTCCGCATCGTCGGCGGCCACACCGACTCCCCCCACCTGCACGTGAAGCCGATCCCCGACATGGGCGCACAGGGCTGGCGCCAGATCGCCGTCGAGATCTACGGCGGGACGCTCCTCAACACCTGGCTCGACCGCGACCTCGGCATCGCCGGCCGGCTGACCCTGCGCGACGGCACCCACCGCCTCGTCAACATCGACCGGGCGCTCCTGCGGGTGCCGCAGCTCGCCGTGCACCTGGACCGGTCGGTCAACACCGACGGGCTCAAGCTCGACAAGCAGCGCCACATGCAGCCCATCTGGGGCCAGGGCGACGTCCACGAAGGTGACCTCATCCGCTTCCTCGAAGAGGAGGAGGGCCTCACCCACGGGCAGGTCACCGGCTGGGACCTGATGGCCCACAGCATCGACCCGCCCGCCTACCTCGGCCGGGACCGCGAGCTGGTGGCCGGGCCGCGCATGGACAACCTGATCTCCGTGCACGCGGGCGTCGCGGCACTGGCCGCCGTCAGCACCGCCGAGGAAGCCCTGCCGTACATCCCCGTGCTCGCCGCCTTCGACCACGAGGAGAACGGCTCGCAGTCCGACACCGGCGCCGACGGACCCCTCCTCGGCAACGTCCTGGAACGCTCGGTCTTCGCCCGCGGCGGCAGCTTCGACGACCGGTCACGCGCCTTCGCCGGCACGATCTGCCTGTCCTCCGACACCGGGCACGCCGTCCACCCCAACTACGCCGAACGCCACGACCCGACGCACCAGCCCCGCGCCAACGGCGGACCGATCCTCAAGGTCAACGTCAACATGCGGTACGCGACCGACGGCAGCGGCCAGGCCGTCTTCGCGGCGGCCTGCGAGAAGGCGGGCGTGCCGTGGCAGGTCTTCGTGTCGAACAACTCGATGCCGTGCGGCACGACGATCGGCCCCATCACCGCCGCCCGGCACGGCATCCGGACCGTCGACATCGGCGTCGCCATCCTGTCGATGCACAGCGCGCGCGAGCTGTGCGGCGCGGACGACCCGTACCTGCTGGCCAACGCCATGACCGCGTTCCTGGAGGGCTGACCCCGAAATCCCGAACGCCGCTCACAGGCTTGTCCGTTGAAGGGCCGGGTACGCGAAGGACGTACACCGGCCCGGAACTGCCGGGCCGACAGGGAGGCGGAACTCATGGGACTGGGAGGATTCATTCTCCTCATCGCGGGCGGAGCGATACTCGCCTTCGCCACCGACTGGGAGATGGAGAGCGTCAACCTGACCCTCGTCGGGGTCATCATGATGCTCGTCGGAATCATCGGGGTCGCGGTCTATGCCAGCGTCGCCAGGCGCCGCCGCATGGTCGTGCCCCCCACCACCACCACGGTCGTCGCCGACGACCAGCACCACCACCACAACCCCTGACGCCCGGCGGCGCCGTCCGCGCGCGCCGGGCCCCCGGGACCGTCGTCGCCGGTCAGTCGTCCATGCCGGCGAGCACGAGCGGCAGCCGGGGCGTTCCGTCCGCCGTCACGCGGACGGGGACGCCCCAGTCCTGCTGGTGGACGTGGCACGCCGGGTACTCGTTCGCCGGGTCGTCGTCGCACGAGGCGGCCATCGCGGACACGTGGAGCACGCCCTCGGTGACCTCCGGGTTCAGCTCCAGGTCGCGGCCCAGGTCCGTCCCGGCGCCCGCACCGGCGCTCAGCAGCTCGGGCGGGGTCGCCGACACGAGCAGCCGCGTCGAGGGCCCGTATCGCGTGTCCAGCTTCTGACCGCGCGGCGCCTCGAAGACGACGTCCAACCGCAGGCTGCCCGGAGCCACTTCGGTCGCCGCGCGCCGCGTCCGGTGCGCGACGGCCTCGACGCGCACCGCCTCCTCGGGCAGCCGCAGCCGGGTCAGCCGGTGCCGGGCCGACTCCACCACGACGATGTCGTCCCCCACGAGCACCGCGTCGCTGGGCTCCCGCAGGTCCGTCGCGAGCGTCGTCACCTCCCCGCTCGCCGGGTCGTAGCGCCGCAACGCGTGGTTGTACGTGTCGCTGACCGCGACCGACCCGTCGGGCAGCGCCGTCACCCCGAGCGGGTGCTGGAGCAGTGCCTGCCCCGCCGCGCCGTCCCGGTGCCCGAAGTCGAACAGCCCGGTCCCGACGGCGGTGTGCACGACCAGGTCGCTGTCGACGTACCGCAGCGCGCTCGTCTCCGAGTCCGCCACCCACAGCCGCTCGCCGTCCGCCGCCAGCCCCGACGGCTGCGCGAACCACGCCTCGGCGGCGGGCCCGTCCACCAGCCCCTCGTTGGTCGTCCCGGCCGCCACCCGCACGGTCCCCTCCTCGGGGTCGTACGTCCACAGCTGGTGCACACCGGCCATGGCGATCCACACTTTGCCCCGCCACCACGCCACGTCCCACGGCGACGACAGGTCGACGTCCCGCGCGGGCCCGGAGGTGGGCGAGCCCTGCCACCACTGCCTGCCGGTACCGGCGACGACCTCGACCGCGCCCGTGGCCGGGTCGTACGTGCGCAGCTGGTGATGGACGGTGTCGGCGATCACGACCCGCCCGTCCGGCAGCAGCGCGAGCCCCTGGGGCTCCTTGAACTCCCCGGCGCCGCCGATCCGCCGTACGACGGTCTCGCCGTCCGCCTCCAGCTCGACGAGCTGGTGCCGGGTGGTGTCCGAGACGAGGAAGTTCCCGCTCCCGGGCAGCAGCAGCGCCTTCCCGGGGAAGCGCAGATCGCTCGCCACCGGCTCGGGCGCGACGTACGGCCCGTCCCCGCGCCGCAGCGTCCCCTTCGCCGCGTGGGCGGCCTCCAGCTCCTCGACGAGCTTCTCGATGGCGTGCGCGTGCCCCTCACCGGCGTGCTGGGCGACGACGTACCCCTCGGGGTCGATGACCACGAGCGTCGGCCAGGCGCGGACGGCGTACTGCTTCCAGGTCGCGAGCTCGGGGTCGTCGAGCACCGGGTGACGCACCCCGTACCGCTCGACGGCGTCCACGACGGCCTGATGCTCGGCCTCGTGCACGAACTTCGGCGAGTGGACCCCGATGATCACCACCGTGTCCCGGTGCTTCTCCTCCAGCTCCCGCAGCTCATCCAGGACATGGAGGCAGTTGACACAGCAAAAGGTCCAAAAATCGAGAACAACGACTCGGCCCCTGAGGTCCGCGAGGCTCAGTTCCTTGCCGCCTGTATTGAGCCAGCCGCCCTTGCCGATGAGCTCGGGGGCCCGAACGCGCGCACGTGAAGACATACCTCCATCCAACCGCATGCACGGGGCAGGCATTCCGTCCGGCCGTGTGCGGTGTGCGACCCGCCCGGGCGCGCTACCGCAGGCGGCGGTCCTTCAGGGCCGGGAACCGGTCGCGCGTGGTCGTGACCTTCGCCGGGTCGAGGTCCACCACCAGGACCTCCTCGGCCGAGCCCGCCTCCGCCAGCACCTCGCCCCAGGGGTCGACGACGACGCTGTGCCCCGCCTGCTCCACCCCCGCGTGGGTGCCGGCCGTGCCGCAGGCCAGGACGTACGCCTGGTTCTCGACCGCGCGGGCGCGGGCCAGCAGCGTCCAGTGCTCGCGGCGCATGGCGGGCCAGCCGGCCGGGACGACGAACGCCTGGGCGCCGGCGTCGACGAGGCCGCGGAAGAGTTCGGGGAAGCGCAGGTCGTAACAGGTGCCCAGGCCGAAGGTGAGACCCGCCGCCGTCACCGTGACCAGCTCCTCGCCCGCACCCATCATCACGGCCTCGCCCTGGTCGAAGCCGAAGCGGTGGATCTTCCGGTACGCGCGCACGAGCTCGCCGGCGGGGGAGAGGACGAGGGAGGTGTTGTAGAGCGGCCCCTCCGGGTCGCGCTCGACGATCGACCCGGCGTGCAGCCACACGCCCGCGGCGGCCGCCGCCTCGGCCATCGCCTCGTACGTCGGCCCCTCCAGCGGCTCCGCCTCGTCGACGAAGGACTCGTAGGCGAAGGCGCCGGTGGGCCACAGCTCGGGCAGGACCACGAGGTCGGCGCCGTGCCGCTCGCGCTGCTCGCGGACGAGGGAGGCGACGCGCTGCCGCCGGGCATTGGCCGGTTCGTCCGGGTCTACTGCGATCTGGATGAGGGAGGCGCGCACACTACCACCGTCCTGGCATTCGAGCCGTCAACACGGGCCTACGATCGTCACACCAAAGCACTGCCAGGGTGCCACGGGGCAGCGTAACTTAGCGTGCGAGCCTCCCACGCAGTCCGGCACGCACCGTCAGTCCAGCCCGCCCGCCAGCCAGTCCGTCCCGTCAGACCAGCCAGCCCGCGCCACCGCCACTGAACCGCACGAGGGGTCCCGTGACCGTCCATCCCAGCCTCCAGACATACGCCGAAGCCTGGACCCACTCCATCGAAGCGATATCCGAGCTGGTGACACCGCTCGTCGAGGGGGAGTGGAACCGCCGTACGCCGTGCCCGGGCTGGTCGGTGCGCGACATCGTCTCCCACATCATCGGCATGGAGTGCGAGATGCTCGGCGATCCGCGCCCGATCCACTCGCTGCCGCGCGATCTGTACCACGTCACCTCGGAGTTCGCCCGGTACATGGAGATGCAGGTCGACGTGCGACGGCACCACACCGCGCCGGAGATGACCTCGGAGCTCGAGTACACGATCATCCGCCGCCAGCGTCAGCTCCGCAACGAGACCCGCTCCCCCGACACCATGGTCCGCGCCCCGCTCGGCGCCGAGCAGACCCTGGAACTGGCGCTGCGGATGCGGGCCTTCGACACCTGGGTGCACGAGCAGGACCTGCGGACGACGTTCGGGCGTCCCGGCAACCTCGACTCGCCCGGCGCGATCGTCGCCCGTGACGTCCTCGTCCAGGGCCTGCCGAAGGTCGTCGCGAAGGGGGCGGGCGCGCCCGCCAACTCGGCGGTCGTCTTCGACGTGCACGGCCCGGTCGAGTTCATGCGCACGGTCCGTGTGGACGCGGACGGCCGGGGGACGGTCGACGGCACGCCGTCGCTTGGCCCGCTCGCGACGATCGGTCTGGACTGGGAGACGTACGTGCGGCTGGCCTGCGGCCGGGTCCGCCACGAGGCGGTCGCGGACCAGGTCAAGGTCGACGGCGACCAGGCGCTGGCCGACGCGATCCTGCGGAACTTCGCGGTCACGCCGTAACGCCGGCGTCCCGTCACGCCGTACCGCCGACGTCCCCTCAGGCCGGGACGTGCACCGCCTCGACGCGGCTGGCGACCAGGTGGTCGCGCTCCCGGCGGGCGGTCCGCTTGCGCAGGCGCAGGATCTGTACGACGCCGAGTGTCTCCAGCACGAAGACCGAGGAGAACGCGATCCGGTAGTTGTCGCCGGTCGCGTCGAGCAGCACGCCGACCGCGAGCAGCGTCGTCATCGAGGCGACGAAGCCGCCCATGTTGACGATGCCCGAGGCCGTGCCCTGGCGCTCGGGCGGGTTGGCCGGGCGGGCGAAGTCGAAGCCGATCATGGAGGCCGGGCCGCAGGCGCCGAGCACCAGGCACAGGGTGACGAGCAGCCACATGGGCGCGTGGTCGCCCGGGTGCGCGATGGCCGCCGCCCACAGCAGGGCGGTGGCCGCGACGGTACCGAGCGCGAGCGGCGCGCGGGCGGCGCCGTGGCGGGCGATGATCTGCCCGAACACCAGGCCGAGGGCCATGTTGGACAGCACGACGAGCGTCAGCAGCCCGCCCGCCGTGCCGCGCGGGAGCCCCTGCGCCTCGACGAGGAACGGCATGCCCCACAGCAGCAGGAACACCATCGCCGGGAACTGCGTCGTGAAGTGCACCCACAGGCCCAGCCGCGTCCCCGGCTCGCGCCACGCGGCGGCGATCTGCCCCCGGACGTACGCCGCGCCCGCGTGCTCGGCGGGGGCCGGTTCGTACCCCTCGGGGTGGTCCTTCAGGAACAGCAGCAGCAGTACGAGCACGAGCACCCCGGCGAGCGAGCTGCCCGCGAAGGTGGCGGTCCAGCCGACCCCGTGCAGCAGACGCGAGATGACGAGCGTCGAGACGAGGTTGCCCGCCATCCCGCACAGGCCCGCGAGCTGCGCGATCAGCGGTCCGCGCCGGACGGGGAACCAGCGGGCGCCCAGGCGCAGTACGGCGATGAACGTCATGGCGTCGCCGCAGCCGAGCAGGGCGCGGGCGGCGAGGGCCGTGCCGTACGAGGGGGAGAGGGCGAAGGCGGCCTGCCCGAGGGTGAAGAGCACGACGCCGAGGGTCAGGACCTTCTTGGTGCCGAGGCGGTCGACGAGGAGGCCGACGGGTATCTGCATGCCCGCGTACACGAGGAGCTGGAGTATGGAGAACGTCGACAGCGCGGAGGCGTTGACGTCGAAACGGTCGGCGGCGTCGAGGCCCGCGACGCCCAGGCTCGTGCGGAAGATGACGGCGACGAAGTAGACGGCGACGCCGATGCCCCAGACGGTGGCGGCGCGCCGGCCGCCGGGTGGGTCGCCGGGCAGGGAGGCGGCGGGAGCGGCGGAGTCCCTCACCGGTCCTCGCCCCGCTCCTCGCCCCGGGCCAGCACCTTGACGCGGCCGACGTGGCGGCGTACGCAGCGGGCGGCACCCTCGACGTCGCCCGACCGGATGGCTTCGAGCATCTCGGCGTGCTCGGTGATGTTCTTGGCGATGCGGTCGGGGTGCGCCTCCATGATGGTGACGCCCATGCGCAGCTGACGGTCGCGCAGCTGGTCGTAGAGGCGGGAGAGGATCTGGTTCCCGGCATTGCGGACGATCTCGACGTGGAAGCAGCGGTCGGCGACGGCGACTTCGGCGAGGTCGCCGTCGAGGGCGCGCTGCTTCTGCTCCTCCAGCAGCTGTTCGAGCCGGGCGACGAGGGCGGCGGAGGCGGGTACGGCGCGGCGTACCGCGAACTCCTCGACCAGCAGCCGGGTCTCGACGACGTCGGCGATCTCCTGGGCGGAGACGGCGAGGACGAGGGCGCCCTTCTTCGGGTACAGCTTGATGAGGCCCTCGACCTCCAGCCGCAGCAGCGCCTCGCGCACCGGTGTCCTGGACACGCCGACGGCGTCGGCGAGGTCGCCTTCGGTGAGCAGGGTGCCGCCCTCGTAGTGCCGGTCGAGCACGCCCTTCTTGACGTGGGTGTAGACGCGCTCGGCGGCGGGGGGCTGCTTGACGGTGCTGGGCCGGGGAACCGGGGGTGCGGCAGGCATGCGCACAGCTTAGATACAACAGGGGTACGTCAGTAGGCAGCGTCCGCATCGCGGAACGGGCGGGGGCCCGGCGGTGCCCGGCCGGTGACGGGCCGCCGCCGCGCGCTCAGAGCCTTCGGCCCCTCACCCCTTCGCGCCGGCCGCAGCGGCCGGCGTCTCGCCGGGGGACGGCAGCCCGGACGTCCGATCCACCGGCGTCCCCCCGTC
>NZ_VBVX01000174.1 GCF_005981925.1 Streptomyces albidochromogenes
GGTGCGGGCTGCCTGGGGCTGGGGGCAAGCGACCGGTTCGGGTCCGCGGCTCCCTCCCTCCGGCCCGTCGGCGCTCGGGGACCGGACCCTGGTGCGGAGCTCCGCGAAGCGGCCGGCCGCGCCCCGGCGGGATCAGTCCACCAGGTCCCGGACCACCGCGTCCGCCAGCAGCCGCCCGCGCAGCGTCAGCACCGCCCGCCCCGCCGCGAACGGCTCCGGGGCCAGCAGGCCGTCGCCCAGCGCCCGCTGGGCCGCCGCCAGGCCCGCGGGAGCCAGCAGGGACAGCGGGCAGCCGTCCGCGAGCCGCAGCTCCAGCAGGATGCGCTCCACGCGCCGGTCCTCCGCCGGAAGCACCTCGCGCCCGGCCCCCGGGGAACGCCCGTCCCCCAGGGCCTGGGCGTAGGCGCCCGGGTGCTTGACGTTCCACCAGCGCACGCCGCCCACGTGGCTGTGCGCCCCGGGGCCCGCGCCCCACCAGTCCGCCCCGCGCCAGTACAGCTCGTTGTGCAGGCACCGCGCCGCGTCGGACGTGGCCCAGTTCGACACCTCGTACCACTCGAACCCGGCGGCGGACAGCGCTGACTCCGTCATCAGGTAGCGGTCGGCGTGCACGTCGTCGTCGGTCATCGGCACCTCGCCGCGCCGGATCCGCCGGGCCAGCTGCGTCCCCTCCTCCACGATCAGCGCGTACGCGCTCACGTGGTCGGGGCCGGCCCCGATCGCCGCGTCGAGCGACGCCTGCCAGTCCGCGTCGGACTCGCCGGGCGTGCCGTAGATCAGGTCGAGGTTGACGTGCTCGAAGCCCGCGGCCCGCGCCTCCGCGACGCACGCCTCCGGCCGCCCGGGCGTGTGCGTACGGTCCAGGATCTTCAGTACGTGCTGCTTGGCGCTCTGCATGCCGAAGGAGATCCGGTTGAAGCCGCCCTCCCTCAGCTCTGCCAGATACTGCGGATCGACCGACTCCGGATTGGCCTCCGTAGTGATCTCCGCGTCGTCCGCGAGCCCGAACTCGTCCCGGATCGCCCCCAGCATCCGTACGAGGTCGCCCGCCGCCAGCAGCGTCGGCGTACCGCCGCCGACGAAGACCGTCCGCACCGGGCGCGGGTCGTCGCCGAGGACCTTGCGGGCCAGGCGGACCTCCTCCACCAGCGTGTCCGCGTAGTTGTCGCGCGAGGCCAGCGCACCGCCCGAGCCGCGCAGCTCGGTCGCCGTGTAGGTGTTGAAGTCGCAGTAGCCGCAGCGGGTCGCGCAGTACGGGACGTGCAGGTAGAAGCCGAGCGGCCGCTCCGCCGCGCCGGCGAGGGCGTGCGCGGGCAGCGCCCCGTCGTGGGGCATGGGCTCACCGTCGGGCAGGACTGAAGGCATGCACCCATTGTCACAGCTCCGCTCAGGTGGCCTGGAGGACGAGCAGCGCCACGTCGTCGTCGGGCGGCGTCGGCGAGAAGGCGTGCACCTCGCGCATGATCCGCTCGGCGACACCCTCGGCGGTCAGCCCCACGCACCGCCCGAGCGCCGCCGCCAGTCCGTCCGCGTCGTCGAACATGCGCCGCCCGGAGCGCCGCTCGGTCACCCCGTCCGTGACGCACAGCAGGGTGTCGCCGGCCTGGAGCACGAAGGTCTCGCTCTCGTACGTCACGTCGTCGACGACGCCGAGCAGCACCTGGGACGCCGCCGCCGGCCGCACGCTCCCGTCGGGCCGCAGCACCAGCGGCAGGGGGTGTCCGGCGCAGGCGAGGGTGCAGCGCACCCCGCCGCCGTCCTCGGGCGCGAGCGGCACCAGTTCGCCGTACAGCAGGGAGAGGAAACGGGGCTGCGGCGCGGCGTCGCGCAGGGCGACGTGCCCTCCCGGCGGCACGCCGGGAGCGCCGGCCGAGGCCACCGCCATCCGCGCCGTCGCCTCCGCCGCCTCCACCGCGTCGTCGAGCAGCAGCCCGTTGAGGCGGCCCAACACCTCGCCGACCGCCCTCCCCTCGCGCGCGAGCAGCCGCAGCCAGGGGCGGACGAGGCCGGTGACGACCGCTGCCTCGGGGCCGTTGCCCTGGACGTCGCCGAGCGAGAAGGACCAGCTGCCCTTCGCGCCGGGGAAGACGTCGTAGAAGTCGCCGCCCGCGACGCCCTGGCCGCGCGGTTCGTACACGAGGGCCTTCTCGACGCCCGGGATGTCCGCCATCTGGCCCGGCAGCAGCGCCCGCTGGAGGACGTTGCTGATGGTGGCCTGCCGGGTGTACTGGCGGGCGGCGGCCACCGCCAGCGCGACCCGGCGTACGAAGTCCTCGATCAGGCCGGTCACCTCGTCCGGCATCCGCTCCAGCGCCGCCCGCCCCAGCATCAGCGTCCCGAGTCCGCGCCCGCCGGCGATCAGCCGGTACGCGACGGCGGCTCCGTCGCCGCCGGGACCGCCCTCGCAGGCGTCGGCGCCCCCGGCGTCGTCGGCACGGCCCGCGCCGCCGGCGCCCTGCGGGCTGGACGCGCCAGGCCACGGCACGGGCACCGGCCCGCCGCGCGCGGACCGCGGCAGCGCGGGCGGCGGCTCCTTCTCGACGTGCCGGCGCAGTTCCTCGATGCTGGACTCGCGCTGGTGCCAGACGCGGGACAGCCGCGGCGCCGCGCCCTCCTCCTCCAGCCACACCGCGCACCAGTCCGCGAGCCTCGGCACGAGGAGCTGCGCTGCCAGCGCCGCGATCATCTCCTCGTCGAACTGCCCGGTCAGGAGGTCGGACGCCTCCGCGAGGAACGACAGCGCACCCCGGTTGATCCAGTCGCTGTCGTACTCCCGCGCGGTCCGTCGCGGTACGGGCGCGAGGATCTCGGCGGCGCGCAGCCCGCGCTGCAGCGCCTGCTCCGCGCTGTCGGACGGCGCGGCGGGCCCGGCCGGCAGGGCGCCCTCGATGGCGATCCGGGCCCAGACGGTCTTGAGACCGGTGCGGTAGGTGACGCCCCAGCACGCGGAGAGGGCGGCGACCAGGTGCAGGCCGCGCCCGAACTCCTGGCCGCCGGTCGCGGGCGAGCCGCCGGCCTCGTTGCGTACGACGCGGGCGGGGTGGTGGTCGGAGACCTCGACGACCAGGGCAGCCGGGTCGTCCTCCGTCGCCTCCTCCAGGTGGCAGACCAGCTCGACGTTGGTTCCCGCGTGGACGACGGCGTTGGTCACCAGCTCGTTGACGAGGATCACCGCGTCGTCCGCGACCCCGTCGGTGAAACCCTCGGCGGCCGGCAGCCCGAGCCCCGTCCACTCGGCGAGCGCGGCCCGCACGAAGCGCCGGGCGGCGGCCGGCGCGAGGGGGTTTCCGGGCAGGCTGGTCCAGGCGGCCGACTGCGGATCGGGCAGTCCGGCCGGCAGGTGCGATGGACGGTACGTAGTCTTCCGCTGCCTCGGAATGGACCCCACTGTGCGGCTCCCCGTCGGTTCTCTGCTCACGCCGCTGGCGACATGGAACAGAGTGACAGACGGACGCCGCTCATAAGCGCGGAGTCACCGAAGTGGCCGTATCGAGTCCTGGCCGGGATCCGCGGAGCGGTGCGGGCGGGGCCGTTGCCCGGCCCCGCCCGCGCCGCTCGCCGCTACGCCTCGCGCGATCCGGCGTACATCTCCTCGATGAGGTTCTTGTACTCGCGCTCGACGACCGGGCGCTTGAGCTTGAGGCTCGGCGTCAGCTCGCCGTGCTCGATGTCCAGGTCGCGGGGCAGCAGCCGGAACTTCTTGACGGTCTGCCAGCGCTGGAGCCCCTCGTTGAGCCGCTTCACGTAGCCCTCGATGAGCTCCTCGGTCTTCTTCGACGCGACGACCTCGGCGTACGACTTGCCCTCCAGGCCGTTGTCCTTGGCCCAGCCGAGGATCGTGGGCTCGTCGAGCGCGATCAGCGCCGTACAGAAGTTGCGGTCCGCGCCGTGCACCAGGATGTTCGAGACGAACGGGCACACCGCCTTGAACTGGCCCTCGACCTCGGCGGGCGCGATGTACTTGCCGCCCGAGGTCTTGATCAGGTCCTTCTTGCGGTCGGTGATGCGCAGGTAGCCGTCCACGGACAGCTCGCCGATGTCCCCGGTGTGGAACCAGCCGTCCGGCTCCAGCACTTCGGCGGTCTTCTCGGGCAGCTGGTGGTAGCCCTGCATGATGCCGGGGCCGCGCAGCAGGATCTCGCCGTCGTCCGCGATGCGCACCTCGGTGCCGGGGAGCGGCTTGCCGACGGTGCCGGTGCGGTACGCCTCGCCGGGGTTCACGAAGGAGGCGGCGCTGGACTCGGTCAGCCCGTAGCCCTCCAGGATGTGGATGCCCGCGCCGGAGAAGAAGAAGCCGATGTCGGGCGCGAGCGCCGCCGAGCCGGAGACGCAGGCGCGCAGCCGGCCGCCGAACGCCTCACGGATCTTGGCGTAGACGAGTTTGTCGGCGACCTTGTGCTTGGCGGTCAGCCCGAAGGGCGCGGAGGCGGTGCCCGTGCGGCGGAAGTTGTCCTGCGTGACCTTGGCGTACTCGCGGGCCACCTCGGCGGCCCACTGGAAGATCTTGTACTTCGCGCCGCCGCCGGCCCGCGCCTTGGCGGCGACGCCGTTGTAGACCTTCTCGAAGATGCGGGGCACGGCGGCCATGTACGTCGGCTGGACCACCGGCAGGTTCTCGATGATCTTGTCGACCCGGCCGTCCACGGCGGTGACGTGTCCGGCCTCGATCTGCCCGGAGGTCAGCACCTTGCCGAAGACGTGCGCGAGGGGCAGCCAGAGGTACTGCACGTCCGTGGCGCTGATCAGCCCGGTCGCCACGGTCGCCTTCGCCATGTACGCCCAGCAGTCGTGCGGCAGCCGTACGCCCTTGGGGCGGCCGGTGGTGCCCGAGGTGTAGATGAGCGTCGCGAGCTGTTCGGCGGTGATGGCCTCCACCCGCTCGGCGACGGCCTGCGGGTGCTTCTCCAGGTACGCCGCCCCGCGTGCCTCCAGCTCCGCGAGCGTGACCACCCAGCCCTCGGGGTCGTCCTCGGCCGGCTCTACGCCGGTGGCGTCGATGACGACGACATGGGCGAGGTTGGGCAGGTCGGCCCGGCGCTCGCGCGCCTTGGCGAGCTGCGAGGCGTCCTCGGCGATCAGCACCCGGCTCTCGGAGTCGGCCAGGATGTACGCGGACTCCTCGGCGTTGGTCGAGGGGTAGACCGTCGTCGTGGCGGCGCCGGCGCACATCACGCCGAGGTCCGCGAGGATCCACTCGACCCGGGTGTTGGAGGCGAGCGCCACCCGCTCCTCGGGCTGTACGCCGAGATCGATCAGGCCGGCGGCGATGGCGAACACGCGCTCGGCGGCCTGCCCCCAGCTCAACGACTTCCAGGCGTCGGCTCCCTGCCCGGCGGCGGCCGGCACGGGGTACCGGTAGGCCTCGGCATCGGGCGTGGCAGCCACGCGCTCAATGAAGAGGGTCGCCACCGACGGCGGCCGGTTCTCGATCAAGGTCTGTGTGTCGCTCACGACGTCCTCCGGGCCTGCGGCATGCTGCACGACTGACTGGTATTTAACTGGCGAGTAACCTTCGAGTGGTGATCAGAGTAGAGCGCGAGGGGCCGGGGCGTAAGAGGCTGCGGCGCGCGGCTTCATAACGGTACGGAACCGCTGGTCACTCCCGATCCCTCACACACGAAAGCGCCCGTCCGTGAGTACGGAGGGCGCTTTCGTGTGCTGTTCGATCGCGGTGGCGGGTGGCGGCCGGCGCCTACTTCTTCTTGCCGCCGGAGTCGTCACTGGACAGGACCGCGATGAAGGCCTCCTGCGGGACCTCCACGCTGCCGACCATCTTCATCCGCTTCTTGCCTTCCTTCTGCTTCTCCAGCAGCTTCCGCTTACGGGAGATGTCACCGCCGTAGCACTTGGCGAGGACGTCCTTGCGGATGGCGCGGATGGTCTCGCGCGCGATGACGCGCGAGCCGATGGCCGCCTGGATCGGGATCTCGAAGGCCTGGCGCGGGATGAGCTCGCGCAGCTTGGCGACGAGCCGTACGCCGTACGCGTACGCCGCGTCCTTGTGCGTGACGGCGGAGAAGGCATCGACCCGGTCGCCGTGCAGCAGGATGTCGACCTTGACGAGCGAGGCGGACTGCTCGCCGGTGGGCTCGTAGTCGAGGGAGGCGTAGCCGCGCGTCTTGGACTTCAGCTGGTCGAAGAAGTCGAAGACGATCTCCGCGAGCGGGAGGGTGTAGCGGATCTCGACGCGGTCCTCGGAGAGGTAGTCCATGCCCAGCAGCGTGCCGCGGCGGGTCTGGCACAGCTCCATGATCGCGCCGATGAACTCGCTCGGGGCGAGGATCGTTGCCCGCACCACCGGCTCGTACACGTCCGAGATCTTGCCCTCGGGGAACTCGCTCGGGTTGGTGACCGTGTGCTCCTTCCCGTCCTCCATCACGACGCGGTAGACCACGTTGGGCGCGGTGGCGATCAGGTCGAGCCCGAACTCGCGCTCCAGGCGCTCGCGGATCACGTCGAGGTGCAGGAGGCCGAGGAAGCCGACGCGGAAGCCGAAGCCGAGCGCCGCCGAGGTCTCCGGCTCGTACACCAGCGCGGCGTCGTTGAGCTGAAGCTTGTCGAGGGCCTCGCGCAGGTCGGGGTACTCCGAGCCGTCCAGCGGGTACAGGCCCGAGAAGACCATCGGCTTCGGGTCCTTGTAGCCGCCGAGGGCCTCGGTGGCGCCCTTGTTCATCGAGGTGATCGTGTCACCGACCTTGGACTGGCGGACGTCCTTCACGCCGGTGATGATGTAGCCCACCTCGCCGACGCCGATGCCGTCGGACGGCGTCATCTCCGGGGAGGAGACGCCGATCTCCAGGAGCTCGTGGGTGGCGTTCGTCGACATCATCCGGATGCGCTCACGCTTGTTGAGCTGGCCGTCGACCACACGTACGTACGTGACGACGCCACGGTACGAGTCGTACACCGAGTCGAAGATCATCGCGCGGGCGGGCGCGTCGGCCACGCCGACCGGGGCCGGCACGTCGCGCACGACCCGGTCCAGGAGCGCGTCCACGCCGAGACCGGTCTTCGCCGACACCTTGAGCACGTCCTCGGGCTGGCAGCCGATGAGGTTGGCCAGCTCCTCGGAGAACTTCTCCGGCTGGGCGGCCGGCAGGTCGATCTTGTTGAGGACCGGAACGATCGTGAGGTTGTTCTCCATCGCCAGGTAGAGGTTGGCGAGGGTCTGCGCCTCGATGCCCTGGGCGGCGTCCACGAGGAGGACCGTGCCCTCGCACGCGGCGAGCGACCGGGAGACCTCGTACGTGAAGTCGACGTGGCCAGGCGTGTCGATCATGTTCAGGATGTGGGTGTTGCCCACGTCCGGGCCCTCGTTGGGCGCCCAGGGCAGGCGTACCGCCTGGGACTTGATCGTGATGCCGCGCTCGCGCTCGATGTCCATCCGGTCGAGATACTGAGCACGCATCTGCCGCTGGTCGACCACACCGGTCAGCTGGAGCATCCGGTCGGCGAGCGTGGACTTGCCGTGGTCGATGTGCGCGATGATGCAGAAGTTGCGGATCAGCGCCGGGTCGGTACGGCTCGGCTCGGGCACGTGGGTAGGAGTCGCGGGCACGCAGGGTCTCGTCTCGGGGCGATGTTGGATCGATACGTAGCTTCCATGGTCCCACGGACGGCGCCCGGGCCTCGGTTTGGGCCGCCCGGCGGGCCGCTGGTACGCTGAGCAGCTGTGTCTCACAACCCTCGGAGTAGCTCTCCGGCCGGCGGGGCACTCATCGAAGATCCAACGAACCTGTAGAGGCTCTTTCGTGGCGAACATCAAGTCCCAGATCAAGCGGAACAAGACGAACGAGAAGGCGCGCCTGCGCAACAAGGCCGTCAAGTCCTCGCTCAAGACGTCGATCCGCAAGGCCCGTGAGGCTGTCACCGCTGGTGACCTCGAGAAGGCCACCGTGGCCGTCCGCGAGGCCTCCCGCAAGCTCGACAAGGCAGTCTCCAAGGGAGTCATCCACAAGAACGCCGCCGCCAACAAGAAGTCGGCGCTGGCGCACAAGGTTGCCTCCCTCCAGGGCTGAGCATTCGCTTGTACGACCCGCACGATCGCCGGTAGGGACTCAGCGGGCCCTCTCTTCCGCTCCTGACCCGGCACCTCGCGCCGCACGCGGCCTGCGTTCGCCACGCGGGTGCGGCGCATCAAAGCTTTGACAGGCTTCAGGGCTTCATACGAAGGCCCCGGTCGCCGTCCTCCCCAGGACGGCCGGCCGGGGCCTTCGTGCTGCTCGCCTTCGGGGTGCGCGAGGCGGCCTTCGTGCTGCTCGCCGTCGGGGTGCGCGAGGCGGCCTTCGTGCCGGTCGCCGTCGGGGTGCTCGGGGCGGGCTTGGTGCCGGTCGCCGTCGGGGTGCTCGGGGCGGGCTTGGTGCCGGTCGCCGTTGGCGTGCGCGGGGCTGGCCTTCGTGCCGGTCGCCGTTGGGGTGCGCGGGGCTGGCCTTCGTGGCGGTCGCCGTTGGGGTGCTCGGGGCGGAGGGCGCTGGTGCGCCGGGCGCTTGTCCGTGCCTGGGCCCCTGCCGGTGGCGGGGCCCTTGCCCACCGCTCCACCGGTGACGGGGCCCTTGCCACCGCTCCACCGGTGACGGGGCCCTTGCCACCGCTCCACCGGTGACGGGGCCCTTGCCACCGCTCCACCGGTGGCGGGGCCTTTGCCGCTCTACCGGTGGCGGGCGGCGCGGGCGACGGTGACGACCGCCTTCTCCAGCGCGTACTCCGGGTCGTCGCCACCGCCCTTGACGCCGGCGTCGGCCTCCGCGACGGCCCGCAGCGCGAGCGCCACGCCGTCCGGTGTCCAGCCGCGCATCTGCTGCCGCACCCGGTCGATCTTCCACGGCGGCATACCGAGCTCGCGGGCGAGGTCGGCGGGGCGCCCGCCACGCGCGGAGGACAGCTTGCCGATCGCACGGACCCCCTGCGCCAACGCGCTGGTGATCAGCACGGGCGCCACGCCGGTGGACAGCGACCAGCGCAGGGCCTCCAGGGCCTCGGCCGCCCGGCCCTCCACGGCGCGGTCGGCGACCGTGAAGCTGGAGGCCTCGGCGCGCCCCGTGTAGTACCGCCCGACGACGGCCTCGTCGATCGTCCCCTCGACGTCCGCGACGAGCTGCGCCACGGCGCTGGCCAGCTCGCGCAGGTCGCTGCCGATGGAGTCGACGAGGGCCTGGCACGCCTCGGCGGTGGCGGAACGGCCCAGCGCGCGGAACTCCGACCGTACGAACGACAGACGCTCGGCGGGCTTGGTCGTCTTGGGACAGGCCACCTCGCGCGCCCCGGCCTTGCGGGCCGCGTCGAGCAGACCCTTGCCCTTGGCACCACCCGCGTGGAGCAGTACGAGCGTGATCTCCTCGGCGGGAGCGTCGAGGTACGCCTTCACGTCCTTGATCGTGTCGGCGGAGAGGTCCTGCGCGGTGCGCACGACGACGACCTTGCGCTCCGCGAACAGCGAAGGGCTCGTCAGCTCGGCGAGGGTGCCGGGCTGGAGCTGGTCGGGCGTGAGGTCGCGGACGTCGGTGTCGGCGTCGGCGGCGCGGGCGGCCGCCACCACTTGCTGCACGGCGCGGTCGAGCAGCAGATCCTCCTGCCCCACGGCGAGGGTGAGGGGAGCGAGCGGGTCGTCGGTCGAATTCTTCCTGGTGGCCATCGTGGTCCAGCATCCCACGGCCCACTGACAGCGCTCCCTTCCGTACGGGCTCAGGACCCCTTTCTGCCGCGGCCGCGCGTCCCTTCCGTGCCGGCCGGCGGCCCCTTCCGTGCCGGGGAACGTCCGTGTTGGAGAATGGGCAGGTGAGCGATGTGAGACACGTACTCGTCCTGCCCGACCGCGAAGCCGCCGAGGAGGTGGCCGTGGCGGTCTGCGAGCGCTTCGGAGCCGTCGAGGAGCCGCAGCTCGTACGGGACTCGCTGGCCGGTGAGGACGACGCCGAGGACGCGCAGTGGCTGGTCGTCGTCGAGGACCCGGGCGGGCGGCTCGACGACGGGGCGCTGCACGCGCTCGCCGGCGAGTACGAGGGCTGGCTCGAACGGCCCTGACCTGCGGACCTAGGTCGTTCGCCCGAGGCGCGCGAAGGCGGGCCGTCGATAGCGTGCGGGCATGACGACCACGGAACCGGCGCGCCACCGCGAGCAGCGCAGACAGGACGTCCTGGACCGCCTGGAACAGGACGACGACCTCTGGGTCGCCACGGCGTCGCCGGGCGGTGAACCGTGCCTGGTGCCGCTGTCGTTCGTGTGGGACCGGGGGACGATTCTGATGTGCACCCGGCGGACGAACCCGACGGCCCGGAACCTGACCCCGGCGGGGGAGGCGCGTGTCTCCCTCGGCCACACCCGGGACGTGGTGCTGATCGAGGGCACCGCCGAGCCCGTGGAGGGCTCGGCGCTGGCGACGGAGTCCGCCGACGCCTTCGCGGCGAAGCTGGGCGGCTGGGACCCGCGCGACCGCACGTCGTGGGTGTACCTCCGCCTCACGCCACGCACCGTCAAGGCGTGGCGCGAGGAGAACGAACTGCCCGAGCGCGAACTGATGCGGGACGGCGCCTGGCTGGTCTAGGCCCCCTTTCCGAACGCGCCGAGGGTGCGCCGCGTCGGCTTCCGTTGCCCGTGACCGCCGCGGCTTGCGCGGTCGTACTGGCCTGCCTGAGCGGGTGCTCCGGCTCCCCGGCGGTGTCCGCGCCCGCCGGCCCTGCGGCCCGGCTCTCCACCTGGCTTACGGGCCGCGGTCCGTACGGCGCCGCGGTCGGGGTCCGCACGGCGCCGCCGGTCGGGTCCGTACGGCGCCGCGGTCCATACGGCCGCAGGCTCGTGGTCAGCACGGCTACAGGGCATCCCTCCCCGCGGGTACCGCCCGCAGGCCCGGGCCCGCCCCCGTAACAGCGATCGCCCCGTCCGTGTCCGTGCGCAGCACCGTGGCCCCGCCCGTGCGCAGTGCGGTGAGCGTCCGGGGCGAGGGGTGGCCGTACGGGTTGTCCCGGCCGCAGGAGACCAGCGCGAGCCGGGGCCGGGCGCGGGCGAGCAGGGCCGGGTCCTGATACGCCGAGCCGTGGTGGGCGACCTTCAGTACGTCCACGGACGGGAGCATCGGGTGCGCCCTCAGCAGGGCTTGCTGCGCCGGGGGTTCGAGGTCCCCGAGGAGCAGCAGGCTGAGGGCGCCGGAGCGGACGAGGAGCGTGACGCTGGCGTCGTTGGGTTCCTCCGGGTCGGGGGCGGGGAAGGGCGGCGGCCACAGGGCCCGCCAGGACAGCGGCCCGATCCGGCGCCGCTCCCCGGGGCCCGTCTCCAGCAGTGGCACCCCTGCGGTGGCCGCCGTCCTTCGGACGAACGCGCTCTGTTCGGCGGGCTCCTGAAGGGCCGTCGTACGGATCTCCCCCACGGACCGGCCGCGCAGTACGCCCGGCAGCCCCGCCACGTGGTCCGCGTGGAAGTGCGTGAGCAGGACGAGCGGGACGCGGGTGACGCCGAGTGCGCGCAGGCAGCGGTCGACGCGCAGCGGGTCCGGGCCCGCGTCGACGACCACGCCCGTTCCCGCACCGGCCGCGAGGACGGCGGCGTCTCCCTGGCCGATGTCGCACATGGCGAACCGCCAGCCGGGCGGCGGCCAGCCGGTGACGATCCGGGTGAGGGGCGCCGGCCGCAGGACGGCGAGCACCAGGAGGAGCGCGCAGGCCGCGCTCAGCCACGGGCGGTGCGCAAGCCGGCGGGCCATCGCCACGGCGACGGCCGTCAGCGCTGCCAGCAGCAGCCCGCCCCGCCAGCCGCCCGGCCAGTCGATCTCCGCGCCGGGCAGCGCGGCCCCGTTTCGGGCAATGGAGGCGATCCACCCGACCGGCCAGCCGGCGCACCGGGCCAGCAGTTCGGCGGCGGGCATCGCCACCGGGGCCACGGCCAGGGCCGCGAACCCGAGCACCGTCGCGGGGGCGACCGCGAACTCGGCGAGCAGGTTGCACGGGATCGCCACCAGGCTCACCCTGGCCGCCATCATGGCGACAACGGGCGCGCACACCGCCTGGGCGGCGGCCGCCGCTGCCAGCACCTCGGCGAGCCTCGGCGGAACGCCGCGCCGCCGCAGCGCGGCGCTCCAGCGCGGGCCGATCGTGAGAAGGGCGCCCGTGGCCAGTACGGACAGCAGGAAGCCGTAACTGCGGGCCAGCCACGGGTCGTACAGGACGAGCAGCAGAACGGCGGCCGCGAGGGCGGGGATCATCTGCCTGCGGCGTCCGGTGCCGATGGCGAGCAGCGTGATGAGCCCGCAGGCCGCTGCCCGCAGCACGCTCGGCTCCGGCCGGCACACGACGACGAACGCGAGCGTGAGCACCCCGCCGAGCAGGGCCGTCGCCCGCAGCGGGATGCCCAGGCGCGGGGCGAGCCCGCCGCGTTCGGCGCGCAGGGCGGTGCCGGGCGGGCCGATCAGCAGGACCAGGATGATCGTGAGGTTGCTTCCCGATACGGCGAGGAGGTGAGTGAGGTCGGTCGCCTCGAAGGCCTCCTGCAGCTCTGGCGGCACGCGTGAGGTGTCGCCGACGACCAGCCCGGGCAACAGCGCCCGTGCGTCCGGCGCGAGCCCGTCGGTCGCCTCGCGCAGCCCGGCCCGGAGCTCCCCGGCCGTACGCTGCACGGCGGTCGGCGGGCGCACGACCTCGGGACGCGCGCCGTGCGGTACGCGCAGCACGGCGGCGATCCGGTCACCGCCGCCGCCTTCCGTCGGCGGTGCGAGCGGCGCCGTGAGCCGCAGCCCGGTGGAGGGCAGCAACCGCTGCCACGCGCCCGTCGCCGGCCCACGCGCCCGGACGACCACCAGGACCGGTGTGCGTACATCGGTCGAGGCCCGGCCGGGTCCGGCGCCCCGGGTGACGCGGGTGATCTCCGCATTGAGCACCAGCGACCTCGGCAGGGTGTGGTCGCCGCGCACCCGGGGCCGGGTCGCGCGGGCGTCGGAGGTCACCGTGAGCTCCGCCGTGACGTGCGCGTACTGGTGCGCCAGCCCGGGCACGGGGCCCCGGTGGAGGTCGGCGGCGTGCAGCCCGGCCGAGGTGGCCCCCGCCGCCGCGCACAGCAGGCCGGCGGCGACGGCCGTACAGCCCGCCCCGCGCGCGGCAGCGGTCGCCCGGCCCCCGCGCCGTGACGCCCGCGCCGCCAGCAGCCCGGCGGCCACCACCACGCACACCACCGCGAACCCCGCGGCCCACCGCCCGGTCGCCCCCACGGCGAGGGCAGCAGCGCCCCAGGCCGCCAGAGCGGGCGGCACCAGACGCAGGTCGACGGGGCCGTCCTGCCAGGGGTCGGAGGCCCCGAGCCGATGTCCGGACGCGCTGTGAACCGCCGGGCGCGTCATGGCCGTACGAGCGGCTGGAGGTCCGCGAACCGGCGGTCGCCGATCCCTTTCACCTCGCGGAGCTCTTCGACGGAGCGGAAACCGCCGTGCTCCGTCCGGTAGTCGATGATGTGCTGGGCCAGGACGGGTCCGACGCCGGGCAGCGTCTCCAACTGCTCGGCGGTGGCGGCGTTCAGGCCGATCGGCCCTGTCGCCGGTCCGGCGGCCGCCGGACCGCCGTTGGCGGCGGGGGTCGTCCCGGGCGGTCCGGGTGGTCCGGGGACGCCGACGGTCACTTGCTCGCCGTCCATGAGCAGGCGCGCGCGGTTGAGCCCGGCGGTGTCCGCCCCCGTCGTGACGCCGCCCGCGGCCCGCAGCGCGTCGGCGACGCGCGATCCGGCGGGCAGCCGGTGGACACCCGGTTGTCGTACCTTGCCGTTGACGTCGACGACGATGCGTTCCTGGCCGGCCCCTGGCCCCGGACCGGGCTCACCGGTGGCGGTCGTCGCAGGCGGCCCGGGTGAAGGCTCGGGCCGAGCCGCCGCATGGCCTTCGCCGACGACGCGCGGAGGCTGTACGGGCTGCGGCCGCCCCGTCCAGAAATGCTGGACCGCGAAGGCGGCGGCCACCACGAGGACCACCGCCAGCGCGGCCAGCGTCCGGGGTTCGAACCCGCACCGCGACTGCACCCAGACGGGCATTCGCTCCACCACGGCCGCCCGCGCCCGCCCCAGCCCTGTCTCTTATACACACTGACGCTGCCGACGATCGCATAAGTGTAGAT
>NZ_VBVX01000175.1 GCF_005981925.1 Streptomyces albidochromogenes
GAGTGGGCCTGGGGCGAGGCTGATGTCATGGCCCTGATGGCCGCGAAGTGCGGGGTCTCGGACGACCCCGGGTGTGTGAGCGGGGCCGACGTGATCGACCCCGAGCGGACGCTGGCCGGGCTGGAGGCGTTCGCGGGGCGGCTGGGGGAGGCCGCCGCCCAGGGGGTTCCGGTGCTGTTCGGGACCGGGCATCCGCACCGGCTGCTGGATTTCTACGCCGATCTTGCAGACGCCCTGTCGGCGGCGGGATGCCTTGTCCTCGCACCCGCGCAGGGGCGATGTGTCGACATAACGACCCGGTTCGGCGTACGCACGTACAACCTCGACTACGTACGAGGCGTCGCGCTGGTGCGCGAACCCGGCGCACGCGGACCCGTGAGTGATACCGGCGCACACAGCCATTCTCCCCTCCCGGTTAGGGTCGCCCTCGCTGCCGCAGAGGAGGGCGGAGGGCCCCTTCCCGGTCTGGTCGTGGGGGACCACGGATGGGTCTGCGGCGCAGGTCAGTTGGGGTTCGAGGCCATTGGGCTGGCGGATACGGATGACCCCGCGCTGTTCGTCGGGGAGGCCGAGGGGCGGGTGTCCGTCGCCGTTCCGCTTGATGATGCGGTGCGGTCCGATTACTACCGACCGCTTACTCGCTATGTACTCAATCGAGCGTGTCTGTCACGGTAGGCGTCGGATAGCTGCTCCTCTTCCCCACTCGCATCACCCGCCCCTAGTCTGGGAGTGAGCGCACAACGACGAAGAGTCACCGGAGGGGAAGCCGGTGCGCGTCGGGTGCGGAAGGTACAGGTGGGTCATGGCTGCTGGCGAGAGGCCTCTCAACGAGGTCAAGTTTCTGACCGTGGCGGAAGTCGCCTCGGTGATGCGAGTGTCGAAGATGACCGTGTACCGCTTGGTGCACAGCGGTCATCTGCCGGCGATCCGGGTGGGCAGGTCCTTCCGGGTTCCGGAGCAAGCGGTTCACGAGTACCTCCGCGAGTCCTTTGTGGGGGTGGAATCGGCCTGACGGTGGCCTCGGATTACGTCCCTCACTCGGTGGCGGGTAGGCTAGGCCCTCGTAGGTCGTGTGGGCCCAGACGCCCCGCACCGAGTGAAGAGAAGTGAGCGAGGGTAGTCGTGGGCTCTGTTATCAAGAAGCGGCGCAAGCGGATGGCCAAGAAGAAGCACCGCAAGCTGCTCAAGCGCACCCGCGTTCAGCGTCGCAACAAGAAGTAAGCGGCAGCTGTACGTGAATCCGCAGCCCTTCCACCGTCATGGTGGGAGGGCTGCGGTGCGTGGTGGGCCGTTTGGCTCATACGCCCCATGTAGCCCGTGCGTGTCTGCTGTCACTTCGGCCGCCGTGCGGTCGTCACAGCGCAACCCGCACCCGCTACGGTGGCGCCAGGGGAGACCGAGGGAAGGCGCTGATCTTGGGCAAGGTCGTGCTCGTCACAGGTGTGGCCCGGCAACTGGGCGGCCGTTTCGTTCGTCGCGTCCAGCGTGATCCCGACGTGGACCGGGTGGTCGGCGTCGACGCGGTCCCGCCCGAGCACCATCTGGGTGCCGCCGACTTCGTACAGGCCGACATCCGCCAGCCGGCCATCGCGCGCGTGCTCGCCGAGCACGGCGTCGACACCGTCGTGCACATGGACGTCACCGGTACGCCGCTGGGCACCGGCGGCCGCGCGTCGGTGAAGGAGACCAACGTCATCGGCACGATGCAGCTGCTCGGGGCGTGCCAGAAGTCGCCGACCGTGCAGCGGCTCGTCGTGAAGTCCACCACGAGCGTGTACGGGTCTGCGCCGCGCGATCCCGCCGTCTTCACGGAGACGACGCCGCCGAAGTCGCTGCCGAGCGGAGGCTTCGCCAAGGACGCGGTCGAGGTCGAGGGGTACGTACGGGGCTTCGCCCGACGGCGGCCCGACGTGGCCGTGTGCGTGCTCCGGTTCGCCAACATCCTCGGGCCCGGCGCGGACTCCCCGCTGGCCGACTACTTCTCGCTGCCGGTGCTGCCGACCGTCTTCGGGTACGACCCCCGGCTGCAGTTCGTCCATGAGGACGACGTCATCGACGTGCTGCGCGTCGCCGCGCACGACGCGCGGCGCGGCACGATGAACAGCGGTACTTTCAACATCGCCGGTGACGGTGTCGTGACGCTCTCTCAGTGCTCGCGGCGGCTCGGCCGGCCGACCGTGCCGGTGCTGCTGCCCGCCGTCACCTGGGTCGGGACGGCGCTGCGGACGGTGGGGGTGACCGACTTCTCGCCCGAGCAGATCCGGCTGCTGACGCACGGACGGGTCGTCAGGACCACCCAGATGCGCGAGACACTGGGCTTTGAGCCCAAGTACACGACGGCGGAGACCTTCTCGGACTTCGCGCGCAGCCGGGCCGCGGGGCTGCTGCCGCCCGAGGCCGTCGCCCGTACCGTCGACCGGCTCTCCACTCTTGTCAGCAAGGAGTGCACCTGACATGGCCGATGCCAAGGTCATCCCTTTCGGTGATGATCCGCGGACCAGGCGGGCCCGGCCCAAGCCCAAGGACGGCGGTGGTGGCGCCGCCGGCAAGGAGGCCAAGGGCAAGCGGCTTCTGGGGCGCAAGAGCGGCCCGCTCGCACCCGTACCGGAGCAGCACCCGGCGCCGGACGACGCCGCCGTCGTGGAGGCCGCCCTGGTGGCGCCCGAGGAGCCGCAGGCGGAGCCGGGCGGCGGGGGCGGCTGGGACCGGCGGATCGCGGGCGGGCTCGCGTTCCTGCGGCGGCGGCTGACCGGCGACTACGAGGTCGACGAGTTCGGGTACGACGAGGAGCTCACCGACAAGGTCCTGATGTCGATGATCAGGCCCTTGTACGAGAAGTACTTCCGGGTGGAGGTCAAGGGCATCGAGAACATCCCGTCGGAGGGCGGGGCGCTCATCGTCGCCAACCACTCGGGGACGCTGCCGCTCGACGGCCTGATGCTTCAGGCCGCGGTGCACGACACCCACCCGGCCGGGCGGCACCTGCGGCTGCTGGCGGCGGACCTGGTGTTCATGCTGCCGGTCGTGAACGAGCTGGCCCGCAAGGCCGGGCACACGCTGGCCTGTGCGGAGGACGCGGAGGAGCTGCTGCGGCGCGGCGAGGTCGTCGGGGTGATGCCCGAGGGCTTCAAGGGGATCGGGAAGCCGTTCAGCGAGCGGTACAAGCTGCAGCGGTTCGGGCGGGGCGGCTTCGTCTCCACCGCACTGCGGGCGGGGGCGCCGATCGTCCCCTGCTCGATCGTGGGCGCCGAGGAGATCTACCCGATGATCGGGAACGCGCGGACGCTGGCCCGGGTGCTGGGGCTTCCGTACTTCCCGCTGACGCCTACGTTTCCGTGGCTCGGGCCGTTGGGCGCGGTGCCGTTGCCGACGAAGTGGACGATCCAGTTCGGGGAGCCGATTCCCACGGACGGGTATCCGGCGGAGGCGGCGGAGGACCCGATGCTCATGTTCAACCTGACGGACCAGGTGCGGGAGCAGATCCAGCACACGCTGTACAAGCTGCTGGTGCAGCGCCGGTCCGTCTTCTTCTAGGCCGCACGGCTGAACGACGTGGGCCCGGTCTCCGGTGGAGAGCGGGCCCACGGTCGGTCTGCGTGCGGAGTTACGGCGCGTTCTCCTCCTCGATGCCCAGGCCCGGGAGGATGCCGGGGAGCAGCGGGGGGACCGTGACGTCCGGGACCGGTGGGGCCTTGGGCGTCTTGTCCTTGGCGTCCGGTGACGACGGGGTCGCCGTGTCGGCCGACGGCGGGTCGAGGAGGTCGCCCGGCGCGCCGCCGATCAGCCCCTCGTCCTTGGCGGTGCTGCGGGGTGCGGACGGGTTGGGCCGGGTGTCGTCGCCCGTACGGCCGCCCGAGGACGTGGTGGTGGAAGGTGCGGGCCGGTCCGTTCCGGGTGTGCCCGTACGGTCCTGGGTCGAGCCGCCGGGTCGTTCGGCGTTCTCCGGGGACTTCGGGGCGCGCGGAAGCAGTGACTGGAGCGGGGCCACCTCTTCGTCTATGGCGTCGAAGACCGAGTTCACCTGGTCGCCCACGTCGGCCAGCTGCACCGGTAGCCGCTCGCGCAGACTGCTCCACGCCTCGCGGTGCGACCTGGCGAACGACGACAGGGCCTGGATGGAGCCGATGGAGCCGTCGCGCGCGTACGCCCTGCTGAGAAGGCGGTGGCCTTCGCCGGCGTCGTGGGTCATACCGCTCAGCGTGCGCCTGACCTCGCCCAGCTGTTCGTGGTCGAGATCGCCGGCCCGGCCGCGCTCCATGAGGCGGCGAGCCTCCATGAGGCGGGTCGAAGCCTGGTCGAGATAGATCTCGCCACGGTCGGCGTCGTCGCCGGCCATGCCGAGCTTGACGTCTTCCATGCCTCGCTTCAGCCCGTACAGCGAATCACCCGGCAGGGCGTCGGAACTCGCAGCGGCCACTCCGCTGAAGGCTCCTGCGGCCACACCGACGGTGAGCCCGCCCGCAGCGATGCCCTTCGACCAGCGGGAGCGCGGGCGCAGCTTCCGGAGCGGGGAGGCCCGGTGGGTGCCCCGTCCGGTCCGCTGCTCGGGCACCGTAGGGCCCGTCGGCGCGCCGCCTTCGGCGACCATCGCTTCCATGGCGGCGATGAGCTGGGCCCGCTGGACGACTTTGACCTCGGGGTCCAACTCCGGTGACGGCAGCTCGCCGAGACCGTTCGCCAGGGCCAAGAGCCGTGTGGTCTCCGGCCCTTCGGCCGTTTCTTCGGGCTGATCTGCCGCCGTGCCCTGGGGCGTCTGTGCCTCCAGCGCTTGGGCGAAGGCGTTCGCCCGCCGGTGCGCCGATACGTTCGCGATCACTGGCGGCACCTCCTCTCGTCATGACGATCGACTCCCCTGGGGGTCCGGAAGGTTGCACGCCATGAGCACATCCACACGATCGAGTGAGTGGCTGCGGACATGGCGTGACCGCAGGGAGCCTGCATCCCGCACAACGAGCGTCTCGGCACTTGGGTTACGCGCGAAGGATGATCGGACCACAACGTCATGGTGGGTCGCTCGCACGTCACGGACGGTGACCCGTTTCGGCCGATCGGCGGGCGTGCGCGGGCGCGTTTCAGCGGGCGTCGTCGGGCAGGAGCCGGGCCAGGGTGCGGACGGCCCGGTACTGGAGGGTCTTGATCGCGCCCTCGTTCTTGCCCATGACGCGTGCCGTCTCGGCGACCGACAGGCCCTGCAGAAAGCGCAGGGTCACGCACTCCTGCTGCTGCGGGTTGAGCTTGCGGACCGCTTCCAGGAGGGCCGCGTTCGAGAGGGATTCGAGGACGGAGTCCTCCGGGCTGCGCTCGACCTCGTTGGCGTCGAGCATTTCGCCGGTGGTCACTTCGAGGCGGAATCGGCTCGATTTGAAGTGGTCGGCGACCAGGTTGCGGGCGATGGTGACCAGCCAGGCGCCGAAGTCGCGGCCCTGCCAGGTGAAGGTGGAGATGCGGCGCAGGGCGCGCAGGAACGTCTCGCTCGTCAGGTCCTCCGCGGTCGCCTTCCCGCCGACGCGGTAGTAGATGTAGCGGTAGACCGTGTCGCTGTACTGGTCGTAGAGGCGGCCGAACGCATCGGCCTCGCCGGCCTGAGCGCGTTCGACGAGGTCCATCATGCGTGCGCTGTCGCTGTCGGCGCTGGGCCGACGGGCGGTGGACGTGCCGGTGCCCGAGCCGGCGCCGCGGCTGCGTCTGCCGACCGCCGCACCGCCGTCGGCCAGGGCATAGCAGGGGCCGACAAGTGCAGGGGTGGCAAGGGCGGGGACGGCGTACGCGGTGGGGACGAAGCCGCGCAAGCGGTCCACGACCGTTGCACGCAGCGTAGCCAGGCCCGAGGCGTCAACCCCGACGTGTGGGTACACGGGACTCCCAGAGGCAGAGCTTCCAACACGTTCAGTGCTAGACCGGTCACTCGTCGTGCTGACGGGTGGGGTCCGGTATGCGTCTGAGGAGAATAACGCTTCGTACAGGCAGCGCTACACCCAGTTGCTAAAATCATCGATTCCGTCGCTTCTGTTACGTCTCGACGGCGGTTCAAGTAGCAGTTCGTGATCAGTTGTTGATCGGATCACTTCGTAATCTGCGTGATTGCTGGATGCGTTGTGCCCGAGTGGAAGTGGCGGGACTGGCGGGGAGCGCGGGCGGGTAGGGACCCGGGATTGCCCGTGCTAGCGGCGGCGGCGGTGCAGGGCCATGGCCGCGGCGGTGCCGCCGGCCAGGGCGCCGACGCCGGCGGCCGCCGGGATGCCGACCTTGGCGGCCTTGCGGCCGGTGCGGTAGTCGCGCAGCCGCCACTCGCGTTCCCGTGCGTACCTGCGCAGCTTCGCGTCGGGATTGATCGCGTACGGGTGCCCGACGAGCGAGAGCATCGGGATGTCGTTGTGCGAATCGCTGTACGCCGCGCAGCGCGCCAGCTCCAGGCCCTCGGCGGCGGCCAGGGCGCGGACCGCCTCCGCCTTCGCGGGCCCGTGCAGGGGCTCGCCGACGAGCTTGCCCGTATATACGCCGTCGACCGACTCGGCCACGGTGCCCAGCGCGCCGGTCAGGCCGAGGCGGCGGGCGATGATCGTGGCGGTCTCGACGGGGGCGGCCGTGACCAGCCAGACCTTCTGGCCCGCGTCGAGGTGGGCCTGGGCGAGGGCGCGGGTGCCGGGCCAGATGCGCTCGGCCATGTACTCGTCGTAGATCTCCTCGCCGATGGACATCAGCTCGGAGACGCGGTGGCCCTTGACGATCGACAGCGCGCTCTCGCGGGCGTCCTGCATGTGCTCGGGGTCCTCGACGCCGGCGAGGCGGAACCATGCCTGCTGCCAGGCGAAGCGGGCCAGCTCCTGGCGCTGGAAGAACTTGCGCTTGTAGAGGCCGCGGCCGAAGTGGAAGATCGCGGCGCCCTGCATGACGGTGTTGTCGAGGTCGAAGAAGGCGGCGGCCCGGTCGTCGCCGACGACGGGGAAGACCGGTTCGGGCCCCGCGCGCCCGCCGGCGTACGCCGCTTCGAGCTCTTCCTGCTCCAGCGACGTCTTGCGTGCTGCCTCGGCTGCTGCCTCTCCCGCCAGCACGCTGCGGGCTGTCGCCGAGCGCCTGCGGGGGGTGAGCCATCCCAGTGCGGCCATGTCGTGAGCATAGCCAGTCTGTTCGGTACTTCCGGACCTGCCGGGATGCGGCGGCGTGAACTCTCCGGGGCGCTGGTGTGACGGGGCGAACGGGCATGCGCGGTCCCGGGGCGCCGGACGGGGGCGAGAATGGCGTCATGAGTCCCCTGCTGCGACGTACGTATACAAAGAGGAAACCGGGCGAGCGGATGGTCACGCTGCTCGGCAAGCCGGGCTGCCATCTGTGCGACGACGCGCGGGCCGTGGTGGGCGAGGTGTGCGGCGAGCTCGGCGTGCCCTGGGAGGAGAAGGACATCACCCGGGACGAGGAGCTCAACCGGGCGTACTGGGAGCAGATCCCCGTCGTCCTCGTCGACGGCGAGCAGCACACCTTCTGGCGGGTGGACCCCGGGCGGCTGCGCAAGGCGCTGGAGGGCTGACCGGCGGGGCGGCCGGGCCGCGAGGGAGCGGCGGTCGGGGGATTCAGGTGGTTCGGGGGTGCAGGAGTGAGGAGTGTGGACGGTTTTGCCCCCTTCGGACTTTCAACGAGCTCGACCGGTGCGGGGTTCCGTAACCGGGCGGGCGGCGTGCGTGACCCCGGTCACTTTGGGCGGACAAAACGGACACCATCTTTGTGCACGCGTTCACAAAGGCATAGCCTGCATGCGACGGGGCGGTCTTGGTACATACGGCCGCCTGCAGCCCCGCTCATCCCGCAGGAGCACCGTGGCAACTGGCCGAACTCACCGACCGGCGACCCGTAGCCGAGGCATTCCCGAGGCCACCGTCGCCCGACTTCCGCTGTATCTGCGCGCCCTGACGGCGCTCTCCGAGCGCTCGGTCCCCACGGTGTCCTCCGAGGAGCTCGCCGCCGCGGCCGGGGTCAACTCCGCGAAGCTGCGCAAGGACTTCTCGTACCTCGGGTCCTACGGGACGCGTGGGGTCGGGTACGACGTCGAGTACCTCGTCTACCAGATCTCACGCGAGCTGGGCCTCACGCAGGACTGGCCTGTCGTCATCGTCGGCATCGGTAACCTCGGCGCGGCCCTCGCCAACTACGGCGGGTTCGCCTCCCGTGGCTTCCGTGTCGCCGCGCTCATAGACGCCGACCCCGCCATGAAGGGCAAGCCGGTCGCCGGGATGCCCGTCCAGCACACCGACGATCTCGAGAAGATCATCAGTGACAACGGCGTCCACATCGGCGTGATCGCCACCCCGGCGGGCGCCGCCCAGCAGGTCAGCGAGCGGCTCATCGCCGCCGGTGTGACCTCCATCCTGAACTTCGCACCGACCGTGCTGTCGGTGCCGGACGGGGTCGACGTACGCAAGGTCGACCTCTCCATCGAGCTCCAGATCCTGGCGTTCCACGAGCAGCGCAAGGCCGGCGAGGAAGCCGCCGCCGTGGCCGGCGCGGCGGACGACGTCGTGACGCCGCCGCCGCTGCGGGCCGACACGGCGGCCGCGGCCGCCGCTGCCGCCGCGAGCCGGAAGGGACCCGACGGGGACGTCCCCGCGGTGATGCCGGCATGAGTCTTCTGGTAGTCGGGCTGAGTCACCGCAGCGCTCCGGTCAGTGTGCTGGAGCGGGCGTCGCTGACCGCCGAGGCGCAGGCCAAGCTGCTCCAGGACACGCTCGCCTCGGAGCCGGCGGTCGAGGCCGCCGTGCTCGCGACGTGCAACCGCATCGAGCTGTACGCCGACGTGGACAAGTTCCACGCCGGTGTCGCCGAGCTGTCCACGCTGCTCGCGCAGCACAGCGGCGTGGGTCTCGAAGAGCTCACCCCCTATCTCTACGTGCACTACGAGGACCGGGCCGTCCACCACCTGCTGTCGGTGGCGTGCGGGCTCGACTCGATGGTCGTCGGCGAGGGGCAGATCCTCGGCCAGATCAAGGACGCGCTCGCGCTGGGGCAGGAGCTCCACACCGCGGGCCGGCTCCTGAACGACCTCTTCCAGCAGGCGCTGCGGGTCGGCAAGCGCGCGCACTCCGAGACCGGCATCGACCGGGCCGGTCAGTCGCTCGTCACCTTCGGCCTCGAACAGCTCGCCGCGGGCACCGGTATGCCGGTCGGCGAGTGGGCCGCGGGCAAGCGGGCGCTGGTGATCGGCGCGGGCTCGATGTCCTCGCTGGCCGCGGCGACGCTCGTACGGACCGGAGTGGCCGAGGTCGTCGTCGCGAACCGCACGCAGGCGCGGGCGGAGCGGCTGGCGGAGATCCTGGGCGAGGCCGGCGGTGTCGCGCGAGCCGTGCCGATGGCCGATGTGGCGCGGGAACTGACACGAGTCGACGTGGTGGTGTCCTGCACGGGCGCCACGGGTCTCGTGCTCACGGCGGAGCACGTCGCGCGCGCCCTCGGGGTGACGGCCGACCACGCCACGGCCGCGGCCTCCGCGGTGAGCCGTGGCGCGGGCGGCACGGCGGCTGACGCGGCCGCGGGGTGCCCCGTGATCGCCGATCCCGCCGGTGCTGGCGAGGCTGGTGCCGGCACTGGTGGGGCTGTCGTGCCCGCCGCGCGGCAGGGCGCCGACGCCGGTTCCATGGAGCAGCACGGCGTCTGGGCGGACAACGGCACCGCCGTGGCTCAGCCGCGTACCCGCGAGCGGGCCGGTGTGCCGAACGGCGCGCCGGTACGGCTCGCGCTGCTCGACCTCGCCATGCCGCGGGACATCGACGCGGCCGTGCACCGGCTCGACGGCGTACGGCTCGTGGACATCGAGTCGCTGGCCGAGGCCTCCGCCGACGCACCCATGGCCGCCGACGTGGACCAGGTGCGGACCATCGTGTCCGACGAGGTCGCGGCCTTCGGCGCCGCCCAGCGCGCCGCGCAGATCACGCCCACCGTCGTCGCCCTGCGCAGCATGGCCGCCGACGTGGTGACGAACGAGGTCGCCCGGCTGGAGGGGCGGCTTCCCGGACTGGACGACAAGCAGCGCGCGGAGATCACGCAGACCGTGCGCCGCGTCGTCGACAAGCTCCTGCACGCGCCCACCGTGCGGGTCAAGCAGCTCGCCAGCGAGCCCGGCGGCGCCGGGTACGCGGACGCGCTGCGCGAACTCTTCGACCTCGACCCGCAGACGGTCGCCGCCGTCAGCAGGGCCGACCTGAACGACACCCCTGACGGTGGGAATAGAGGCCGGGCATGACTACTGATGCCTTGAAGCTGGGGACCAGGCGCAGCAAGCTCGCCATGGCCCAGTCGGGACACGTCGCCGAGGCGGTGCGCCGGATCACCGGGCGCCCCGTCGAGCTGGTGGAGATCACCACGTACGGAGACGTCTCGCGGGAGCAGCTCGCGCAGATCGGCGGTACGGGCGTCTTCGTGACCGCCCTGCGCGACGCGCTGCTGAGGGGTGAGGTGGACTTCGCGGTCCACTCCCTCAAAGACCTGCCGACCGCCCAGCCGGACGATCTGACGCTGGCCGCCGTGCCGGAGCGTGAGGACCCGCGCGACGTGCTCGTCGCGCGCGACGGACTCACCCTGGCGCAGCTGCCCGCCGGATCGCGGGTGGGCACCGGCTCGCCGCGCCGCATGGCGCAGCTCAACGCGTACGCGCGGACCCACGGCCTCGACATCGAGACCGTGCCGATCCGCGGGAACATCGACACTCGTGTCGGATATGTACGGAGCGGGGAACTGGATGCGGTGGTCCTGGCCGCCGCCGGCCTCAACCGCATCGGCAGGACCGACGAGGTGACCGAATTCCTCCCGGTCGACGTCGTCCTGCCCGCCCCCGGCCAAGGGGCCCTGGCAATCGAGTGCGCCGCCACGCGCGTCGAACTCGCTGCCGCGCTCGCCGAGCTCGACGACCCGCACACGCGGGCCGCCGTGACCGCCGAGCGATCCCTGCTCGCCGCCCTGGAGGCCGGTTGCAGCGCACCTGTGGGTGCGCTGGCCGACCTGCTGGCCGACGGACAGGTTGTCAACGAAATGCGCCTGCGCGGTGTCGTCGGTACCCCCGACGGCGCCGAGCTGGTGCAGCTGTCCACCACCGGTCCCGTACCCACGTCGCACAACGACGCGATCACTCTCGGACGCGAACTCGCCGACGAGATGCTCGCGAAGGGTGCGGCCGGTCTTATGGGGGAGCGAGCACAATGAGCCCCACCACCACCTCTACGTCAGTACCTTCGGCGTTCCCCGTATCCGGGCACGTCACCTTCCTCGGCGCCGGACCCGGTGACCCCGGTCTGCTGACGCTGCGCGCCGTCGAGGCGCTCGCGAGCGCGGACGTGCTGATCGCCGAGCCGCATGTGCTCGATGTCGTGCGTACGCATGCCCGTCAGGGCGTGAGCACGCCACAGCTGACGGTGGTTGACGATGCGTCAACAGCCGCCGGTATCCCAGCGATCAGGGATGCCGTCAATCTTGTCATGGAGGCCGCACGGGGCGGCAGGCGGGTCGTCCGTGCGATCTCCGGCGACCCCGGCCTCGACGGAAACGCCGGCGACGAGATGCTCGCCTGCGCCGCCGAGGGCATCCCCTTCGAGGTCGTACCCGGCGTCGCGTCGGCGGTCGGCGTGCCGGCGTACGCCGGTGTGCCGCTGCGCGACGGGCGGGGGGCGGACGTGCGTTTCGTCGACGCCCGGAGCGCCGACGACCGATGCTGGTCCGAGATCGGGCAGAGCGACGCCACGGCGGTCGTCTCGACGACGCTGGACGCGGTCGCTGCGGCCGCCGGTGAACTCGTGTCGGCCGGGCGCAAGCCCGATACGCCGATGAGCGTCACCATCGCCGGTACCACGACGCGCCAGCGGACGTGGAACGCGACGCTCGGCACGGTCGCCCAGGTCCTGAAGCAGGCGAAGGTGCTCCCGTCGCCCGAGGGCCACCAGCCCGTCATAGCCGTGGTCGGCGAGCGCAGCGCCGCTGCTCAGCGTGAGCAGTTGTCGTGGTTCGAGTCGAAGCCGCTGTTCGGGTGGCGGGTGCTGGTGCCGCGGACGAAGGAGCAGGCGGCGTCGCTCTCCGACCAGCTTCGGTCCTACGGAGCCGTGCCGCACGAGGTGCCGACGATCGCCGTCGAGCCGCCGCGTACGCCGCAGCAGATGGAGCGGGCGGTCAAGGGGCTCGTCACCGGACGGTACGAGTGGATCGCTTTCACGAGCGTGAACGCCGTCAAGGCCGTCCGGGAGAAGTTCGAGGAGTACGGGCTCGACGCTCGTGCTTTCGCGGGGATCAAGGTCGCCGCGGTGGGGGAGCAGACCGCGGCGGCGCTGGTCGAGTTCGGCGTGAAGCCGGATCTCGTGCCGAGCGGGGAGCAGTCGGCGGCGGGACTGCTGGAGGACTGGCCGCCGTACGACCCGGTCTTCGACCCGATCGACCGCGTCTTCCTGCCGCGGGCCGACATCGCGACGGAGACGCTGGTCGCCGGGCTGATCGAGCTCGGGTGGGAGGTCGACGACGTCACGGCCTACCGGACCGTGCGGGCGTCGCCGCCGCCGGCGGACACGCGGGAGGCGATCAAGGGCGGCGGGTTCGACGCGGTGCTGTTCACGTCGAGCAGCACGGTGCGGAACCTGGTCGGCATCGCGGGCAAGCCGCACAACGTGACGGTGATCGCGTGCATCGGTCCCGCGACGGCGAAGACGGCGGAGGAGCACGGCCTGCGAGTCGACGTGCTGTCGCCGGAACCGTCGGTGCACAAGCTGGCCGAGGCGCTCGCGGCGTTCGGTACGGCGCGGCGCGAGGCGGCCATCGAGGCCGGCGAGCACGTGACGCGGCCGAGCGAGCGGCGGCCGGGGTCGCGGCGGCGCCGGACCACCTGAGGCGTGGTGAGACGTGTGGGGGTCCGGGGCGTCGTCCCGGGCCCCCACACGTCTGTCGTGCCGACGGGGTGACGGTAAAAGGGGTCGTCGGGGCGGCGTAGCGTGTTTGACATGACTGTGTATGGATCCTTCCCCGGGGCCCGGCCCCGCCGGCTGCGTACCACCCCCGCCATGCGCCGCATGGTCGCCGAGAACCGGCTGCACCCGGCCGATCTGATCCTTCCCGCGTTCGTACGGGAAGGCATCGCCGAGCCCGTGGCCATCTCGGCCATGCCGGGCGTTCAGCAGCACACGCTGGAGACGCTGCGCAAGGCGGCCGTCGAGGCCGTGGAGGCGGGCGTCGCGGGGATCATGCTGTTCGGCGTACCGGCCGACGAGAAGAAGGACGCGGCGGGCACGGCGGGGACCGACCCCGACGGGATTCTCCAGGTCGCGCTGCGGGAGGTACGGGCCGAGGTCGGCGACGACCTCGTGATCATGTCCGACCTGTGCCTGGACGAGTACACCGACCACGGGCACTGCGGCGTCCTGGACGCCGACGGGCGGGTCGACAACGACGCGACGCTGGAGCGGTACGCCGAGATGGCGCAGGTCCAGGCGGACGCGGGGGCGCACGTGGTGGGCCCCAGCGGCATGATGGACGGCCAGGTCGGCGTCGTCCGTGACGCGCTGGACACGATCGGCAAGGAGGACGTGTCGATCCTCGCGTACACGGCGAAGTACTCGTCGGCCTTCTACGGACCGTTCCGCGAGGCCGTCGGCTCGTCGCTGCGGGGCGACCGCAAGACGTACCAGCAGGACCCGGCGAATCTGCGGGAGTCGATGCGGGAACTGGCGCTGGACCTGGACGAGGGCGCCGACATGGTGATGGTGAAGCCGGCCGGGCCGTACCTGGACGTGCTGGCGAAGGTCGCCGAGGCGGTGGACGTGCCGGTGGCGGCGTACCAGATCAGTGGCGAGTACGCGATGATCGAGGCGGCGGCGGAGCGGGGCTGGATCGACCGGGAGAAGGCGATCATGGAGTCGCTGCTCGGCATCAAGCGCGCCGGGGCGAACATGATCCTGACGTACTGGGCGACGGAGGTCGCTCGGGGGATCGGGCGGGAGCGGTAGGCGTACCACGGGTTGTGCGGCGGGGTGGTTCTTGGGTGTACCACTGGTTGTGCGGCGGGGTGGTTCTCGGG
>NZ_VBVX01000176.1 GCF_005981925.1 Streptomyces albidochromogenes
CCCCTGCCGCGCCTCCCCGGCGCGTCCGGCCCCCGCCGGTTACCGCTGCTCGCCCCCGAGCCGGAACAGCGCCCACACCACCTTGCCGCTCAGTGTCCCGGCGAGCGGGTGCCATCCCCAGCTGTCGCTGAACGAATCCACCAGAAACAAGCCACGCCCGGACTCGGCGGAGAAGTCGTCCGTCTCCCGCGCCTCCGGACTCTCGTGGCTGGGATCGCGCACCGCGCACACCAGGCGCGAGGTCCAGTGCATCAGATGCAGCCGTACGGGAGGGTCCTGCTCGCCCCCGCGCGGGGTGTCGGCGGGCAGTGCGTGCCGCAGCGCGTTCGTGACGAGCTCGGAGACAACCAGCGCCACGTCGTCGAAACACTCGCCGAGCTCCCACCGGGCCAGCGTCGACTTGGTGAACTGGCGGGCGCCGCGTACGGCTTCGTACCGGGGCGGCAGCGCGCAGGAGGCCGAGCTGGAGACCGCTGCGGGGTCGATGGGTGGAAGGCCCTGCCTTAACGGCTCGAGCATGGTCGATCCATTCGTCCCCATGCGAGGCACTCCCGGGATTCGCGGTCGTTGCGATACAGCGGTAGCGATGCGGCGGTAGTACGGCGACAGCACGAAAGAGCATGCAGGTGCGCGCGGACCATGGTTCCGAATGCGTACGGCAGATGCAAGGGCAGATGCACGTGCACGCGCCGGACCTGTCCGAACCCGTGCCGTTTCTTGCTCATTTCTTCCTGGGGTCTCTTTCGGTGACTTGTACAGCTCTTGCCATTTCCGTAATCGGATGAGTACGGGCTGAAGCGTTTTAATGGCAGACTGCGGCTCTCGGGCACCTGGGGGAGGTCGCTCCGCGAGTGAACTGTCGGACTGGGGAGGGCTGGAGAAGTGACCGCAGGCGAGTCGAGCGGCTCCGTGGTGCGGCGCATCCTGCTGGGATCCCAGCTCAGGAAGCTGCGTGAGTCGCGCGGAGTCACCCGTGAGGCGGCCGGCTACTCGATCCGCGCATCCGAATCGAAGATCAGCCGCATGGAGTTGGGACGGGTGAGCTTCAAGGCGAGAGACGTCGAGGACCTCCTCACGCTGTACGGCGTCACGGACCAGGCGGAGCGCGAGTCGCTGCTGAGCCTGGCCCGGGAGGCCAACGTGGCGGGCTGGTGGCACAGTTACGGCGACGTGCTGCCCGGCTGGTTCCAGACGTACATCGGACTCGAAGGCGCCGCCTCCCTCATCCGGATCTACGAAGTCCAGTTCGTGCACGGGCTGTTGCAGACGGAGAGCTACGCCCACGCCGTCGTCTCGCGCGGCATGCCGCACGCGAGCGCGGCCGAGATCGACCGCAGGGTGGCCCTGCGCCTGGAGCGCCAGAAGGTGCTGGTGTCCGAGCGCGCGCCGCACTTCCACGCCGTACTGGACGAGGCCGCTCTGCGTCGTCCGTACGGCGACCGCGGCGTGATGCGGGGGCAGTTGCAGCACCTCATAGAGGTGTCCGAGCAGCCGAACATCACGCTTCAGGTGATGCCGTTCAGCTTCGGCGGCCACGCGGGCGAGAGCGGCGCCTTCACCATGCTCCAGTTCCCCGAGTCGGATCTCTCGGACCTCGTCTACCTGGAGCAGCTCACCAGCGCGCTCTATCTGGACAAGCGCGAAGAGGTCGCTCAGTACCAGAGGGTGATGGAGCGGCTGCAGAAAGACAGCCCGAGTGCGGCCGAGACGCGGGATGTGCTCCGCGGACTGCTCCAACTCACATAACCGGCCAGTACGATGACGTTTTATCAGGAGTCCGCACCTGCACACCTTGCAGTAAGGGATCGCATGTCCTTCTTCACCGACCTGGCCCACCAGTACATCGACGGCGAGTGGCGGACCGGCAGCGGCTCGTGGGACATCATCGACTTCAACCCGTACAACGGGGAGAAGCTCGCCGCGATCACCGTCGCCTCGGTGGACGAGGTCGACGAGGCGTACCTCGCGGCGGAGCGCGCGCAGCCGGCCTGGGCGGCGGCCGGCGCGTACCGCAGGAGGGACGTCCTCGAACGCGCCCTGCGGATCACGCAGGACCGCGAGGACGAGATCGTCGAGGCGATCATCGACGAGCTCGGCGGCACCCGGCTGAAGGCGGCGTACGAGGTTCATCTCGCCAAGGAGTTCCTGCGCGAGGCGATGCAGACCGCCGTGCGTCCCGAGGGGCGCATCCTGCCGTCGCCGGTGGAGGGCAAGGAGAACCGCGTCTACCGGCTGCCGGTCGGCGTCGTCGGCGTCATCAGCCCGTTCAACTTCCCGTTCCTGGTGACGCTCAAGTCCGTCGCTCCCGCGCTGGCGCTGGGCAACGCGGTCGTGATCAAGCCGAACCAGAACACGCCCGTCGTCGGTGGCGGCCTCATAGCCAAGATCTTCGAGGACGCCGGGCTGCCCGCCGGACTGCTGAACGTCCTGATCACCGACATCGCGGAGATCGGCGACGCGCTGATAGAGCACCGGGTGCCGAAGGTGATCTCCTTCGCCGGCTCGGACAAGGTGGGCCGGCATGTCGCCGCTGTCGCCGCGAGCCACTTCAAGCGCGCCGTGCTGGAGCTGAGCGGCAACAGCGCGCTGGTCGTCCTCGACGACGCGGACCTCGACTACGCGGTGGACGCGGCCGTCTTCAGCCGCTTCGTGTACCAGGGCCAGGTCTGCATGGCCGCCAACCGCATCCTGGTCGACCGGTCGGTCGAGGCGGAGTTCACCGAGAAGTTCGTCGCGAAGGTACGGTCCCTGGTCACCGGTGACCCGGCCGACTCCAGAACGCACATAGGCCCGGTCATCAACACCTTCCAGGCGGACTCCCTGACGGCGCTCGTCGAGCAGGCCCTCGCGGAGGGCGCCACCGCTCTCGTCCAGGGGTCTACGCGCGGCAACCTCGTCGAGCCGACGGTGCTGAGCGGGCTGGCGGCGGACTCCCCGGTGCTGGCGCAGGAGATCTTCGGCCCCGTGGTGCTGCTGATCCCCTTCGACGGCGAGGAGGAGGCCGTACGGATGGCCAACGACAGCCCGTACGGGCTGAGCGGGGCGGTGCACACCGGGAACCTGGAGCGGGGCGTGCGGTTCGCCAAGCGCGTCGAGACCGGCATGATCCACGTCAACGACTCGACCGTCCAGGACGATCCGCAGGTCGCCTTCGGAGGCGAGAAGTTCTCGGGGCTCGGACGGCTCAACGGGGACTCGGCGGTGGAGGCCTTCACCACCCAGAAGTGGATCTCCGTACAGCACGGACGGACCGACTTCCCGTTCTGAGCGGGCCGTCGCGGACAGGGGTTGTCCGCAAGGGTCCGTAGCGTGGTTCCTGTCAGTTCGACGGCGGCAGGCCCACGAGAGGCGGACATCATGGTCGTACACGTGAACGCGGAGACCCCCGGCGACGAGCGCGGCGCGCTCCTGGCCTTCCTGGACGCCGAGCGCGGGGGCGTCCGCAGGGCGCTGCTGGGCCTGACGGACGAGCAGGCGGCCACAACGCCCAGTGCCAGCGAGCTGTCGCTGTCGGGGCTCCTCAAGCACGTCGCCGAGGTCGAGGAGAGCTGGCTCGCCCGGGCCCGCGAGGTGGCGCCCGAGGTCCGGCGGACCGAGGAGAACTGGGGCGAGAGCTTCCGGCTGGTCGGGGACGAGACGGTCGAGGACCGGCTGGCGTACTGGGAGAAGGTGGCGCGGCGCACCGAGGAGTTCATCCGGTCGGTGCCGAGCCTGGACGACACCTTCCCGCTGCCCGACGCGCCGTGGTTCCCCGACGACGAGCGCGTGTCGATGCGCTGGCTGCTGCTGCGGCTGATCACCGAGGTGGCCCGGCACGCCGGTCACGCCGACATCATCCGCGAGAGCCTGGACGGCAGGACGGCCTTCGAGCTGGTGGCGCTGGAGCGCGGCGAGTCCTGGGCCTGAACCGGCCGGTCCGCCGCCGGCCGCGCCCGATACGCTCTGATCAGAGTTGAGCGGAAGGGTGCGGCGATGTCAGCGATCAGGCTGCTGGTGCTGGGGGCCGTACGCCAGCACGGGCGCGCACACGGCTACCAGGTCCGCAACGACCTGGAGTACTGGGGCGCCCACGAGTGGTCCAACGCCAAGCCCGGCTCGATCTACCACGCGCTGAAGCAGATGGCCAAGCAGGGACTGCTGCTGGCCCACGAGATCGCGCCGAGCACGGCCGGCGGGCCGCCGAGGACCGAGTACGAGGTCACGGACAAGGGCACCGAGGAGTACTTCGCGCTGCTCCGCGAGGCCCTGACGACGTACGACCAGAAGATGGACGTGCTGTCCGCCGGGATCGGCTTCATCGTCGACCTGGAGCGGGCCGAGGTGGTCGAGCTGCTCAACCGGCGGGTGCGGGGCCTGGAGGCGTGGCGGGCGTCCGTCACCGAGTACTACACGCCGGAGGAGGGACCCGAGTCCCTCGGCCACATCGGCGAGATCATGAACATGTGGGTCCACTCGGCGGACGCCGGCGCCCAGTGGACGCGCGGGCTCATCGCCCGGATCGAGGGCGGGGCGTACACCTTCGCGGGCGAGGGCGGCGACCCCTTCGTCGGGGTGCTGGCCGACGGCCAGGAGAACCCGTACGCCAGCTAATCAAACTTGACGAGCACCTCAGGGCCGGATTACTTTGAGGCTGTAGTCAAGTTTGACTACGCCTGTCCGGAGGAGAGGGATGTCATTGACCGGCGCTCACGCCGACGACGCGGCGATCGTCGTCGAAGGAGCACAGAAGCGGTACGGGCAGAAGCGGGCCCTGGACGGTCTCGACCTGGTGGTGCGGCGCGGCACGGTGCACGGCGTGCTGGGGCCCAACGGCGCGGGGAAAACCACGATCGTCCGCATCCTGGCCACGCTGCTGCGGCACGACGCGGGACGGGTGGAGGTGGCCGGGTACGACGTGCGGTCGCGGGCCGGTGAGGTGCGGCGGCGGATCGGGCTGCTCGGGCAGCACGCGGCGGTGGACGAGGAACTGGGCGGGCGGCAGAACCTGGAGATGTTCGGCCGGCTGTACCACCTGGGGGCGCGCCGGGCGGGCGAGCGGGCGGACGAGCTCCTCGAACGGTTCGGGCTCGCGGACACCGGGAGCAAGGCGGTCGGCAAGTACAGCGGAGGCATGCGGCGGCGGCTCGACCTGGCGGCCTCGCTGATCACGGACCCGCAGGTGCTGTTCCTGGACGAGCCGACGACCGGGCTCGACCCGCGCGGGCGCGCGGAGGTGTGGGGCGCGGTGCGGTCGCTGGTCGGGGGCGGCACGACCGTCCTGCTCACCACGCAGTACCTGGAGGAGGCCGACCAGCTGGCGGACCGGATCACGGTCGTCGACGGAGGCAGGGCCGTCGCGGAGGGCACGCCGGACGACCTGAAGCGCATGGTCGGCGGTGACCGGGTCGACGTGGTGGTGCGCGACGCGCGCCACCTGGACGCGGCGGCCGCCCTGGTCGGCCCGGGCGCGGAGACGGACCCGGACCGGCGGCGGATCAGCGCGCCGGTGGCGGACCGGATGAGCGCGCTGGCCAGGACCGTACGGGCGCTGGAGGCGGCCGGAATCGAGGCGGAGGACATCGCGCTGCGCAGGCCGACGCTCGACGAGGTGTTCCTGCACCTCACGAAGGAGACGGAGCCCGGGGACTTCGCGGGCCGGGCGGACAGGGAGGTCGTGGCATGAGCGCCGACGCGGTGGGATGGGCGGTCGCCGACTCGTGGACGATGACGCGGCGGGAACTCGCCCACTGGGGGCGGCAGCCGGTCCAGGTCGTCGTCGGCCTGGTCTTCCCGGTGATGCTGCTGCTCATGTTCGGCTTCCTGATCGGCGGCGGCAAGGACGTTCCGGGGGACTACGTCGACTTCCTGGTGCCCGGCATGCTGGCGCTGACCATGGCCTTCGGCCTGGAGGCGACGATGCTCGCGGTCACCCAGGACCTCAACAAGGGCGTCATCGACCGGTTCCGCTCGATGCCGATGACCCCGGGGGCGGTGCTCGTGGGGCGCGCGGTCGCGGACATGCTCCAGTCGGCGGCCGGTCTGTTGATCCTGGTCGGCGTGGGGTGGGCGATCGGATGGCGCTGGCACGGCGGGCCGCTCGCGTTCCTGGGCGCGCTCGGGCTGTTACTGCTGCTGCGCTTCGCGATGCTGTGGATCGGCATCCACCTGGCGATGGTGGCCGGCAGGCCGGAGATGGTCCAGGCGGTGCAGATCCTGGTGTGGCCGGTGGGCTTCCTCTCCAGCGTCTTCGCGGCGCCGGAGTCGATGCCGGACTGGCTCGGCGCGGCCGTCGAGTGGAACCCGCTGTCGGCGATGGCCACGGCGGTACGGGACCTCTTCGGCAGCCCGGCGGCGGCCACCTCCTCCTGGCCCGCGGAACACGCGGGGCTGCTGGCGGTGGTGTGGCCGGTGGTGCTGGTGGCGGTGTTCTTCCCGCTGGCGGTGCGGCGGTTCGGGCGGCTGAATCAGTGAGAGGGCCGACCGGCTGAAAGGGGAACCCGGTCGCGGTCCGCGGCGTACCAGAAGGAGAAGCGGTCCGGTGGGGGCCGCGGACCGCGAGCCGGGGTGAGCGAGGGCGGGTGCGGCTTCGGCATGTCCGCCGACGGGGTGCGGTGGACCGCTTTCACGGCGGCTGCGAGGACCGACGCCCCGCACGCCGCCGCACCCGCGGGCCGCGCGCCCGCCCCCGCTCAGTGGTGGAACGACGTCGCGGCGGACGTGTCCCGGGTCGCCGGGCCGGCCTGGGCGCGCAGCTCGGGGAGCACCTGCTCGAAGCTCTCCACCAGCAGCTCGGCCAGATCCGCGGAGAAGCCGTTGCGGCACACGATGCGCAGCACGGCGAGATCCTCCCGGTTCGCGGGAAAGGTGTACGCCGGCACCAGCCACCCCCGCTCCCGCAGCCGCCGCGACACGTCGAAGACGTCGAAGTTCCGTACGCCGGGCGCGGTGGTGAAGGCGAACACCGGCAACTCGGCCCCGCGCGAGAGGAGGCGGAAGTCGCCCATCGCCTCGATCCGGGACGCGAGCCCCCGCGCCACGTCCCGCGACGCCTGCTGCACGGCCCGGTACCCGTCCCGGCCGAGCCGCAGGAAGGAGTAGTACTGCGCGACCACCTGGGCGCCGGGCCGGGAGAAGTTGAGGGCGAAGGTCGGCATGTCGCCGCCCAGGTAGTTGACCCGGAAGACCAGTTCCTCCGGCAGCTCGGCGGGCGAGCGCCACAGCGCCCACCCGACGCCCGGGTAGACCAGGCCGTACTTGTGCCCGGAGGTGTTGATGGAGGCGACTCTCGGCAGCCGGAAGTCCCACACCAAATCCTCGTCGAGGAAGGGGGCGATCATCGCGCCGGACGCCCCGTCCACATGCACCGGCACGTCGAGCCCCGTGCGCTCCTGGAGGGCGTCCAGGGCCGAGCAGATCTCGGCGACGGGCTCGTACGAGCCGTCGAAGGTGGAGCCGAGCACGGCGACCACGCCGATGGTGTTCTCGTCGCAGAGCGCCGCCGCGGACTGCGGGTCGAGGTGGAAACGCTCGCCCTCCATCGGCACTTGGCGCGCCTCGATCTCCCAGAACGTGCAGAACTTGTCCCAGCAGACCTGGACGTTCGCGCCCATCACCAGGTTGGGCCGGGCCGTGCCCGGGTACCGGTCGGCGTTCCTGAGGGCCCAGCGGCGCTTGAGGGCCAGTCCGGCGAGCATGCAGGCCTCGCTGGACCCGGTCGTCGAACAGCCCACCGCCGCCGTGGGTTCCGGCGCGTTCCAGAGGTCCGCGAGCATGGCGACGCAGCGCCGCTCCAGCTCGGCGGTCCGGGGGTACTCGTCCTTGTCGATCATGTTCTTGTCCCGGCACTCACCCATCAGCGCGGCCGCCTGCGGTTCCATCCAGGTGGTGACGAAGGTGGCGAGATTGAGCCGGGAGTTGCCGTCGAGCATCAGCTCGTCGTGCACGAGCTGATACGCCGTCGTGGGCGCCATGGGCCCGTCGGGCAGCCGGTGCCGGGGCGGGGCGGCCTCCATGTCGCCGACCGGGTCGGCCGCGCCGTAGAAGGGGTTCAGGGCGAGCTCGCGGCGCCGCCGGCTGTCCCCGTCCGTACCGCCTTGGTGAAGTCCCATGGGCTCACCATAAGGGCGGATAACCGGGCATAACACTCCAGCGGGCGGGGGTTGCACCTCACGTGGCGTGAGGGATCAGGCTGAGGTGCGTACCAGGAAGAAGAAGGAGCGGAAAGCGATGAGCTACTCCGTGGGACAGGTCGCCGGGCTCGCCGGAGTGACGGTGCGCACCCTGCACCACTACGACGGGATCGGACTGCTCTCCCCGAGCGCCCGCAGCCACGCGGGTCACCGGCGCTACGACGACGCCGACCTCGACCGGTTGCAGCAGATCCTGTTCTACCGGGAGCTCGGGTTCCCGCTCGACGAGGTGGCGGCCCTTCTCGACGACCCGAGGGCGGACCCGCGGGAGCACCTGCGGCGCCAGCACGCGCTGCTGTCCGGCCGGATCGCGCGACTGCAGGAGATGGCCGCCGCCGTCGAAACCGCCTTGGAGGCACGGAAGATGGGCATCAACCTCACCCCGGAAGAGAAGTTCGAGGTCTTCGGCGACCACGATCCCGAGCAGTACGCCGAGGAGGCCGAGCAGCGCTGGGGCAACAGCGAGGCGTACCGGCAGTCGCAGCGCAGGGCCGCGTCGTACACCAAGGAGGACTGGCAGCGGATCAAGGAGGAGAACGCCGGGAACACCGCCGGCCTGGTCGCCGCGATGGAGGACGGAGCCGCGCCCGACTCGGTGCGGGCCATGGACCTGGCGGAGGAGCACCGCTCCCTGATCAGCCGCAACCACTACGACTGCGACTACGCGACGCACGTCTGCCTCGCCGAGATGTACGTCGCCGACGAGCGCTTCACCACGTCCATCGACGCCGCGAAGCCGGGCCTCGCGGCCTACCTGCGTGCGGCGATCCTGGCCAACGCGGCCCGCCACGCGTAGCGCGGCGCCGCACCGCGAACCGCGCCGGCGGGCGATGTGAGCCGCGCCGCGCACGAGACAGGGGTCCGTACGGCCCGCAGGCGCGCCTGCGGGCCGTACGGACCCCCGCCGTCACTCCTTGGCGAGGACGACCGCCGTGCCGTACGCGCACACCTCGGTGCCCACGTCGGCTGCGTCGGCCACGTCGAAGCGCATCATCAGCACGCCGTTGGCGCCGCGCGCCCTGGCCTGCTCGACGAGCCGCTCCATCGCCTGGTTACGGGTCTCCACCAGCGTCTTGGTCAGCCCCTTGAGCTCGCCGCCGATCATCGACTTCAGCCCCGCGCCGATCTGGCTGCCCAAGTGCCGTGAGCGCACCGTCAGACCGAAGACCTCACCGATCACGCGCTCGACCCGGTATCCGGGAGCGTCGTTCGTGGTGACCACCAGCACATCGGACTGGGTGCCCTGCCCGCCGCCGTACTCCTCGATGCCCATCCGCATCCACCTCCTGCCGGACAGCTTGGCCGCAGTCCGGCTCCTTCGCATCCCCGTGAGCGCCTACTGGAACCAGGAGCACACCGGTGGCGTTGATAGCTTTGGGCGCACACCCGCAGACGACGACCCCACCCTGGAGCCCGGTACCCGTGAATACGCTTGCGCTCGGACCCTCCTGGCTGGACCCGGACTATCTGCTGGAGCAGTTCGGCCTGATCGGCCTGCTGGTCATCGTCTTCGCCGAGTCCGGCTTGCTCATCGGCTTCTTCCTGCCGGGCGACTCGCTGCTGTTCACCACCGGCCTGCTGGTGACCACGGGCGTACTGGACACCCCGCTGTGGCTGGTCTGCACCCTGGTCTGCCTCGCGGCGATCATCGGTGACCAGGTCGGCTATCTCTTCGGCCGCAAGGTCGGACCGGCCCTGTTCAAGCGCCCGGACTCCAGGCTCTTCAAACAGGAGAACGTCGAGAAGGCCCACGACTTCTTCGAGAAGTACGGCCCCAAGTCGCTCGTCCTGGCCCGCTTCGTGCCGATCGTCCGCACCTTCACGCCGATCATCGCCGGCGTGAGCCGGATGAACTACCGCTCGTTCATCACGTTCAACATCATCGGCGGTGTGCTCTGGGGCGCGGGCGTGACGCTGCTCGGTGCCTCGCTCGGCAAGGTCGAGTTCGTCCACAAGAACATCGAAGCGATCCTGATCCTGATCGTCCTGATCTCGGTCCTCCCGATCGTCGTCGAGTACCTGCGCGCCCGCAGCAAGAACAAGAAGGCCGCGGCCGCCGGCGACCCGTCCGACGGCACGCCGCCGTCCTCGCGCGGCCGCCACGCCAAGCGCTGACCGGCCGGGGCGGCGACGCCCCGCCGCGAGCGCCTAGAAGCCGCGCGTCCGCTTGGCCGCGCGGCGGCTCGCCCCACGGCCCGCGCCCGGCATCTTGAGGAACAGCCGGGAGATCTCGCCACCGAGGTTCACCCCGATGGCGATCGCGAGCGACAGCGCCGCCGCCGTCGACAGGGACGCGAGCCCCTGGTTGAGATCGTCCTGCGCGATGCCGAGCAGTCCGAAGTACGTCGAGGAGCCCGGCAGCAGCGGGCCGATCGCCGCCGTGACGTAGGGCAGGGCCGACGCGTACTGGTAGCGCGAGAACAGCTGCCCGAAGAGGCCCACCAGACCGGCCGCGACAGCCGTGGAGGCCACCGCGGAGATCTCGCCGACGTCGTGCATCGCGCCGTACACGATCCACGCCACCCCGCCGTTCAGCGTCACCATCAGCACGGTGTTGCGCTGCTGCTGGAGCAGGATCGCGAACGCGAAGCACAGCAGCATCGACGCGAGGATCTGCGTCACCGGACGCTCGACCGTCTCCAGCGACGTCGCCGCGTGCAGCTCGGCGTCCAGCTGCACACCGAGATAGAGGACCGTCAGCACACCGATGACGATCGCGATGAAGAAGTACATGACTTCCAGCAGCCGCGCCGACGCGGTGATGTAGTAGCCGGTCAGACCGTCCTGCACGCCCGCCACCAGGGCCCGCCCCGGCAGCAGCGCGAACAGTCCACCGGTGATCACCGCGGAGGGCCGCACGTCCCACATCGTCGTGGTCGGGGCCAGGGTCAGCGCCACCCCTATCGCGGCGGGCGGCATCGCCGCCACCACGAACTGGTAGAACTCCGGCAGTCCCCGCCCCGCGCACAGCCACGCCAGCCGGTCGCCGAGCATCGCTCCGACGGCGGCCGCCAGGAACACCACCGGCCCACCGCCGACCAGCACGGAGGCCGCGCCGGCCAGCAGCCCGCTGGACGCCGTCAGCGCCCAGCCGGGGTACGGGTGACGGTTGCGGCGTATCTCGGCGAGGGTGCGGTACGCCTCCTCCAGCGTGACGTCGGTGTCCGGCGAGGTGATGTCGTCGATGAGGTGGTAGACCGCCGCGAGGCGCGTGTAGTCGGTGCCCCGGCGGCGTACGGTCCTGCTCGCCGTGACGGGGTCCTCGACCAGCGAGGGCTGGTACGAGATAGACAGCAGCGTGAAGGTGACGTTCGGCTCGCACCGGTCGAGCCCGTACGCCCGGCTCACGCCGAACATCGCTGCCTCGACGTCCTCGGCCCCCTCGCCGCCCGCGAGCAGCAGCTCGCCGATGCGCAGCGTCAGGTCCAGCACGCGCGGCACGGCGGGCCCCGCGTCGTCGTGGCGCTGCACCGGCTCCGGCACCGGCCGGTCGCCCACCGGCATCCGCAGCAGCGTGCGCATCCGGTCCTGCCAGGGCGCCTCCTTGGTCAGCCGGACCATGGGCATCCCCTGGGCGGGGGTGAAGGCGGGCGGCGCGTTGCGGGCGCTGTACGTGCTGGGGGTGTCGAAGCCCGACACCTCCGGCGGAATGGGGTGCTCGCCGGTGGTCAGGCCCTCCGGAACGGCGAATTCCGAGGTCGGGCTGTCCTCCTCGGGCGGTTCCGGCTGCTCCACGCCGGCCGGCGGGATGAAGGCGCTGCGCGCCTCGTCCGACTGCGGCTTGCGGTCCTCGGGGCCCTCACTGTCGGCCCCGCTGCCGCCGCGCTTCGGCTCCGCCACTGCCTGCCTCGCTTCGCTTCCTTGATCCAGTACGTCCGTATGCCCAAGCCGTGGCCAGACATGCCCAGTATGCGGACGGACGCCTTCCCCTTGCGCGCCGCCCAACACGCGGCGGGCGGTGCACCCCCATTGGGGTGCACCGCCCGCCGTGATGTCAGAACCGAGCCGAGGGGCTGGTCAGTGGCTGCCGCCCTGCGCCTGGAGGCGCTTGTACGAGGCCTCGACCTCGGCCTCGGCCTCGGTGCGGCCGACCCAGTCGGCGCCCTCGACGGACTTGCCGGGCTCCAGGTCCTTGTAGACCTCGAAGAAGTGCTGGATCTCCAGGCGGTCGAACTCCGAGACGTGGTGGATGTCGCGCAGGTGCTCCACGCGCGGGTCCGAAGCCGGGACGCACAGCAGCTTGTCGTCGCCGCCGGCCTCGTCGGTCATCCGGAACATGCCGATCGCGCGGCACTTGATGACACAGCCGGGGAAAGTGGGCTCGTCGAGCAGTACGAGCGCGTCCAGCGGGTCGCCGTCCTCGCCGAGGGTGTTCTCGACGAAGCCGTAGTCCGCCGGGTAGCTCGTGGAAGTGAAGAGTCGACGGTCCAGGCGGATCCGGCCGGTCTCGTGGTCCACCTCGTACTTGTTCCGCGAACCCTTCGGAATCTCGATGGTGACGTCGAACTCCACGGGTGGTTCCTCCATGATCAGCACATACTCCGGGTGGCGCTGCGTCCTTCCGGGGGCGAGCCCGGACCGTCGGCCGGTTCGGTAGGCCGGACGAGCCGGGGCGTCATGCTCCCGGCAACACGCAGTGGTTAAGTGTCCCTCACGCAGGTGTGTGATCGCGAAAGGGGCTGGTCCGAGGTGCCGGAGCGTCAAACGTGGCAGCTCGCGACGATCGCGGCTGTCGCCGGTCTCGCCCTCTCCGCCGGGGCGGTGGCCGCGGCAGGCCCCTGGGACTCCGGTCAGCGTAAGGCCGAGCGGGCCTGGGCCGCCTCCCGGGACCGCACGGGTGGCGCACATCACGAGACACCGGCGCGCGGCGTCCCCGCGCCCGCCCCCAGCGCGCCCGGCGTGCTCGCCGCGCTCGGCGTGCCCGTACCGCCGCCCGCCGGGAGCGCCCTGGCGGACGCCCTCGACCCGCTGCTGCGCGACCCCGCGCTGGGCCCGGTGCGCGCCGCGTCCGTGATCGACACCGCCACCGGCGCGCAGGTCTACGGGAAGGGGGACACGGAAGGGATGATTCCGGCCTCCACCATCAAGATCGCGACGTCCGTCGCCGCGCTCTCGGCCCTCGGTCCCGACCACCGCGTCGCCACCACCGTCACCGCGTCCCCCGACGGACGGCAGGTCGTCCTCGTCGGCGGCGGCGACCCGACGCTGGACCGGGACGGCCTGGCCGCCCTGGCCGGCGACACCGCCCGGGCGCTGCGGGACCGCGGTGTGGACGAGGCGGAGCTGACGTACGACGACACGCTGTACTCCGGACCCGCGCTGCATCCCATCAGCCCCAACGAGAACATCAGCCCCGTCACCCCGCTGATGATCGACGAGGGCCGCCTCGACGGCTCCCGCAGCGGCACCGCGCCCCGCAGTGCCGACCCCGCGCGCGACGCCGCCCGCGCCTTCGCCGAGCTGCTGCGCGAGCGCGGCATCAAGGGGAAGGGCGACCCCGAGCCCGGGAAGGGCCCCCGCACGGCCGAACCGGTCGCCCGGGTCCTCTCCGCGCCGCTGTCCGCTCTCGTCGAGCGCACCCTCACGCACAGCGACAACGACATCGCCGAGGCGCTCGCCCGCCAGACCGCGCTCGCCTCCGGTGAACCGGCCAGCTTCGAGGGCGCGGGCAAGGCCGTCGCGTCCCGGCTGAAGGAACTCGGCCTGCCGCTGTCCGGCGCCCGTTTCGCCGACGGCAGCGGCCTCGACCGCGACGACCGCATGTCCGCCGCCCTGCTCTCCGGCCTCCTCGCCCGCAACGCGCCGCCCGCCTTCACCCCCGCCCCGGGGATGCCCATGGTCCGGC
>NZ_VBVX01000177.1 GCF_005981925.1 Streptomyces albidochromogenes
CGCCACCACCGCGCGGAAGTCGTCCGACGAGTGCACCAGGCGCGGCTGGAAGCCGGCGAGTTCGCAGGCCAGCAGCATCACGTCGTGGCAGGGGTTGCCGGGGTACGGGCCGATCCAGTCGCTGTCGGCCAGTTCGGCCAGCGAGACCGCCGGGCCCTGGCCCAGCGGGTGCGACGCGTGCAGCACGGCGTCGAAGGGCTCCGCGTAGAGCGGTACCCGCGCCAGGCGCCGGTCGTCCTCGCGCGGTGCGCCCCGGTACTCGACCGCAAGGGCCACGTCCGCCTCGCCGTCGAGCACCAGCGGCAGGCTCTCGTCGCCCTCGGCGTCCCGTACCCGTACCCGGATTTCCGGGTGGCCGTCGGCGAGGCGGCTGATCGCCGGGGCCAGCACCTCCGCGATGCCCGTCGCGAAGGCCACCACCCGCACCTCGCCGGCCGCCCCGCCGGCGTACGCCTCCAGCTCGGCCTCCGCCCGCTCCAGCTGCGCCAGCACCGCGTTGGCGTGCGCCAGCAGGATGTCGCCGGCCGCCGTCAGCCGTACCCCTCTGCCGCTGCGGGTGAGCAGGGTGTGGCCCGTCTCCTGCTCCAGCGCGGCGAGCTGCTGGGACACGGCGGACGGGGTCAGGTACAGGGCGGCCGCCGCAGCGGTCACCGTCCGGTGGTCCGCCACGGCCCGCAGGATGCGCAGTCGTCTGGGGTCGATCACCCAGCCATTGTCGCTCGCGCGTCGACGAAGGCCGCCACGGCCCGCTCGACGTCGGCGGTCGAGTGAGCGGCGGAGAGCTGGACCCGGATGCGGGCCGCGCCCATCGGGACCACCGGGTACGAGAACCCGATCACGTACACGCCCCGCTCCAGCAGCAGCTCCGCCATCCGGCCCGCCTGTGCCGCGTCGCCGATCATGACCGGCGCGATGGCGTGGTCACCGGGCAGGATCTCGAAGCCGGCCTCGGTCATCTTCGTACGGAACAGCTTGGTGTTGGCGGTCAGGCGCTCGCGCAGCTCCCCCGCCGACTCCAGCAGGTCCAGGACCTTGATCGACGCGGCGGCGATCACCGGGGCGAGGGAGTTGGAGAAGAGGTACGGGCGCGAACGCTGGCGCAGCAGCTCGACGATCTCCGCGCGGGCCGCGACGTAACCGCCGGACGCGCCGCCGAGCGCCTTGCCGAGCGTGCCGGTGATGATGTCGACGCGGTCCATCACGCCGTGCAGCTCGGGGGTGCCGCGGCCCTCGGGGCCGACGAAGCCGACGGCGTGCGAGTCGTCGACCATGACCATGGCGTCGTACCGGTCGGCGAGGTCGCAGATCTCCCGCAGGGGGGCGACGTAACCGTCCATGGAGAAGACGCCGTCGGTGACGATCAGGCGGCGGCGCGCGTCCTGGGTGTCCTTGAGCTGCTGCTCCAGGTCCGCGAGGTCGCGGTTGGCGTAGCGGTGGCGGCGGGCCTTGGACAGGCGGATGCCGTCGATGATCGACGCGTGGTTGAGGGCGTCGGAGATGACCGCGTCCTCGGGGCCGAGGAGGGTCTCGAAGACGCCGCCGTTGGCGTCGAAGCAGGAGGAGTAGAGGATCGTGTCCTCCTGGCCGAGGAACGCGGAGAGGCGCTGCTCCAGCTCCTTGTGGATCTCCTGGGTGCCGCAGATGAAGCGGACCGAGGCCATGCCGTAGCCCCAGCGGTCGAGGGCGTCCTTCGCGGCGGCGACGACCTCCGGGTGGTCGGCGAGACCGAGGTAGTTGTTGGCGCAGAAGTTCAGCACGTCGCCGGAGGGCACGGCGACGGAGGCGCTCTGGGGGGTGGCGATGACGCGCTCGGGCTTGTAGAGGCCGGCGGCGCGGATCTCGTCGAGGGTGGCGCGGAGGTCGTCGCGGACGGAGGTGAACATGCGGTGGGCCTCTCCTGGCGGTGGTGCGGTCGTGGGGTGGTGGTGCTGCTGCGGCGGGGCCGGTCCCGCAGGGCTCGCGCGGCCGGGGGCCGCGCGGAGCCTCCGGGCCCGGCCGGTCCGGCCGGGCGGGGGCGCGGTGGGAAGGACCCCGCCGGGGGTTACGTGGTCCAGTCGAGGATGATCTTGCCGCTGCGGGCGGTCGCGGCCTCGTCGAAGGCCGCGTCGAAGTCCTGGTGCGCGTAGCTGCCCGTGATGACCGGGCTGAGGTCCAGACCGCCCTCCAGCAGCACCGTCATCGCGTACCACGTCTCGAACATCTCCCGGCCGTAGATCCCCTTGACGGTGATCATCGACGTCACGATCTTCGACCAGTCGACCGCGAACTCCTCGGCCGGCAGACCGAGCATCGCGATCCGCCCGCCGTGCGTCATGTTCGCGACCATGTCCCGCATCGCCTCCGGCCGGCCCGACATCTCCAGGCCGATGTCGAAGCCCTCCTTGAGGCCGAGCTGCCGCTGCGCGTCCGCGATGTCCGACTCCGCCACGTTCAGGGCGAGCGTCGCGCCGGCCTTGCGGGCGATGTCCAGACGGGACTCGCTCACGTCGGTGATCACGACGTTGCGCGCGCCGGCGTGCCGGGCGACGGCCGCCGCCATGATGCCGATCGGGCCCGCGCCGGTGATCAGCACGTCCTCGCCGACCAGCGGGAAGGAGAGCGCCGTGTGCACGGCGTTGCCGAACGGGTCGAAGATCGCGGCCACGTCCAGGTCCACCTTCGCGCGGTGCACCCACACGTTGGAGGCCGGCAGCGCCACGTACTCGGCGAACGCGCCGTCACGGCCGACCCCGAGGCCGATGGTGGAGCGGCACAGGTGGCGGCGTCCCGCGAGGCAGTTGCGGCACTTCCCGCAGACCAGGTGGCCCTCGCCGCTCACCAGGTCCCCGACCGCGATGTCCTGGACGTCGCCGCCCACGGCCGCGACCTCGCCCACGAACTCGTGGCCGAGGACGAGCGGAGTGGAGACGGCCTGCCGCGCCCAGCCGTCCCAGGACCGGATGTGCAGGTCCGTGCCGCAGATGCCGGTACGGAGCACCTTGATCAGCACATCACCGGGGCCCGTCTCCGGCTCCGGCACGTCCATCAGCCACAGCCCGGGCTCGGCGTACTGCTTGACAAGTGCCTTCATGGCTTCGGCTCCAGGCGGGGGGTGCGGGGGAGATCGTGAACGTGTCCCAATCTGTCGCGCCGGGGGCGCGCGGTCCATCGAGGATTTCTTAACCGGGCCAACAGCGGAGCTTCACGCGCCGCCCGGGTGCACCCGATCGGACGCACCGTCCCTACGCTGGCCCGATGACCGACGACGACTCCGTACTGCTGCGCACCGACGGCCACGCCGCCCGCCTCACGCTCAACCGCCCCCGCGCGATCAACGCCCTCGACCACGCCATGGTGCGGCGTGTCGCCGCCGCCCTCGCGGCCTGGGAGCACGACCCGGCGGTCGAGGCCGTGGTGGTCACCGGGGCGGGGGAGCGCGGACTGTGCGCCGGCGGTGACATCCGGTCGATCCACGCGGACGCCCGGGCCGGAGCCGGCGCCTCGGTCGCGTTCTGGCGCGACGAGTACCGGCTGAACGCGCACATCGCCCGCTTCGCCAAGCCGTACGTCGCCGTCATGGACGGCATCGTGATGGGCGGCGGCGTCGGGATCTCCGCGCACGGCAGTGTCCGCGTCGTCACGGAACGCTCCCGGGTGGCCATGCCGGAGACCGGCATCGGCTTCGTACCCGACGTCGGCGGCACCTGGCTCCTGTCGCGGGCCCCCGGAGAGCTCGGCACGCATCTGGCGCTCACCGGAGCGGCCGTCGGCGCGGCCGACGCGCTGCTGTGCGGGCTGGCCGACCACTTCGTACCGTCGCCGCGGCTGCCCGCCCTGCTCGCGGACCTCGCGACGGGGGAGGCGGCGGACGTGCTGCCCCGGTACGAGCGCCCCGCTCCCGAGGGGGAGCTCGCCGCCCACCGCGCGTGGATCGACCACTGCTACGCCGCCGGAACCGTCGAGGAGATCCTCGACCGGCTCTTCGACAGCGGCGAACCCGCCGCGAAGGAGGCGGCCGGGACGATCCTCGCCAAGTCGCCCGTCGCCCTGAAGGTGACCCTGGCCGCGATGCGCCGGGCGGCGCGGCTCCCCACCCTGGCGCGGGTCCTGGAGCAGGAGTACCGCGTCTCGTGCGCGGCGCTGTCCTCGCCCGACCTGGTGGAGGGCATCCGCGCCCAGGTGATCGACAAGGACCGTGCCCCCCGCTGGTCCCCGGCCACTCTCGCGGAGGTCACGGACGGGCGGGTGGCGGGCTTCTTCGCACCGCTCGGCGCCGACGTCGAACCGCTCGGGCTCTAATTCGTACGTACGTTTGAGTGCCGGTATCCTGGGGGCATGGCCGTACACCTCCAGGGCTCGCTCTTCGACCAGGGGGACGAGATCGCCCTCGGATCGCTGGACGGACTGCGCCGTACGGAGCTGGGGCACGGCGCCTGGATCGACGTGCTGCCGCAATGGGCCGCCGGGGCCGACACGCTCTTCGACGTACTGGCCCACGACGTGCGGTGGCGCGCCGAGCAGCGCGTCATGTACGAGCGCGTCGTCGAGGTCCCGCGCCTGCTGTCCTTCTTCGGCGCGGACGACCCGCTGCCGCACCCGAGCCTCGAAGAGGCCCGTACCGCGCTGAACGCGCACTACGCGGCCGAGCTCGGCGAGCCGTTCGTGACGGCCGGGCTGTGTCTCTACCGCGACGGGCGGGACAGCGTCGCCTGGCACGGCGACACCATCGGCCGGGGCAGCAGCGAGGACACCATGGTCGCGATCCTGTCGCTGGGTGCGCCCCGGCAGCTGGCACTGCGGCCGCGCCGGCGGGACGCGGCCACCGTGCACAAGCCGCTCGGGCACGGCGACCTCATCGTCATGGGCGGCAGCTGCCAACGCACTTGGGAACACGCGATCCCCAAGACCTCGCGTGCCGTCGGGCCGCGCATCAGCGTGCAGTTCCGCCCACAGGGCGTGCGCTGAGCGCCTGTTGTTGCGGCGTCCACGCGGCGGACGGACAATGGGAAGCACCACCGGTGACCGTCCCCGCACCACCGGTTGAGCCGATGTCCCTCCCTTCACACCCGGCCGTCCGCACGCGCCGCACAGGGATCCGGGAGCTCTCATGGACCGCGACGAACTCGAAGCGGCGTTCTACGGGCAGGGGCCGTTTCCCGTTCCGTGGGCCACCAACTGCCCGGTGCGTTTCGACGCCTGGCTGGCACTCGCCCAGCCGGCTCCGCCGGAGCACCGCGAGGACCTGATCCTCGCCATCAACGAGGAACACGGCGTACTGCGCGTGCTCCAGCACTTCGCGGACCTGGACATGACCGAGTGCCAGCCGGTCGCCGCGGGCAGCTTCGTGGCGGCGCGCCTGACGCTCGGCGAGGTCGTACGAGCGGTGCTTCCCATGACCAACCTCCTCAGCCTCGTGCGGCTCGCCAAGGAGGTCGCGGAACAGATGGGGGAGCCGGGCATCGACGCAGCCCTGCGGGGGCACTTCAAGAGCCCGCCGACCAGCGACGTCCACGACAACATCGAACGGCGCCAGGAGCGCGGCAAACACCTCGAATGGTTTCTGCACCTGCTCCACGGGGTCATCGCGGCCTCGCACGCGCGCCCCGGCGGCCCGCCGGCCGAGGACCCGGGAGCGACCCGGCTGATGACGCGCATGCTCGCGGCCGTCGCCCTCGAATCGCCCCTGACCCGGCCGGCCGACCCGCCGCCCAGAGGCGTCATCGACCGCCGGCAGCGCCACCCCGTGACCTCGGTGACGACGAACCGCCAGGCCGCCCCGGCGGTGAGCCGTTCCAGATCGACCATCAAGGCCGACGCCGCCGAGCAGGTCTTCTCCGTCGACTGCGGCTCGATCGGCTGGGCCGTCGTCGACAGCGGCATCGACGCCCGGCACCCGGCCTTCTACGACTGGGACACCTCCGCCACCCCGGCGAAGCAGCTCGCCTCACGCGTCGCCCGGGCGTTCAACTTCGTCGGCGTACGGGGGACCCTGTCCGCCGACGCGCTGGAGAACGGACTGATCGACTGGTCCCGCGCCCTGCCGTACGTCGAGATGGAGCTCCCCGCGCCGCAGCACCGTGCGACGCGCACCGACATGCCCTACACGACCCCCGGCGACCACCACGGCACCCACGTCGCCGGCATCCTCGGCGCCTCGTGGCCCGACCGCGCGTTCCGCGGCATCTGCCCGCAGATCAGGCTGTACGACTTCCGGGTCCTCGACGACCGGGGCGAGGGGGACGAGTTCTCCATCGTCACGGCGCTCCAGGCGATCCGGCACATCAACGAGCAGGCCGGCCGGTTCGTCATCGCCGGGGTCAACATCAGCCTCTCGGTGCCGCACGACGTGGCGACCCACTCCACCGGGTGGACGCCCGTCTGCATCGAGTGCGACCACCTGGCGCGCTCGGGCGTCGTGGTCGTCGCGGCGGCCGGCAACGCCGGGTTCAGCGGCGCGATGCGCACGCTGGGCACCGACTACCACAGCATCAGCATCTCCGACCCGGGCAACGCCGAGTCGGTGATCACCGTCGGCTCGACCCACCGCAGCAACCCGCACCGGCACGGCGTCAGTTACTTCTCCAGCCGGGGCCCCACGGGCGACGGCAGGCCCAAACCCGATCTCCTCGCGCCCGGGGAGGACATCGACGGCCCCATCCCCGGCGCGGGCATCTCCGCGATGCACGGGACGAGCCAGGCGGCCGCCCACGTCAGCGGGGCCGCCGCGATGCTGTTGGCCCGCAACCGGGAACTGCTCGGACGCCCCGAACGGGTGAAGCAGATCCTGTGCTCCACGGCCACGGACCTCGCCCGCGAACGGGACTTCCAAGGACACGGCCTGGTCGACGTCCTGCGGGCGATGCAGTCCGTCTGACCCGACGGGACCGGAACAACCGGCCGGAACAGGCCACCGGAACAGGCAGCAAGGAGGAAGGCGGCGACGATGCTCACCTTCGATTTCCTCGACGCCCGGCACGGCGACTCCTTCCTCGTACGCTGGGGACCCCGCGACGAGCGCGTCATGCTCGTCGACGGCGGCCCCGGCGGTGTCTACGAGGCGTCGCTGCGCGACCGGTTGACGCGGTTGGAGCCGGGCGGCGACGGCGTCCCGGTGATCGATGTCGTCTGCCTGTCCCACGTCGACGACGACCACGCGGCGGGGCTGCTGCGACTGTTCGCCGAGATACGGCGCGCACGGCGCGAGGAGCTGCCCGAGCCCTTCTCGGTCACCCGGCTGTGGTTCAACGCCGTGGAGGAACTCGTCGACCGGCGGGCCCCGGGCCTGAGCGCGTCCGTCCAGCCGCTCGTCGAGCGCGCACTGACCGACAGCGGGGCCGTCAAGGCGAGTTACGGGCAGGGGCGGGCCATCCGCGACGAGGCGGCGGCGCTGGGCCTGGCCGGCAACCCCCTGTTCGACGGGCCGCTGACCGGGGGCGCCGAAACCACCCTCGACGACCTGCACGTCACGGTCGTCGCCCCCGACGACGTGGCCCTCGCGCAACTGGAGAAGCGGTGGCGGCAGGCGAAGCAGCGGGGCGACCCCGACGTGATCTCGGCGGCGTACACGGACGGGTCGGTCCCGAACCTGTCCAGCATCGTCCTGCTGCTGCGCCACGACGGCCGCACCGCCCTGCTCACGGGGGACGCCAGGGGCGACCGCATCCTCACCGGGCTGCGGGCCGGCGGCCTGCTCACGGACTCCGACCCGCTCCACGTCGACCTGCTGAAGCTGCCGCACCACGGCAGCGAACGCAACGTGGAGCCCGACTTCTTCGAGAGCGTGCACGCCGACCACTACGTGGTGTCCGCCGACGGCGTCCGGCACCACCACCCTCACGAGGACACCCTGCGCTGGCTCGTGGAGTCCCGGGACGTGGACGACGCGTACGTCGTCCACCTCACCAACGAGATCGACTTCGCGACCGACACGCTCAAAGCCCTGCGCGGAAGACGCAGTTTCGAGATCGACGTGCGGCGGTCCACGGACCCGGCGCTCGTCGTGGAAGTCGGTGATCAGCGATGAGCACGACAGCACGCCGCGCCGCCGCGGACCCCTGGATCGTGGACTCTCCCGCCGTGGGCACGGGCCTTCGGGCCCGGCCGTGCGGCGACACGCTGCGCCCCGCCGAACCGCCCGCCGCGGCGCGGCCGGTCGCCGTCACCCTCTCCGGCGGCGGTTTCCGGGCCACGCTGTCCGCCCTGGGTTTCGTCCGCCTGCTGGCCGACGCGGAGCTGCTGTCCGGCCTGCGGTACGTGTCGTCCGTGTCCGGCGGCTCGATCGCCAACGGGTGCCTCGCGACGGCCTGGCCTGCCCTCAGGGAACGGGGATTCACCACCGGCGCGGTCGACGAACTGGTCGTGGACCCGGTCGTCACCCGCGTCTCCACCCGGTCGTTCAAGCGGTCCCTCCTGCGGGGCCTGTGGCGGACGATCGGGCCGACGACCCGCACCGAGCTCATGGCGCGGCGGCTGGACGAGTGGTTCTTCGACGGGACCGGGCTGACGGACCTGGACCCGCAGGTGCGCTGGATCCTCAACGCGGCGAACCTCACCACCGGCGCCCGCTTCACCTTCGAGCGCGACGTGTTCGGCGACTACACCACCGGACTCGCCCCGACGCGGGGCACCGGGCTGCGGCTGAGCCTCGCGGCGGCCGCCTCCGCCGCCGTCCCCGGCGCCTTCCCGCCCGTCGTGCTGGACCGGGCGTACTTCCCCTGCGCCGCACACCCACCGGCCCTGCTGGACGGCGGGACGTACGACAACACCGGCCTGGAGGCCATCGACAGCGAACGCTACCGGCATGCCTTCACGTTCGTCCTCAATGCCGGAGGGCTCCTGCGGCCGGGCGTGTACGGCCGCGTCCCGGTGATCCGGGACCTCGCGCGGGCCAACTCCCTGCTCTACCGCCAGAGCACGGCGCTGCGGACCCGCGCGATCGTGGAACGCTTCCAGCAGGGCCACGCCTCCGACGGGAACGGCGAGGTGCCGCCCGGCGCCCGGCGGGGCGTACTCGTCGGGCTCTCCACCGACTTCCCCGCGGACGGCTCCGCGCCGTTGCGCCGCTGGCGCGAGGCGTTTCCCGAGCACCGCGCGTTCGACGGCCGGGACCTCGCGCTCGTGCCGACCGTCTTCGACCGCCTCGACCCGGGCCTGTGCCGGGCCCTGGTGTACCGGGGCTGGTGGCTCGCGGGCGCCGGGCTCGCGGCCTTCCACCCGCACCTCCTGCCGGACCCGGCCACGACGGCGCCGCCCCCGCTGTGACGTCCGGTGCTCAGCCCCGTGCGCGCGGCTCGATACGGAAGTCGAACGCCGCCGTCCCCGGGTCCAGCGCCGTCACCCCGCCGTCGACCGTGAGCACCGCGCCGTTGACGTACGAAGCGGCGGGCGACAGCAGCCAGGCGATCGCCTCCGCGACCTCGCGCGGCTCGCCCGGCCGCCGCCCCGGAAGCAGCCGGGTCGCCTCCTCGTACGCCGCTTCCACGCCGCCGTCCCCCAGCCCCGCCTCCTCGGCGAACCGCGCCATCCGCCGGTCGGCCATCTCGGTGCGCACCCAGCTCGGACACACGGTGTTGGCGCGCAGCCCGTGCTGCCCGTAGTCCACGGCGAGGGAACGGCAGAGCTGGAGCAGCGCCGCCTTGGACGTGGCGTACGCGGCGTTGCCCACGCCGTTGCGCAGCGCCGACACCGAGGCGACCGCGACGACCGCGCCGCGCGTCTCCAGCAAATGCGGCAACGCGGCCCGCAGCAGCAGGAAGGGACCCGTGAGGTTGGTGCGCATCACGGACTCCCAGTCCTCGACCGTCACGTCGCCGACGGACCCCGGGCGCCCGGTCCCGGCGTTCAGCACGACCCCGTCCACCCGTCCGAAGGCGTCCACGGCCCGGTCCACGAGCCCCCGGACGGCGTCGGGGTCGGCGGCGTCGGACGGATGCGCCAGCGCCCCGGTCTCCTCGGCGACACGCCGCAGCGGTTCGGCCCTGCGCCCCGAGACGACCACCTGGTGCCCGGCCTCCCGCAGCAGCCGGGCCGTCGCCGCGCCGATGCCCGTACCGCCACCGGTGACGATGACAACTCGCTCTTCTCGCATGGTTGTTGGCCCTCCGTCGTCGTCGCGCAGCCTCCCCGTGATCATAGGGAGGCGGCCCGTGCCGGGCGGGAGCGGCCCCGCCGCGCAACCCGATGGAGGCATTTCCCCGCGTACGCGTCGCACCCGTGGCTACTCGCCCGTACGGTGAGGGCCGTGTCGGAGGATCTTGCCGCCGGAAGGGAACACGACCCCATGGAAGCTGTGGTTCCACGGCAGCGAGCCGTGTCCGGGCGGATTCCGCTCGCGGTCGTCGTGGTGGGCGGCGACGGCCTCGTGTCGCACTGGAGCTCCGGTGCGCAGCGGCTCTTCGGCCACCGCAGGGAGGACGCGGTGGGTGCCCTCGCCGCCGACCTGCTGCCCGTCTCGGGCGCCCTGCACGCGCCCGACGAGTACGACGCCCTCGCCCCGGGCGCCGACGGGCCGCCCGGTGACGGGTTCGCCGGGCACCTCACCTGCGGGCGCGCCAAGTGCCCCCGGCCGGACGGCGGCCCGTACCGGCCCGGCGACAGCGGTTCGCTGGACGTGCTGTGGTGGGCGTACCCGCTGGCCGTACCGGGCCCGGAGCGGCTGCTGGTGCTGGCCGCCGACGCCTCGCGGCTGGGCGAGGAAAGCGGCCCGTACGAGCGGGTCGCGCCCGGCTTCGCGCTGCACACCGAGTTCCCGGACGCGGCCCGCCTCGCCGACCGGCTGCCGGACATCCTGCCGCACATGGGCCCGGCCACGGCGAGCCGGATCGTGGCGCAGGTGCTCGAACTGGGCTACCCCGTACTGGAGTTGAGCACCTACGCACGCGTCCCGGTCACGCCGGACTGGGGCGTGCCGAGACACCGCCGGCGCCCCGGCACGGTCGAAAAGCCGTCGGCGCCGGACGCGGACGCCGGCCGGGAAGGGGCGCCGGCCGCCGCCCCGGCCGCTGATTTCGCACATGCCCCCGCCCTTGACCGGGCCGCCGCCCCCGACCGGGCCGCCGCCCTCGAACACGCCGCCGCCCTCGACCACTCCGACGACCTCGAAAACGCCGCTGTCCGCGAACGGCTGGAGTTCCTCAACGAGGTGAGCGCCCGCATCGGCAGCTCGCTCGACCTGGCCCGCACCATCCGCGAGGTCACCAGCGCCGCCGTACCCCGCTTCGCGGACTTCGCGGGCACCCACCTGCGGGTGCGGATGCTCTGCGGCGACGGCTTCCCCGACGGCCCGCCGGACGGGAACACCGCGTGGCGCCGGGTCTGGGTGGAGCACAACGACGAACCGGGCCGCTGGGACGACACCGTCCCCGTGGGGGAGGAGCTGGCCTTCCCCGAGCAGACCCCCTTCTTCCAGTGCATGATGACCGGCGAACCGGTGCTCCTCCCGCACATCGACACGGCTATGAGCGAGCGCATCGCCGCCCGGTTCGAGGAACGGGACCTGCGGCCCCTGATCGGCGGCCGGTCGCTGCTGGTCGTACCTCTCACCGCGCGCACGGTGGTGCTGGGATTCATGGTGCTCATGCGCCGCCCGGGACGCGAGCCGTTCACCGACATGGACCGCAGAACCGGCGCCGAGCTCGCCGCCCGGGCCGGACTCGTCCTGGACAACGCCCGCATGTACACCCATCAGCAGCAGGTGGCCGAGACGCTTCAGGAGAGCATGCTGCCGCAGGTCGCGCCCCGGATGGCCGGCTGCGACATCGCCACCCGCTACCTCCCCGGCACCGCGCTGGGCCGCGTCGGCGGGGACTGGTTCGACACCATCCGGCTGCCCGGCTCCCGTACGGCGCTGGTCGTCGGAGACGTGGTGGGGCACGGGGTGAACGCGGCCGCCATGATGGGCCAGCTCCGCACCGCGGTGCACACCATGGCCGCACTGGACATCCCCCCGGCGCGACTGCTGCGCAGTCTCGACGACCTGGCGCACCAGTTCGGCGACCACTACCTCGCCACCTGCCTGTACGCGGTCTACGACCCGGTCGCCGGCGAACTGCTGATCTCCAGCGCCGGGCACCTGCCCCCGGTGCTCGTACGGGCCGGGACCGGGCGCGGCGAGCTGATCGACGTACCGGGCGGCGCGCTGATCGGCCTCGGGGGCGTGCCGTTCGCCACCGCCCGGGTCCGGGTGTCGCCGGGCGACCGGCTGGTGCTGTGCACGGACGGGCTGGTCGAAGTGCCCGGAGAGGACATCGGGACCGGCCTGGCGGCGCTGTGCGCGTCGGCCGCGCACCCGGCCGTCTCCATGGACGAGGCGTGCGACGCCGTCGTCCGGGCGCTCGCCGGGTCGGCGGCCGCGCGGTCCGGCGGCCGCGACGACGACATCGCCCTGCTGATGGCGCGGCTGAACGGAATGCCGTCCGGGGACACGACGACCTGGCGCCTGGAACCCACGGCGGCCGACGTGTGCCGGGCGCGGAAGCTGGTGGACGGTCAACTGGCGCGCTGGGGACTGCCCGAGCTGGCCGACACCACCCGGCTGCTGGTCAGCGAGGTCGTCACCAACGCGGTACGGCACGCCGGCGGGCGGCCCGTGGAACTGCGCCTGGCCCGCGCGGACACGCTCCTGTGCGAGGTGTCGGACGCCGACCACACGCTGCCGGTGATGCGGGACGCGGGCCCCGAGGAGGAGTCGGGACGCGGGCTGCGGCTGGTGAGCACGCTCGCGCACCGGTGGGGTGCGAGCCACTTCGGGCCGGGCAAGGTGGTCTGGTTCGAGCAGGCGCTGCCGGCCCGGGCACGCTGCGGCGCCGCGAGCGGCTGACCGCTTCCCGGGGTGTCCGGGAGGGGGGTACCGGGGTAGGGAACCGGATGCGGGGCGCAGCGGCGCCGCTCAGTCTTCCGCAACGCCGTACACCGTCCGGAAGTCCTTCCGCCCGTCCTTTCCGTCCGCACCGGGGGCATGCGATGAGTCCGACCGGCCGTTACGTGCACGCCTGGGAGAGCTACTGGGGCGACACCCCGGACACCCCGGGGGCGGCGATCTGGGACAGCGACCCGTCGCTCGCCGCCGCGCCCCACCTGGAGCTGTTCGCACCGTACGCCGACCCGGCCCGGCCCGTGGTCGACATCGGCTGCGGGAACGGCACGCAGACCCGCCACCTGGCCCGCCACTTCGCCCGGGCGGTGGGCGTCGACGTCGCCCACGCGGGAATAGCCCTCGCGCGCCGGGCGGACACCGGGCGGACCGTCGAGTTCCGGCAGCTCGACGCCACCGACACGGGGGCCGTACGGGAACTGCACGAGCGGCTCGGCGACAGCAACGTGTACATGCGGGCCGTCATCCACCAGAGCGACCCGCCGGACCGGCCCCTGGTCGCCGCGGCCGTCGCGGAGCTGGTGGGGGAGCGGGGCCGTGCCTTCGTGGCGGAACTGACCGCGGAGGCGAAGACCGTCCTGCGGGAGCTGATGGGCGAACCCGGCGGGCCGCCGCCGAAGCTCGCGCGGGTCTTCGCACACGGGCTCAGACCGGCGGAGTCCGACGACGGCGAAGTCCCCGAGCTGCTGCGCGCGTGCGGGCTCACCGTCCTGGCGTACGGCCGCACGACGCTTCCGCAGACGGAGTTCCGGGCCGACGGCACCCGCGTGGAACTGCCCGCACAGTGGCTGATCGTGGGCCGTACGGGCTGAGGAGGCGCCGTACGGTCGTACGCGGTTGCCCGCCCGCCGGGGCCGCGCGGCCGTCGCGCGGGCGCACCGAGGTTGTGCCCGCCCCCGGCACGACGGATTCTGTAGGGGATGAACCGGGCTGGTGTGGCGCCATGAGTGCGTGGAACGCGGCGCAGAGTGCCGACTTCCGTGGTCCCCTCGACGTCACCGGGGCGGCCACGGCGGTCGTCGACGCCCAGGACACGGTCATCGGCTGGAGCCCCGCGGCCGAGGAACTCCTCGGCTACCGGCCGCACGAGATCGTGGGCCGGCCGCTGTCGGTCTTCCTGCCCCCGCGCCCGAAC
>NZ_VBVX01000178.1 GCF_005981925.1 Streptomyces albidochromogenes
CCCCAGGTCTGACCGCCGGCCCGACCGCTGTCCACGCCCCCGCGCACGGCCCGCCTCGCGCGAGGGGCGAGACTGTTCCCCATGACCGAGCACCACGCCCACGCCCCCCGGGCCGACCACCGCACCGTTCTGCTGCGGGGCGGAGAGGTCCACAGCCCCGCCGACCCCTTCGCCACCGCGATGGTGGTCGAACGGGGGCACGTCGCCTGGGTGGGTTCCGAAGGGGCGGCCGACGCGTTCGCCCCGGGCGTGGACGAGGTGGTCGACCTCGAAGGGGCACTCGTCACCCCCGCGTTCACGGACGCGCACGTGCACACCACCTCCACCGGCCTCGCGCTCACCGGCCTCGACCTCTCCGGGACCCGCGGCCTCGCCGACGCGCTGGAACGCGTACGGACCCACGCGGCCGCCGCCCCGGCGGGCCGGATCCTCCTCGGGCACGGCTGGGACGCCACGCGCTGGCCCGAGCAGCGGCCCCCGTCGCGCGCCGAACTCGACGAGGCGGCCGGCGGCCGGCCGCTGTACCTGCCCCGGATCGACGTCCACTCGGCCGTCGTCACCACCGCCCTCCTCGACCTGGTCCCCGGCGTCACCGCCCTCGCGGGGTATCACCCGGACGCCCCTCTCACCGCCGACGCCCACCACGCGGTGCGCGCCGCGGCGCACGGCGCCGTCACCCCGCGGCAGCGCGCCGAGGCGCAGCGCGCGGCGCTCGCCCACGCCGCCTCGCTCGGCATCGGCACGGTCCACGAGTGCGCCGGGCCCGAGATCTCCTCCGAGGAGGACTTCACCACCCTGCTCAAGCTGGCGGCCGACGAGCCCGGCCCCCGCGTGTTCGGCTACTGGGCCGAGCAGGTCGCGGGCGCGAAGGACGCCGAACGCATCCGTGAACTCGGCGCGGCCGGCGCCGCGGGCGACCTCTTCGTCGACGGGTCCCTCGGCTCGCACACCGCCTGCCTGCACTCCCCGTACGCCGACGCGTCCCACACGGGAACCGCCTTCCTCGACACCGCCGCCGTGGCCGCCCACGTCACCGCCTGTACCGAGGCCGGGCTGCAGGCGGGCTTCCACGCCATCGGCGACGCCGCGCTCACCTCGGTGGTCGACGGCGTGCGCGCCGCGGCCGACAGGCTCGGCCTCGCCCGGGTGCGCGCCGCCCGCCACCGCGTCGAGCACGCCGAGATGCTCACCCCCCGCACCGTCGCCGCCTTCGCCGAGTTCGCCCTCACCGCGTCGGTGCAGCCCGCCTTCGACGCCGCCTGGGGCGGCGAGGACGGGATGTACGCCCGGCGCCTGGGCGCCGAGCGGGCCCGTACCCTCAACCCCTACGCCGCCCTGCTGCGCGCCGGTGTGCCGCTGGCCTTCGGCTCCGACAGCCCGGTCACCCCGCTCGACCCGTGGGGCACGGTCCGCGCCGCGGCCTTCCACCGCACCCCCGAGCACCGCGTCTCCGTGCGCGCCGCGTTCACCGCCCACACCCGAGGCGGCTGGCGCGCCGTCGGCCGCGACGACGCCGGCACGCTGGTGCCCGGGGCTCCCGCCGACTACGCGGTCTGGCGCGCCGACGCGCTCGTCGTGCAGGCGCCCGACGACCGGGTCGCCCGCTGGTCCACCGACCCGCGCTCGGGCACGCCCGGCCTGCCCGACCTCACGCCCGGCGCCCAACTCCCCGTCTGCCTGCGGACGGTGGTCTTCGGACAAACTGTTTACGAGCGGCCGAACGAGTGATGTGCGCCGGCGGCTTACGGCCGATCGGTGATCCACCGGGGTCTCGTGCCACCTGCGTATCTTCCGCACTGACCTGGTGATTTGTGCAAACACCCCAGGTCAAACGACTGTTGACAGAAAGCGGCCACCGGCGGGTAGGTTCGGCGGAGTCCACCGCAGGACGTCCGGCCGGCAAACCTCCACGCAGTCGTCGAACGCCGCTGGGTCATGGGGTGGTGCGCCGCACCGGCGCACCAGTACTCGGAGCCAGGTTCAGCGCCCGCGCCTCGGGGGCGAGGGAAGGTTTCGGCCGACCGGCAGGTGGGACCCGGGTGGGGCCCGGACGTTCAGTAGACAACGGCTCTCGGCCGACCCGCAGCCGGCGGGCCCGGGGCCGGCCCGAAGGACACCGGGCCCCGACCCGCAGAAACGACTTCCCGCTTCCCGGCCGACATCCGTGCGGCCCCGCCGACCATGCTCGCTATGGTGGGGCAACGGTGTACGGACATTAAGGGGAAGCAGTGAACGACGGCGGTCAGAGGCGTTACGGCCCGCTCGGCAGAGCCTTGGTGATCATTCCGACCTACAACGAGGCCGAGAACATCAAGCCGATCGTCTCCCGGGTGCGTGCCGCGGTGCCCGACGCGCACGTCCTGGTCGCCGACGACAACAGCCCCGACGGCACCGGCAAGACCGCCGACGAGATCGCGGCCTCGGACGACCAGGTCCACGTACTGCACCGCAAGGGCAAGGAAGGGCTGGGCGCCGCCTACCTGGCGGGCTTCCGCTGGGGCATCGAGCACGGCTACGGCGTGCTCGTCGAGATGGACGCCGACGGTTCGCACCAGCCCGAGGAGCTCCCCCGCCTGCTGACCGCCCTCAAGGGCGCCGACCTCGTGCTCGGCTCGCGCTGGGTGCCGGGCGGACGCGTCGTCAACTGGCCCAAGCACCGCGAGGTGCTCTCGCGGGGCGGCAGCACGTACTCGCGGGTGCTCCTCGGTGTGCCGATCCGGGACGTGACGGGCGGCTTCCGGGCCTTCCGCGCCGAGACCCTGGAGGGCCTCGGCCTCGAAGACGTCGCCTCGCAGGGGTACTGCTTCCAGGTCGACCTCGCCCGCCGCGCGGTCGAGGCGGGCTACAACGTCGTCGAGGTGCCGATCACCTTCGTCGAGCGCGAACTGGGCGACAGCAAGATGAGCCGGGACATCGTCGTCGAGGCGCTGTGGCGGGTGACGGCGTGGGGCGTCGGCTCCCGGGCGAACAAGCTGCTGGGGCGCAAGCCCTCCTGATCCCCCCTTACGCCGTCCAGGCGCCCGTACAGGCACACTGGGGGGCATGACGACCGGCTCACCGCCCCCGACCGCTTCCCGGCGCTCGCGCGCCCGCACCTTCGTACCGCTCGGCGTCGCCGCCTGGCTGGTGCTGGAGATCTGGCTCCTGACCCTGGTGGCCGACGCCGCCGGCGCCCTCACGGTCTTCCTGCTGCTCCTCGCGGGCGCCGTGCTGGGCGGCCTGGTCATCAAGCGGGCGGGCCGGCGCGCGTTCAAGAACCTCACCGAGACGCTCCAGCGCCAGCAGGCGGGCGAGACGCCCGCCCAGCGCCGGATGGGCAGCGGCAGCGGCTTCCTGATGCTCGGCGGCCTGCTGCTGATGCTCCCCGGACCGATCTCGGACGTGGCGGGGCTCCTGCTCCTCGTACCGCCTGTCCGGACGTTCCTCGGACGGCGCGCCGAGCGTTCCCTGGAACGCCGGATGAGCGCTGCGGGCGCGGGCGGTCTGGGCGACGCCTTCCAGCAGGCCCGCATGCGCCGGCCGGACGGCAAGGTCGTGCAGGGCGAGGTCGTCCGGCAGGACGGATCGCCCGCGCCCCGGCACGGCGACGACGGCCCGCGGCCGCCGCTGACCCCCTGACGACCGGGCCCGGCCCTCGCGCGAGCGCGGAAACGACACCCGACCGCGGAAACGACAAGAGCCGCGGGGGTGTGACACAGACTCGCTGTGTCACACCCCCGCGGCTCTTGCCGATGTGCTGACTGCCGTCAGGCGCAACGCCGGGGCGTTACGCGGACTTGCGGCTGTCCCGCGGATGCACCGCAATGTTCATGGCGCCGGATCGCAGTACCGCAAGCCTTTCGGCCAGGACCTCTTCGAGCTCCTCGCGGGTGCGCCTTTCCATGAGCATGTCCCAGTGCGTACGCGCGGGCTTGCCCTTCTTCTCCTCAGGCCCGTCGCCGTCCACCAGGAGTGCCGTGGCGCCGCACGCCTTGCACTCCCACTCCGGCGGAATCTCGGCCTCTACCGAGAACGGCATCTCAAATCGATGTCCGTTCGGGCATGCGTACTCCACCGCCTGGCGCGGGGCCAGATCGATGCCGCGGTCGGTCTCGTAGCTTGTAACCACGAGTCGCGTGCCGCGGAGAGCTCGCTCACTCATGAATCGTGCCTCCCGGGCTTGTCGCCCACAGGACAGGTGTCGCTGTCGTCGTCATCCGGTCAACGTCCGGTCGGCGGTAAAGATTCCCGTTGCGGGTCATGCGTCGCCCGTCGTGCCGCTGCTTTTCCCAAAAGTTGGGTACCCACCAGTGCCTGGTTTGTCACTTATGGCAGCAGATGTCACCCAGCGTTGTCGATTCCCGAGCGCGCAGTAACGGTCCGCCTGGCAGGCCAAAGGCGTACACTACCGGCCTTTCACTTCAAGGTCTAAATTCGCTCCGGCACGGGGTTTCCCGCCGCCTCCACCGCGCGTCGTACGGGTACCCGTACGAGCAGGAGGAAACCCAGTGCGAAGAAGGCCACGAGCGAGATGATCGCGTCCCGGTAGCTGCCGGTCAGCTGGTAGGCGAGTCCGAAGACCAGGGGCCCGAGCCAGCTCATGCCCCGGTCGCTCATCTCGTACACCGAGAAGTACTCCGCCTCCTTGCCGCGCGGCACCAGGTGGGAGAAGAGGGAACGGGACAGGGCCTGGCTGCCGCCCAGGACCAGGCCGATCGCCGCGGCCAGCGCGTAGAACCAGACGGGCGCCCCGGCCGGCAGGAAGTAGCCCGCGCCGATCGTCAGCGTCCAGGCGGCGAGCGACCCGAGGATCGTGCGCTTGGCGCCGAACCGCTGGGCCAGCCGGCCCATGCCGAGCGCCCCGGCGACCGCGAGCACCTGCACCAGCAGGATGGCCGTGATGAGGGTCGTCTGGTCGAGGCCCAGCTCCTGCGAGCCGTAGACCGACGCCTGGGAGATCACCGTCTGGACGCCGTCGTTGTAGACCAGATAGGCCAGCAGGAAGGAGAGCGTCAGCGGGTGGCGGCGCATGTCCTTCACGGTGGCGGCCAGCTGACGCCAGCCCGCGCCGACCCGCCCCGGGGCGCGGTCGTTGCCCGCCCCGCCCGCCGCCTTCCGGTCGCGCAGGCGGCGCAGCGGTACAAGGGTGAACGCGCCCCACCACAGGCCCGCCGACGCCAGGCAGATCCGCACGGCCTCGGACTCCGTGAGGCCGAAGCTCTCGTGGCCGGAGTACAGGATCAGATCGAGGACGAGGACGAAGGCCCCGGACGTGTAGCCGAAGGCCCAGCCGCGCGAGGAGACGCTGTCGCGCTCGTGGGGTTCGGCGATCTGCGGGAGGTAGGCGTTGTAGAGCACCATGGCGACGGACTGGGCGGCGTTCGCGACGATCAGCAGGAACGCGCCGAGCAGATAGCGGTCGCCGTCCAGGAAGAACATGCCCGCCGTCGCGGCAGCCCCGACGTACGCGGCGGCCGCGAGCAGCGGCTTCTTGCGGCCCGTCCGGTCGGCGACCGCGCCCACCAGGGGCATCACCAGGACGGCCACCACGACGGACACGGAGACGGCGTACGCGAACACCGAGCCCGCCCGTACCGGGATGCCCAGCGGATGGACGAAGCCGTCCGCGTCCGCCGCGGCCTTCGCGACCGCCGTCAGATAGGGGCCGAGGAAGACGGTGAGCACGCTGGTGGAGTAGACGGAGCACGCGAAGTCGTAGAAGTACCAGCCGCGTTGCTCGCGTCTGCGGCCGGCCGGTCCGTCGGGACCGCCCGCCTCCTCCGTGCCGTCCGTACGGTCCACGGTGCCAGCGCTCACCGGGCGCCCCCTCGCTCGTGCCCGCGCCGCGGCGCGCCGCGGGGCGGCTGCCCGGGCTCAGGCCCAGGCGCCCCGCTCGGTCAGGACCGTGCGCAACGACTCGATGTGATCCGTCATGATGCCATCCACGCCGAGGTCCAGGAGCGCTGCCATCCGGCCCGGATCGTTCACCGTCCACACGTGGACCTGGAGGCCGAGCGCGTGCGCGGTGCGTACGAAGCGGTGGTCGACGACCCGGACGCCGTTCTGCGTCTCGGGCACCTGGGCGCACACCGCGCCGCGCCGCACGGCGGCCGGCAGCGAGCGCGCCCGCAGCCACAGCCCGAGGACGCCCGTGGTGCCGAAGGAGGTGGCCAGCCGGGGCCCCGCGAGGCGCTGCGCCCGGGCGACGCGGTTCTCGTTGAACGAACCGACGCAGATCCGGTCCCACGCCCCGGTCCTGCGGATCAGGCCGACCAGAGGCGCGAGCGCGGCCTCGGCCTTGATGTCGACGTTCCAGCGCGCGTCCGGAAACTCCTCGAGCAGCTCCTCGAAGAGGGGCAGCGGTTCCTTGCCCGCCACCCGCGCCCGGCTGACGGCGTTCCAGGGAAGCGCCGCGATCCTGCCCCGCCCGTCCGTCACCCGGTCCAGTGTCGCGTCGTGGAACGCCACGAGCCGGCCGTCCGCCGTGGCGTGCACGTCGGTCTCGAAGTAGCGGTACCCGGCCTCGGCGGCGCGCCGGAAGGCCGCCGAGGTGTTCTCCAGGCCGTCGGCCGCCCCGCCCCGGTGGGCGAAGGCCAGCGGCGCGGGGTGGTCCAGGTAGGGATGGCGTACGCGGTTCACCGGGGAATTATCGCGCCTCGCGGTGTACGGGCGGCGACGACCGTGCTGCCGGCGTCCGGCGCGGGCACGGCGAAGACGCGCAGGAAGAACTGCGCGAGCGGGCCTATGGCGAGGGCGTAGAGCACGGTGCCGACGCCGAGCGAGCCGCCCAGGGCGAAGCCGGTGGCGACGACGGCCACCTCGATCGCGGTGCGTACGAGGCGGACGGAGCGCCCGGTGACCCGGTGCAGCCCCGTCATCAGACCGTCGCGCGGGCCGGGGCCGAACCGGGCGGCGATGTAGAGGCCGGTCGCCACGCCGTTGAGCACGATGCCGGCGAGCAGCAGCGGGATCCTGCCCGCGAGGGCGTGCACCTCGGGAACGAGGGCGAGCGTGCCGTCCATCGCTACGCCGATCACCACGACGTTGGACACGGTGCCGAGCCCGGGGCGCTGGCGCATCGGGATCCACAGCAGCAGCACGGCGGCGCCGACGGCGATCGAGACCACGCCGATCGTCAGTCCGGTCCTCTCGGACAGCCCCTGATGCAGCACTCCCCAGGGCTCCAGGCCGAGCCCCGCCCGCACCAGCACCGCCGAACTCACTCCGTACAGCGCGAGACCGACGTACAGCTGCGACAGCCGACGAGTGAGTTCCCTGGACAAGGGGTGCTCCCTGGGTAGAGGTAGTGGCGGGAGTGGACCGCCACATGACACTCTGTGGCTTGGCACGAGATGCCATCCATGGCCAATTCGAGTTAGGTGGACTGGAAATCATGGCGCAGTGGACTTCGGCGGTCGGTGCGGCCCAGCTCGCCAGGCAGCTCAACGCCCAGCAGACCCGGCCGCACGGCCCCGGCACGCGCAAGCCGCCGGCCTACCGCGCCCTCGCCGACGGCATAAGGCTGCTGGTCCTCGAAGGGCGGGTGCCGGTCGCGGCGCGGCTGCCCGCCGAGCGCGAGCTCGCGGTGGCCCTGGCCGTCAGCCGCACGACCGTGGCGGCGGCGTACGAGGCGCTGCGCGCCGAGGGCTTCCTGGAGTCCCGCCGGGGGGCCGGCAGCTGGACCGCCGTCCCCGCCGGGAACCCGCTCCCCGCGCGCGGCCTCGAACCCCTGCCGCCCGAGTCCCTCGGCTCGGTGATCGACCTGGGCTGCGCCTCACTGCCGGCGCCCGAGCCCTGGCTCACCCGGGCCGTGCAGGGCGCGCTGGAGGAGCTTCCGCCGTACGCGCACACCCACGGCGACTACCCGGCCGGGCTGCCCGCGCTGCGCCAGATGCTCGCCGACCGCTACACCGCGCGGGGCATCCCCACCATGCCCGAGCAGATCATGGTCACCACCGGCGCCATGGGCGCGATCGACGCCATCTGCCACCTCTTCGCGGGCCGCGGCGAACGCATCGCCGTCGAGTCGCCGTCGTACGCCAACATCTTGCAGCTGATGCGCGAGGCGGGCGCCCGGCTGGTGCCCGTCGCGATGGCCGAGGGGCTCACCGGCTGGGACCTGCCCCGCTGGCGGCAGGTCCTGCGCGACGCCGCGCCGCGCCTGGCGTACGTGGTGGCGGACTTCCACAACCCGACCGGCGCCCTGGCCGACGAGGACCAGCGGCGCGGGCTCGTCGACGCGGCGCGTTCGGCGGGCACGGTGCTCGTCGTGGACGAGACCATGACCGAGCTGTTCCTGGACGCGGGCATCGACATGCCGCGGCCGGTCTGCGCCTTCGACCCGTCCGGCAGCACGGTGCTGACCGTGGGCTCCGCGAGCAAGGCGTTCTGGGCCGGCATGCGCATCGGCTGGGTGCGGGCCGCACCCGACGTGATCCGCAGCCTGGTGGCGGCGCGCGCGTACGCCGACCTCGGGACGCCCGTGCTGGAACAGCTCGCCGTCACCTGGCTGATGAGCACCGGGGGCTGGGAAGAGGCGGTGGAGATCCGCCGCGCGCAGGCCCGCGACAACCGCGACGCACTGGTGGCGGCGGTCCGCAGGGAGCTGCCGGACTGGGAGTTCGACGTTCCGGGCGGCGGGCTGACGCTGTGGGTGCGCACCGGCGGTCTTTCGGGGTCGCGGCTCGCCGAGATGGGGGAGCGCGTCGGCGTACGCGTCCCCTCGGGGCCGCGCTTCGGGGTCGACGGGGCCTTCGAGGGCTACGTGCGGCTGCCGTTCACCGTGGGCGGTCCGGTGGCGGACGAGGCGGCGGTGCGCCTCGCCGCGGCCGCCCGGCTGGTGGAGAGCGGCGCGAGCAACGGGTCCGAGGCCCCGCGGACGTTCGTCGCCTGACCGGGCCCCGGCCGCCCGCCCGGATCACCCCTCGGCGGGCACCGGTTCCGGTTCCTGCGCCGGGGGCTGGATCCGGGCGTGCGCCTGGGGTTCGGTCTCCGGGGGCAGGACGCGCTCGGGGAGCAGCTCGACGACGGCCTGCCGGTGCGCCTCGCTCGTCGCGTCGTCGTACGGGTCGGGCGTGGCCGGGACCTGGAGCCGCATCACGGGGCCCGTGCCCAGGCGCGCGTAGCCGCGTCCGGGCGGGGCGTCGCGCGGGGGCGTCGTGTGCGGCGGTTCCCCGAGGACCGCTTCGACCTGCCCGGCGGTGGCCGGACCGAGCACCACACGCGCGCGCGTGTGGGTGCGCACGGTCTCGCTGAGCGCGTCCACGGCGTCGAACTGCTCCGCCACCACCACGGTCACGTTCGCCGCCCTGCCGTGCCGCAGGGGCACCTGGAGCAGCTGCTGCGGATCGGTGCGCCCCTCTGCGGCCGCCAGATGGCCGAACACGCCCGGCCGGTCCAGCAGGATCCACAGCGGACGCCGGGTGTCCTCCGGAGTGGGGTGCCCGGCCTGCCGGGCGCGGTTCGCGGCGATCAGCCGCCGCTCGGTCTCGTGCGCGGCCCATTCCAGGCTCGCGAGCGCTCCCGGGAGGCCGCATTCGACGGCCAGTACGCCGCCGCGTCCGGTGAGGCACGCGTACTCGCCCGTGCCGCTGCCCTCGACGATCACCACGTCGCCGTGCTGGAGGGCCTGCAGCGCGATCGAGCGCAGCAGGCTGCTCGTACCGCTGCCCGGCTGCCCCAGGGCGAGCAGGTGCGGCTCGGTGGACCGCGGCCCCGTCCGCCAGATGACCGGAGAGGCGTCGTACGTCCGGTCGCCCTCGGTCACCGGCACCGTCCGCTGGACCGCGTCGGCGTCGGTGAAGCCGAGGACGGTCTCGCCCGGGGCGGTGACGAAGCGCTGGGCGGCGATCGAGGTGGCCAGCGGAGGCAGCACGGTCATCAGCAGCTGGTTGCCCTCCTCGTCCCACGCGAAGCGGTACTCGCGGCCGCGCCCCGACTTGGCGTGCAGCAGTTGCTCGACGCGGGCTCGGGACGCGGGCTCGCCGTCGGTGAAGTACGCCGGGTAGCGCACCAGAAGCCGCACGAGGCGGCCGTCGTCGAAGTCGTACTCGGAAAACGCCTTGTCCCACTCGCCGCCGTGCGCGAAGAGCGGGGCGGGGTCCTCGGCCACCGAGAAGTACGGCACCAGGGCCTCGTACAGGGCCCGCAGCCGGTCCGTCTCTGCCTCGCCGGGCCCGGTCTGTGCGGGGGTGCGGTCGCGTCCTTTCCAGGCGGCCGCGGCCATCACCGTGATCAGGGCGAGCAGCGGCCCGTACGGGATGAGCGCGACCACCAGGACGACGGCCGCCGCCAGGAACAGCGCGGACCCACGCCGCTCCTTCGGCGTGTCGGACCACTTGCGCCGGCCGGCGGCGACCAGCTTCCGCAGACCACGCGTGAGCGTGATCACGGGGTGGAGAACGTCGGTGGCACTGTCGGCTGCGGTGCGCGCGATCTCGCGGCTACGGGTGATCGAGGCACTGCCGCTGCTCAGAATGCGAGGGAGTTGACGAGGTCGCCGTGCCACTTCGGTCTCCTGTGGGTGTTGACGCGGTGGTGGCGGGTCAGAACTTGATCCCGCCCAGAAGGCCGGCGAGGCTCGCGCCTCCGGCCTTGATGCTCGGTGCGATCGCGGTGCCCGCGAGGTAGAAGCCGAACAGGGCGCAGACGAGGGCGTGCGACGCCTTGAGGCCGTCCTTCCGGAAGAAGAGGAAGACGATGATGCCGAGAAGCACGACGCCTGAGATGGACAGGATCATGAGGTTCTCCTGGGTGAGGGGACAGTCACCATGAGTTCTTCCAGGCTCACAGGATGTATCTCTACGGCAAAAGGTGCAAATGGGTTACTTTTCAGCTTTTTCACTGGAGTGGCGGATGGGTGCCGGTGGGACGTCCGGTTCGCCCTGATCTTTGCCGCCGCCGGGCCGCGTCATGTCGGTCAACGGGCAGTACCCTGTCGATTCACTCGTACGGCGCTGGTGCCGTACGTACAGGTCACAGCAGTGAACGGCAGTGGAAGGCGGTCCGCCCGATGAGCGAAACCCCGGATCCCGGAGTGATCGAACTGGCCGGCAAGGTCTTCGACCTGGCGCGCCGGGGAGAGGCCGACGCGCTCGCCGCGTACGTCGACGCGGGCGTGCCCGCGAACCTCACCAACGACAGGGGCGACACCCTCGTGATGCTCGCCGCCTACCACGGCCACGCGGCCGCCGTGGAAGCCCTGTTGAGCCGGGGCGCCGACCCGGACCGGGCCAACGACCGGGGCCAGACGCCGCTCGCCGGCGCCGTCTTCAAGGGGGAGACGGCGGTGGTCCGCGCACTGGTCGAGGGCGGCGCCGACCCGGCCGCTGGAACGCCGTCCGCGGTGGACACCGCGCGCATGTTCGACAAGAAGGACCTGCTGGAGCTCTTCGGGGCCCAGTGACCGGGCGCCGTAAATGTGGTCGCGTCGGTGAAATGGCTGGGTCATCATGACGTCGGATTCACATGCACGCGATGCGGGCAGAAGTTGCCGGATCACGGGGAATGTGAGCGGGCCCACTCCGGGCCCACCGACGAGAGGCAGAGGAAATGGTCTACACCGAGCGAGAGATGACGGCGGACGCCGGCCGGACATGTTGTCGCGCGGCCTAGACAGGCACGTATCCCGGTTGCGTCGACAGCTTGATGTGAGGCTTTTTCCATGTTCGATCCAGTCATAGCGCCGAGCGGCACCTTGCTCGGCCTCCTGCAGAGGGGCCGCGGCGACGGCACGCTGCACGCGCTCGCCGCGCCCCGCCCCGAAGCGCTCGCGGCCCTGAACCACTGCGTTCTCGACGACCCCCGCCAGGACTGGCAGGTCGAGAACCGCTCCCTGTACTACGCGCGCCTCTACCTGGATCTCGACGGCGGGCTCGACGCGATCGAGCGGCACCTCTTCGACCCGCGGGACCTCGTCGACGACGACGAGGGCAGGACCGGCCTGGCGCTCGCCGTACTGGGCCACCTCGCCTCGTACGGCAGGGGCGACGCCCTCGTGCTGCTGCGGAGGTACGCCAGGACCGGCGCCAACTGGACCTGGGCCCTCGACGAGCTCGCCCTGCGCGACGACGACGCCGGACTGCGCGGCCTCGCCGCGTCCGTCCTCGCCCGGTTCCCCGGCGGACCGGAGGGCGACGCCGCACTGGCCGCCGCCGTACGGGACGCCTTCGAGCCGCGACCGTGGCGGCTGTGGTCCGAGGACCCGCGCGAGAGCGTCGGAGCCCGCGTGCGCGCGGCCCGCGAACAGGGCTCCTTCCACCACTGGCAGCGGCAGATGAGTCCCACGGGGCCCCGCCCCGAGTGGAGCGTCCAGGCCGTGTTCGACTGGGCCCAGCAGGGCCTGGACCGCGGTACGCCGCTCCACGTGCCGGCCGCCAGGTGCCTGGGTGCGGTCGCCGCACCCGCGGACCGCGCCGCGATCGTCGAGGCCGCCCGCGGCGGCCCGGACGGCGCGCGCTGCACCGCGCTGCACTACCTCGCCGAGTCGCGCGACCCCGTGCTGCTCGACCTCGTCGAGTCGGCGGTGCGCGGCCCCTCCCGCACCGTCGCGGACGCGGCCGTGGCCGCCTTCGAGCGGATGTGCGGCGACGACGCCGTGGACCGGGCGCGCGGCTGGGTGCACCGCCCGGACGCCCTCGGGGCGTCCGCCGCCGGGGTGCTCGCCTGCCGGGGCGGGGCCGAGGACGCGCCGCTCGTGCTCGGCGCGCTGCGGGAGACCGTACGGGCGGACGGGCCCGACGCACCGCACCTGTGGACCCTCGTGGACGGCGCGGGGCGGCTCGGCATTCGCGCCGCGGCGCCCGTACTGCGCCACGTCTACCGGGAGACGGCCTCCTCGCACCTGCGCGGCCGCGCGGCGCGCGCGCTGGCCGCCACCGACCCCTCGTTCGCCACCGGGTTCGCCGTCGAGTGCCTGTGGGACTGCGAGGAGACCACCCGGGAACTGGCGGCGCTGCACGCCGAGACCGGCGACGCGCGCGTGGCGGAGCGCCTGCGGCGCCTCGCCGCCGATCCGGCCGAGGAGGCCGAGGTCCAGACCGCCGTACGGAGCCGGATCGGGCCCGACGCGCCCGCCGTCTGAGCGGGCGCGGGGCGGCGGGACGCGGAGGTGACGGGCGCGGGGGCCAAACGCTCATAGGACGTTCCTCGCCCGGAAAGATCCAAGTCGGCCGGGACTCTCGTGGCGCGACGACAACACGGGTATGCCTTTGCGTGTCGTCATCGTCACCGAGTCCTTTCCCCCCGATGTCAACGGCGTTGCCCACTGCGCCCTGCAGACCGCCCGGCACCTCGCCGCGCGCGGTCACGAACCGCTCGTCATAGCCCCCGCCGCCGCCGGGGCGGCGCACAGCGCCTCCGGGCCCGGGGCCGGGCCGACGGCGTCCGCCACGTCCTGGCCGGGGTCCTGGTCGGGCTCGGGGACCGGGGCCGGGTCCGCGTCGGACAGCGGGCTGCCGTACCCGGTGGTGCGCGTGCCCTCGCTGCCGCTGCCCGGGTATCCGCAGGTGCGGGTGGCGCTGCCCAGCCGACGGGTGGCCGCCGCGCTCACCGCCCACCGGGCCGACATCGTCCACCTGGCCGGGCCCTTCGTGCTCGGCGTGCGCGGCATGGCGGCGGCCGCACGCCTGGGCATCCCGGCCGTCGCCGTCTACCAGACCGATCTCGCCGGGTACGCCCGCACGTACGTGGGCGCCGGGGAAGGGACGGCCTGGCGGCGACTGCGGGCCGTGCACAGCGCGGCGGATCGCACCCTCGCGCCCTCCACGGCCGCGCTGCGCGACCTGGAGGACCACAACGTGCCCCGGGTCCGGCTGTGGGCGCGCGGGGTCGACGCCGAGCGCTTCCGGCCCTCCCTGCGCGACGAGGCGCTGCGGCGCTCACTCGCGCCGGGCGGGGAACTGCTCGTCGGATACGTCGGCCGGCTCGCTCCCGAGAAGCGGGTGGAGCTGCTCGCGGGGGTGTGCGGG
>NZ_VBVX01000179.1 GCF_005981925.1 Streptomyces albidochromogenes
GCCCTGGATTGCCCCACCACCCCGACCGGCCCGTACGCCGCTCTACGGCTTGTGGACGCTGCGGCCGTGGGCGATCCGAAAGGCGCCGCCCGCAAGGGCGTCCGAACAAGCCCTGAGCCGCAGACCGGTGACCCGGCCAACCCCACACCCGAGCGGCCCGGCGTGCGCATCTACGCACCGCCGGTCTACCGCCACCACTACGACGGGGCGCGCTGGTCCAAGCGTTACGGCGACACCCCCGCCGCTGCCTACGCCTGCCGCTGCGGCCACACCGGCAGCGCAACCGGTGTTCGCGCCGTAGCCGCGCTGCTCACCAAGTACGACCTCCACCGCGACACCTGCCCGCTCCGGAGTCCCGAGGAAGGAAGGGCCGCCGCATGACCGACCCCATCGACGGCGCCGCGCTGCTCGACGAGGTGGAAGCCTTTCACCGCCGCTTCAACGTCTTCCCCACCGAGGCCGCGTACGTCGCGGTCGCGCTGTGGGACGCGCACGCCCACCTGCTCGACTGCTTCGACTCCACGCCCCGCATCGCCTTCCTGTCCCCCGAACCGGGGTCGGGCAAGACTCGGGCACTGGAGATCGTGGAGACCCTCGTGCCGCAGCCCATGACGGCCGTCAACGCCTCTGCCGCCGCGTTGTTCCGGTCCGTCTCGGCGGGCAACGGCAAGCCGACGATCCTGTTCGACGAGATTGACACCGTCTTCGGCCCCAAGGCGGGGGACAACGAGGAACTGCGCGGGTTCCTCAATGCCGGGCACCGCCGCACCGGAGTCACCTACCGGTGCACCGGCGACGGCGGACAGCAGACCGTGCAAGCCTTCCCCTCGTACTGCGCGGTCGCGGTCGCAGGACTCGGCTCCCTGCCCGACACCATCCTGAGCCGGTCCGTCATCATCCGCATGCGCCGCAGGGCCCGCAACGAACGCGTGGAACCCTTCCGAGCCCGCATCCACGAAGCGGAGGGGCACAACCTCCGCGACCGGCTCGCCACATGGGCCGAGCAGGCACGAGGGTTCGTCATGGGTGCCTGGCCGGACATGCCGGACGGAGTGAGCGACCGACCGGCGGACGTATGGGAACCCCTGCTCGCCATCGCCGACGCCGTCGGTGGGGACTGGCCCGAGCGGGCACGGGCAGCGTGCTTGACGCTGGTGACCGCGTCCAAGGCCAATGACAAGGGCAGTCTGGGCGTTCGGCTGCTGACCGATCTGCGCGACCACGTCATGGTCGGCATCGACCGCCTGCCCACCGTCGCCATCCTCGACCGACTCAACGCCATGGACGACGCCCCCTGGGCCGACCTCCACGGCAAGCCGCTCGACAACCGGCGCCTGTCGCGGATGCTCGCGGAGTACATGACGGCCGCCAACGAGCCCATCTGCTCCCGCAACATCAAGGCCGCCGGCAGCGTCCTCAAGGGCTATTACGCCGCCGATCTCCGGGACGCCTGGGGCCGCTACTGCCCCCCACCCCCGGAAAGTCCGCTACTTCCGCTACCTGGCACCTAGAACAGTGCCTGACCAGCAAGAACGAGGTAGCGGCAAGGGCCACCGTGAGCCGCTACCTCGCTGCTACCCATCCGCTACCGCTACCCCTTCCCGCTACCTCGAACCGGCCCCTGACCTGCGCGGTAGCGGCGGTAGCGGACGTAGCGCCCCTCAGAGGGGACGCCGAAGGACTGCCTTAGAGGAGCCCCGGATGAGCATCGCCAGCGTGGATGTCCCCCTACTGGCTGGAGCTGACGACCTGCCCCCCGTTTGCCTGACCGTCGAAGAGGCCGCCCGCTGCCTCCGCATCGGTCGGACCACCTGCTTTGCCCTCATTCGAACCGGGGAGCTGGAGTCCCTGATGATCGGCGGACTCCGGCGCGTCCCCGCCGACGCTCCGGCCGCCTACCTCGCCCGCCGTCGCGCCGAGCAGCGCCGCGCGGACTGACTCCCCCCGCATCGGAGCGCTGCCCCCACCTTGGGGCAGCGCTCCGATCGTCTGCAACCGCCTCAACCTCAAGGAGTCCGCCGTGGCGGAAGGAATGAAGCGCACCCGGCAGCCGAATGGCCGCAGTTCCATCTACTTGGGCAAGGATGGAAAGTGGCACGGTCGCGTCACTGTCGGCATCCGCGACGACGGCCGCCCCGACCGTCGCCACGTCGAACGCAAGAGCCGCGCCGAAGCGACTGCTGCTGTGCGCGAGTTGGAGAAGCAGCGCGACGCGAAGACGGTACGGAAGCCCGGCAGGGCGTGGACGGTCAAGACGTGGCTGACGCACTGGGTTGAGAACGTCGCGCCCCTCGCGGTCAACGACAACACGATGGTCGGATACCGGGTCGCGGTGCGAAAGCACCTGATCCCCGGCCTGGGGGCGCATCGACTCGACAGGCTCAAGCCCGAGCACATCGAGGCGTTCTACGCGAAGGTTCAGGCCGCTGGCAGCAAGCCGGCCACCGCCCATCAGGTGCACCGAACCTTCCGTACCGCCCTCAACGAAGCCGTGCGACGCGGCCACCTAGGCAAGAACCCCGTCCACTTGGCCAAGGCGCCGAAGACGGGGGAGTACGAGGTGGAGCCCTACAGCGTGCACGAGGTACAGCGGCTGTTGCAGGCCGCTGAACAGCACCGCAATGCAGCACGATGGGCCGTCGCCCTCGCACTCGGACTGCGTCAAGGGGAGGTGCTGGCGCTCACGTGGGACGACGTGGACCTCGCAGGTGGGTTCCTCATGGTCCGCCGTAGTCGCCACCGGCCGCAGTACGCCCACGGGTGCGTTGACCCTTGCGGGCGCAAGGCCGCCGGGTACTGCCCGCAGAGGCGACGCACGAACCCGGAGCTGTCCACCACCAAGTCCCGCGCCGGCCGCCGCGCCGTCGGTCTCCCCGAACAGCTCGTTGACCTACTCCGTGCTCACCTCAAGGTGCAGGAAGAGGAGCGGGCAAAGGCTGGCGACTGCTGGGGGGAGAACGGTTTGGTGTTTCCGGACGAGCACGGCCGCAGCCCGTCCCACCGACGGGACTGGGCTGAGTGGAAAGCACTTCTGGCAGAGGCGAAAGTGCGGGACGGGCGTCTGCATGATGCGCGCCACACGGCCGCGACGGTCTTGCTAATCCTAGGTGTCCCCGAACGGGCCGTCATGGGGCTCATGGGGTGGTCGACCACGGCCATGGCCGCCCGGTACCAGCACATGGTGGACGCCGTGCGAGCCGACGTCGCGAGGCAGGTCGACGGTCTGATCTGGAAGACCACACCGGACCGGCCAGGCGATGACGACGACGGAGCGGCCGAAGTCCGCGTGCAGGCGAACTGAGACATCCGGAAGGGGCGGTACCTCTCCATAGGCGCCGCCCCCTTCTTTTGATCCCGTTCAAAGTATCGATTTTTCCTCATCTGCTAATTGTGTGACCAGCCAATATGGGCTGTTACGAAAAGATGCTACCATTTAGATTACCCAGAGAAAAAGAAGTGCATAGATGAGCACTAGGATCACCCAAGCGATGGTGCACCCGACTCCAATCATGGCAGTTTTCGCGGCCTGGAAGAGGGTCCTCCTAGGAGCGCTGGTGTACGATTGCAAAATACGCCCTCTGAGCAGCTTTGGAATCGTCCGAATTACTGGAATGCGATTGATTCCGATGACTTCAAGGACCGAATCTGCGGCATCGTTGAAGACTTTCCGGCCATGCTTGGAGTCAGTTACCTTCTTCAGAAGCTGGTTGTCCGTTGATTCGCTCAGCTCCTTGAGATTAGCGGCCATCCAGTCGCACGGATCAAGGCCTTGCGGGGCCTCAGCCTTCAAAATTTCCCTATGAAGCTCGCGCTCTACGTCACGACGTTCCTCTTCACTCTGGAAGGTAAATAGCCGCAACAGGTGGTGGGCGGCATCCAGCCGCCCCCAGGTAAAATCGTTCTTGCGCCAGTCCTTCGCGAAGAAAGCCGCGAAGTGCTGAAAACGGGTACCGTAGAGCTTACGGTCGCCCATGTCGGCAAATCTATCCTCGAAAAGGATTCGGCTCATCTTGTCTGGTCCCAGACGTAGAAACTGGAACTCGGGCATCAGGGGTTCAACTACCTTCGAAGGAGCCGCATAGGCTCTGGTCACTACCTCAACCGAGAGGCATAGGGAGACCATTTCCTCAGGTTTCCCCCATGTAGGGATGTTAGCTGCTCGCAGAGCGTTGACGTATCGGATCGCTGCTTGCTTGACGAGGCCTCCCAGAACCTTTGGCACATTTAGGGAGGAAAAATTCTCGTGGATGAGCCATGCCGCCTCTTGGGCAGGCAGACAAGTGTCCGCCGTGTCGTGCAGCCGAATCTGCGCCTCGTAGGCCTCCATCAGGGCCATTGCTTCCCTCAGACGTTCAGTGATGAAGAGTGACCCCTCAAGGAGACGCTCCTGCTGAGCCGCGCCGAGATCGTTTTTCATCACTCTGCTGTGGAGATCATGGCTCAGTGACTGAAGAACGCGTTCAGCCGGGATGGATCCCCAGTGCCATTCTCCCTTTAGTGGATTGGTTAGCTCCTCCTGACTCGACGTTGGAACCCAATTCGGCCTTCGCGTCCCTTCTGCGTCAATAAGCACGTCAATATGTTCATCAGATGGTTCAGGAGTAACGGCTAGATGCGTCACCGTCCTTCCATCGGCCAACACTCTGCGCAAGTCGTAGATGACTCCTCGAGCTCGATTGCGTCGGTATTCGCCCAGTAGTTCTTTAGCCAAACTGGTCAGGCGAACGGCCAGCTCTCGGTTATCGCTGGCCCGCTTGAACAGATCAATGTGCGGGTCGCGGACACTGCCACCCAACTTGGTCGCCAGATTTTGAGAGCTTTCTCTAAGGTCTGCCTCTTGAGGGTAAAGAGTAGCGTTCACTGCGATCTTGTTCCATGGAGTCGCTTCGCTAAATCTTTCCTTATCTTCAAAGTCCTTGCGCCCCATGGAGGGCACAACGTAGACGAGAACTCGCTGCACCGGCACATCGAGTGTGCGTAGCGAGATAGCCTCAAGAACCGGGGAGAACGGTGCATTGTTAAGCACGCCACCGTCGATAACAAAGCTTGCCGGGTCATCAAAGGTGCTCTTGGGGTGTACGCGGTACTGAAGAATCGAGGATTCATTAACCGGCGGGAATGCCACAGGGAAGCTGGCTGTAGCCCGAGCTGCCTGCACCAATGCATTGACATTTCCCGGAACAAAGTCCGTCTTTCTGACTTCCTTAAATCCCCACTCATTTCCGTTGTGGGCGTAGACGACGAACGTTTCGTCGTGTTGAAATCGGTAGAGTCGGCGGTGGTCTCGTACCGAGAATTCATTCTCGAAACCATCGCAGTACAGGCGAGAACGCCCGTCCAGTGAGGTTGCTGGCAGAAACAGAGTGACTGGATTGCGTGCACACTCTGCGCCCAAGCCGATCTTGTCGACGGCATTTTTGATGATGGCTTCAAACGAACTTCCGCTAAGTACGCTCGTTTTCTTCGCCTTCCGCTCGAGCAAATTTTCGAGCGCTGCCGCATCCTCCCATACTTGACGCAGATCCGGAATTGCGGCTCCGCGGCTGAGAGCAGTTGCCAAAAGCATACCGTTTAGACCACCAGCTGATGATCCAGCTACCGCATCGATGACTACTCGCGTGCCCGTTTTTCTTGAGATTCGCTTCCAGATGTTGAAAACGGCCTGGTCGCGAACTTGGACACTGTCCTCTCGCGTGTCGCCTGATGCTTGACGAAGTAGGTCGAGTTCGTGGGTGACACCTCCCATCCACACTGCAAGGCTCACGCCGCCGTTGAGGACAAGAGCGAGCCGCGTCTCATGATTTACGGGCAACAGAGAATGATCCGACATGCCGCCAATCTAGGTTGGCGAGGCGCTGCAGGCAGTGGAGGCTAGGCCATTTGGGTCATCGTGAGGTTCTAGAGTCGCCCACTCGCCTTGGTAGGGGGAGTAAAGGCTGCACATGACACCTGTCGGGAGTAAGCACACGGCGCCTGCCGCTATGGGACACCGTGGCCGGCCTCAACTGAGGGACCCCGATAGGGCAGGGACGGTGCGACCTGCGTCCTTTTGACTGCCAACTGAGACGGGAAACGAGACGGTGACCAAAAGGGCGGCACCCTGGCAAGGATGCCGCCCTGTCATCTTGCCTGGTCAGGCGTTGGAGGCCGTGGCGGGAATCGAACCCGCGTAACTCGCTTTGCAGGCGAGTCCCTGAACCACTCGGGCACACGGCCGTGTGCTGATGTCCTGACCGTAGGGCGGTGGGGAAAGCTCCTTCAAGGGGCCGGCCCGTGCCGCAACGCGACTGCCACACCGCGTTCATGAACCGCCCTCGGTCGTACGACCAAAGGCCCATCGGCTTCCCGCCCAACGACAGGGTCCATCCGTCGTTTCGCCCCTTACTCTGGGCGAATGACCGCCCTGGAGCCACGCGACGCCGAGCTCGCGCCCGCAGCAGACGAGATACCCGGCGCACCCGAGGAGCAGAGCGGCGTTCTCGGCAGAAGCCACCGTGCGCTGAGCGTCGGCATCATCGCCGTCGTCCTGCTGATCGCGTTCGAGGCGACCGCCGTCGGTACGGCCATGCCCGTCGCCGCCCGCGAGCTGAACGGCGTCTCCCTCTACGCGTTCGCCTTCTCCTCGTACTTCACCACCAGCCTCTTCGCCATGGTCCTGTCCGGGCAGTGGGCCGACCGCCGGGGGCCGCTCGCCCCGCTCGCCACCGGCATCAGCGCCTTCGGGGCCGGGCTGCTGCTCTCCGGCACGGCGGACGCGATGTGGCTGTTCATCCTCGGCCGGGCGATCCAGGGCCTCGGCGGCGGTCTCGTGATCGTCGCGCTGTACGTCGTCGTCAGCCGCGTCTACCCGTCCCGGCTCCAGCCCGCGATCCTGGCCGCCTTCGCCGCGAGCTGGGTGGTGCCGTCCGTCGTCGGCCCGCTGGTGTCCGGGACCGTGACCGAGCACCTCGGCTGGCGGTGGGTGTTCGTCGGCATCCCCGCCCTGGTCGTCTTCCCGCTCGCCATCGCCCTGCCCGCGATACGCCGCACGGCCTCCGGCCCCGCCGACCCGGGCGCCCCCGTCCCCGCCTTCGACCGCCGCCGCATCCGGCTCGCGCTCGGCATCTCACTGGGGGCCGGCCTGCTCCAGTACGCGGGCCAGGACCTGCGGTGGCTCTCCCTGCTCCCGGCGGCGGTGGGCGGCGCGCTGCTGGTGCCCGCCGTGCTCGGACTGCTGCCGCGCGGCACGTACCTCGCGGCGCGGGGGCTGCCGTCGGTGGTGCTGCTGCGGGGGATCGCCGCGGGGTCGTTCATCGCGGCGGAGTCCTTCGTACCGCTGATGCTGGTCACCCAGCGCGGGCTGTCCCCGACGCTGGCCGGGTTCTCGCTCGCGGCCGGCGGGGCGACGTGGGCGCTCGGTTCGTTCGTACAGTCCCGGCCGCGCGTGGAGCCGTACCGCGAGCGGCTGGTGCCCGCCGGGATGGTGCTGGTCGCGGCCGCCATCGCGACGGTGCCCAGCGTCCTGATCACCGCCGTGCCGGTGTGGGTGGTCGCGGTCGCCTGGGGCGTCGGCTGCTTCGGCATGGGCCTGGTCATCGCCTCGACGAGCGTGCTGCTGCTCAAGCTGTCGGCCCCGCACGAGGCGGGGTCGAACTCCGCCGCCCTGCAGATCTCCGACGGCCTGTCCAACGTCATGCTGCTCGCCGTCGGCGGCGCGGTCTTCGCGGCCCTGGGCGGCGGCGCGGTCGGTGGGGCGCACACGGCGGCCGCCACGACCGCGTCCCACCCCGCGGCCTTCGCGGCGGTCTTCCTGCCCATGGCGGGGGTCGCCCTGGTCGGAGCGTGGGTGGCGACCAGGCTGCGGACGCGGGACGGGTGAAACGCCTCCCGCACGCGTGTGAGGTCGGTCCCACCGGCGGGTCGCCCGGCGGCGTTCGTACGGGCAGCCGGGCGGGCCGCCGGTAGGGTGGCCCGGTTGCCGTACCCGCCCCCTGTGACCCCGAGAGCCCACCCGTCGCCCGCCGCCGCCCTGCCCGACGCGCTGCGCGCGGCCCCGAGGATTCCACCGGAGACCGTGACTACTACCGCCTCCCACCACCTCTCACCCGCCTTCCCCGGCCGCGCCCCCTGGGGCACCGCCAACAAGCTGCGCGCCTGGCAGCAGGGGGCGCTGGAGAAGTACATCCAGGACCAGCCGCGCGACTTCCTGGCCGTCGCGACGCCCGGCGCCGGAAAGACGACCTTCGCGCTGACGCTCGCCTCGTGGCTGCTGCACCACCACGTCGTGCAGCAGATCACCGTCGTCGCGCCCACCGAGCACCTCAAGAAGCAGTGGGCGGAGGCAGCGGCCCGGATAGGCATCAAGCTCGACCCGGACTACAGCGCGGGACCGCTCAGCAAGGAGTACCACGGGGTCGCCGTCACCTACGCCGGTGTCGGCGTGCGCCCGATGCTGCACCGCAACCGGTGCGAGCAGCGCAAGACGCTGGTGATCCTCGACGAGATCCACCACGCCGGCGACTCGAAGTCCTGGGGCGAGGCCTGCCAGGAGGCGTTCGACCCGGCGACCCGGCGCCTCGCGCTGACGGGAACGCCGTTCCGGTCCGACACCAACCCCATTCCCTTCGTCGCGTACGAGGAGGGGAACGACGGGATCCGGCGGTCCTCCGCCGACTACACCTACGGCTACGGCAACGCCCTGGCCGACGGTGTGGTGCGGCCCGTCATATTCCTCTCCTACAGCGGCAACATGCGCTGGCGCACCAAGGCCGGCGACGAGATCGCCGCCCGGCTCGGCGAGCCGATGACCAAGGACGCGATCGGGCAGGCCTGGCGCACGGCGCTCTCGCCGACGGGCGAGTGGATCCCCAACGTGCTCGCCGCCGCCGACACCCGGCTGACCGAGGTGCGCAAGGGAATCCCGGACGCCGGCGGCCTCGTCATCGCGTCCGACCAGGACACCGCACGCGAGTACGCCAAGATCCTCAAGAAGATCACCGGTGACCGGCCGACCGTCGTCCTGTCCGACGAGAAGGCCGCCTCGAAGAAGATCGACCAGTTCAGCGCGGACGACTCCCGGTGGATGGTCGCGGTCCGCATGGTGTCCGAAGGCGTCGACGTGCCGAGGCTCGCCGTCGGTGTGTACGCCACGACGATCTCCACGCCGCTGTTCTTCGCCCAGGCCGTCGGTCGCTTCGTACGATCACGCAGACGCGGCGAGACCGCGTCGGTGTTCGTTCCCACGATCCCGATGCTTCTCGAATTCGCCAACGAGATGGAGGTCGAGCGGGACCACGTCCTCGACAAGCCCAAGAAGGGCGGCGACGAGGAGAACCCGTTCGCGGAGGAGGACAAGCTCCTCGCCGACGCCGAGAAGCTGGAGGACGAGGAGACCGAGGACCAGCTGCCCTTCGAGGCGCTGGAGTCCGACGCCGTCTTCGACCGCGTGCTCTACGACGGCGCCGAGTTCGGCATGCAGGCCCACCCGGGCAGCGAGGAGGAGCAGGACTACCTCGGCATCCCCGGCCTGCTGGAGCCCGACCAGGTGCAGCTCCTGCTCCAGAAGCGCCAGACCCGGCAGATCGCGCACAGCCGCCAGAAACCGGCCGCCGAGGCGGATCTGCTGGAGAAGCCCGCCGACGCGCGGCCCGTCGTCACGCACAAGCAGCTGCTGGAACTGCGCAAGTCGCTCAACACCATGGTCGGCGCGTACGTCCACCAGACCGGCAAGCCGCACGGCGTGATCCACACCGAGCTGCGGCGTGTCTGCGGCGGCCCGCCCAGCGCCGAGGCCACGGCCGGGCAGCTCCAGGAGCGGATCAAGAAGGTCCAGGAGTGGGCCACCCGGATGCGGTGACATCCGCTGCGAACGGCGCGAGCGGGGCCTGGAGGATCGTCTCCGGGCCCCGCTCGTGCGTACGGGGCGGAACCTCCAGATCCCCCGGCGCCCGCATCCGGTGCCGAATGTGGATCAACTCCGCGTGCGCGCCCGGATTCTGGACGAGGTCTTCCGCTGAGCGGAGTCCGTCGCTACCTTTCCCGCAACGCATACGCCCCGTGGCAGAGCCGCCCCGGAGCGCAGCCGGTGCCATGGCCTGCCGGCGGCCTCTGCGCGCGACGCCGATGGGACCGGCGGCGCACAGCGTGAGAGAGCCGCCGCACTCACCACAGAGGAGTGGGCGTCGTGACCGCGGAAACCTCCCAGACGCTCGACCGGGGACTTCGTGTCCTCAAGCTGCTTTCCGACACGGACCACGGTCTGACCGTCACCGAGCTCTCCAACAAGCTCGGCGTGAACCGCACCGTCGTCTACCGGCTGCTCGCCACCCTGGAGCAGCACGCGCTCGTACGCCGCGACCTGGGCGGACGTGCCCGCGTCGGCCTCGGCGTGCTGCGCCTGGGCCGCCAGGTCCATCCGCTCGTACGGGAGGCCGCCCTGCCCGCGCTGCGCTCGCTCGCCGAGGACATAGGCGCCACCGCGCACCTGACCCTGGTCGACGGCACGGAGGCGCTCGCGGTCGCGGTCGTCGAGCCGACGTGGACCGACTACCACGTGGCCTACCGCACCGGCTTCCGCCACCCCCTGGACCGGGGCGCGGCCGGCAAGGCCATCCTCGCCGCCCGCCAGGGCGCGCTCGCGGTCGACGGGTTCACCCTCACCCACGGCGAGCTGGAGGCGGGCGCGAGCGGCGCGGCGGCTCCGCTGGTCGGCATCACCGGGCTCGAAGGCAGCGTCGGCGTCGTCATGCTCGCCGACTCGGTGCCCGAGCGCGTCGGACCGCGCGTGGTCGACGCGGCCCGTGAGGTCGCCGACGCCCTGCGGTGAGCCCCGCCGTCCGCCGGCCGGAGACCGCCGCGGTGCTCGCGGCCCGCGCGGCGGTGCGAGCGGCGCACGCGTCGGAATCCGCCCCGGGCCGGGGGCCGTGGTGCGAGAGGTGCACGCGGGGAGAGGGGTACGCGCCCACTAGATTGGGGGCGTGCTCTCACGTCTCTCCCGTCCCCGTGCCCTCGCCGTCTGCGCGGCCCCCGTGCTCGCGCTCCTCGCCGTGGCCGTCTTCGCGCCCCTGCCGTACGTCCTGGCGCAGCCCGGCAGTACCGCGAACGTCCTGGGTGACGACAAGGGCAAGCCGGTGATCACCATCACCGGGGCCCCGGTCCGCGAGACCACCGGGCAGCTGCGGATGACCACGATCGTGGCGACCGGCCCGTCCGTCGACGTCGACCTGGGGCAGGTCGTCGACGCCTGGTTCAGGACCGACCGGGCCGTGCTGCCCAAGGAGGCGGTCTACCCGACCGGCGGCACCGACGCCGAGATCGAGAAGCACAACGTGGCGGAGATGGAGCAGTCGCAGGAGACCGCCGTCGACGCGGCGCTCGGCTACCTCGGCAAGAGCCCCGACCGGGTGAAGGTCGACCTCGAGCTCGCCGACATCGGTGGCCCGAGCGCCGGCCTCCTCTTCTCCCTCGGCATCGTGAACAAGCTGGACGGCAACGGCGCGGGCGGTGACCTCACCGGCGGCCGCACCATCGCCGGTACGGGCACGATCACCTCCGGCGGCGACGTGGGCCCGGTCGGCGGCGTACCCCTCAAGACGCAGGCGGCCCGGCGCGACGGGGCCACCGTCTTCCTCGTCCCGAAGGACGAGTGCGCGCAGGCCGAGGCCGAGAAGCCCGCCGGGCTGCGGCTGGTGCCGGTGACCACCCTCAAGGACGCGGTGCGGGCGCTGGACGCCCTGGAGACGAAGGGCGCGAAGGTTCCGAGCTGCTGAGCGGTCCGCCGGCCGGTACGGCGTCCATCGCCCGCCAGGACGGGAAGAGCGCCGGGCTCAGCGTCGCCAGGAAGTACGCCCCGCCGACGACCAGCAGCGCCGTGACCAGCCCCGCCTCCTCGACCAGGAGGCCCGCCGCGAGACCGCCCAGCGGCATCGTCAGCTCGCAGCCGGCCGTGCTCACGCCGCCGACGCGGCTGCGCAGCTCCTGGGGGACGCGTTCGTACGTCACCGTCGTCAGGATGGGGTTGAGCATCCCGGCGGCCAGGCCGCCCGCCGCCATCGTGACGGCCAGCGCGGCCGTGCCGTCCGCCAGCGCCGCGACGACGAAGCGCGGCAGCCCGCAGATCAGGAACGCGACGGTGAAGACGGCCCGGCGCGGGAAGCGCTCGCCGACCGCCCCGTAGAGCAGGGCGCCGAGCAGCGCGCAGCCGCCGAAGATCGCGGTGAGCATGCCCAGGTCGCTCGCGCCGCCCAGGTTCTCCTTGGCGTGGACGGGCAGCAGGACCGAACTCCAGCCCTGGTCGAGGCCGTTGGTGAGCATCACCATCAGGACCACGGCCAGCAGGAGGCGGTGGCGCAGCAGGAAGACGTACCCCTCGCGCAGTTCGGTGCGGTACGTCGTGAACGACACCGGCGCCCCGGTCTTCCGCGGCTCGGCCGCCCGCACGCCCCGCACTCCGCCGGCGACCAGCAGCGCCGACACGGCGAACGTCGCCGCGTCGAGCAGCAGCACCGCCTCCGCCCCGAGCACCGCGATCAGTACGCCCGCGAGCGCGGCGCCGATCATGCGGGCCCCGCGTGAGACGCCCTCGAAGAGGCCGGCGGCGCGGGCGAGGGTGGTGCCGGCGTGGGCGGCGAGGTCGGGAAGCAGGACGTAACGGGCGGTCATGCCGGGCGTATGAGCGAGCCCGCCGAGCGCCATCAGGGCGCACAGCATCCAGAACTCCAGCGCCCCGGCCCAGTGCAGCAGCGGGATCGCGCCGACGGCGAGCCCGCACACCAGGTCGGAGGCGACGGACACCCGGCGGCGGCCGATCCGGTCGATGAACGGTCCGCCGACGAGCGCGGCCACGACGACCGGCAGCGTCGCGCAGAAGGCGACGACGCCGGCCCGGCCGGCGCTGCCCGTGGTGTCGAGCACGAACCACGGGACGCCGATCATCGTGAGTGAGGTCCCGGCGATGGAGACGGTGTTGGCGGCCAGTACGGCCGCGAACGGTTTTCGTCCCCCCTGGACGCTCATGCGATACGGGCCGACCGGGCCGGCGGGTGCTGGGCGAGGCGCAGGCCCAGCTCGACCATGGTCCAGCCGAGGCGGGTGCGCAGGGTGCTCCCGGACTCGGGGTGGCGGACGCGGGCGTCCTCGGCGGCCTGGGCGTGCAGTTCGGCGGCGCGCTGGTGGTGGAGGCGCAGGTGGGTGTCGGGGTGCATGGCGGCGGTTCCTCTCAGTCCGTGGGGCGGCGCGGGAACGAGTGCGTGTGCAGGCGGACTTGGGCGGAGCCCTCGTCGGACCGTCCGTGGTAGCTGACGATGAGCGCGTGCATCTTCTCGTTGAGCTCCCTGAGCTGCTCAGGGGTGAGCTGGAGCGTGAAGTCGCTCATGTCGGAGCTGGCGGCCCATTCCTCGGGCCATTCGCGCGAGGTGGCGAGCCAGGTGCCGAGCTCCTGGGTGTGGATGTTCGCGATCTCGTGCAGGAAGAGGTCGGCGGCCCCGCGCACGGCGGGATCGGGGCTGCGGTACAGGTCCCTGCTGAAGGTGGTCCCTTCCTGCGCCGCCTTCCACCACCGCTCGCGGCCCTTGCCGCGCTCGGGGTCGTCCTCGACGAACCCGTGGGCGGCGAGCTGTCGCAGGTGGTAGCTGGTGGCGCCGCTGGACTCCCCGAGCCGCTCGGCCAGTTGGGAGGCGGTGGCGGGGCCGTCGTGGCGCAGCGACTTAAGGAGCTGGATGCGCAGGGGGTGGGCGAGGCCGCGCAGTGAACGGGCGTCCAGGACGCGGGACTTGGCCGCCTCGGGGTCGGGGTCGGGGTGCGGGTCGGGGCCGGGCTCGGTGGGCATGCCACGACTCTAGGCTTGCAAAGACAGCTTTGCAAGCACTTCGTTGC
>NZ_VBVX01000017.1 GCF_005981925.1 Streptomyces albidochromogenes
GTGGACGCATGGGGGCGTGCCTCGGGGGCAAGGTGGGGGCATGACGACGATGCTCGGTGCCTTTGTTCTCGGTACCCCCGATCCGCCCGCCCTGGCCGATTTCTACCGCGCCCTGCTGGGCTGGGAGGAAGTGGAGCGGGAGCCGGAGTGGGTCCGACTGCGGGCTCCCGAACAGGAGCGCCCCAGTCTCAGCTTCCAGATGGAAGCCGACCACACGCCCCCAGTGTGGCCGCAACGCCCGGGCACGCAGCAGATGCAGGCCCATGTGGACCTGCAGGTCGACGACTTGGATGCGGAGACCGAGCGGGCCTGCGCCTTGGGTGCGACGCTGGAGGAGCACCAGCCGCAGACGGATGTCCGGGTCCTCCGTGACCCTCACGGCCACTTGTTCTGCCTCTTCCTCCCGGGCGCTTGAACGGACCCCCCTTGCCGGATACGCCCAGCGCATGCTGATCTCGGACAGCCGCCCCCTCCGCCTGGCGCCGGCCCTGGCCGTCCGCGACGGATGAGCGGTCGGGACGGGTCCCACAGTCCGGATGTTCCCGCGAACAAATGTGCGGGGGCGGGGCAACCCCGCCCCCACGTCATGAGTCACACAGGCGTCTGACGTTTCGCGTGATCCGCTTTGGTCCGGAAGGGGCCTTTTCTCTGTGATGACTCGTACCCGACTGACGGCGCTGGCCGCTACAGCCGCCCTCGCCGCCACCGGCGGCCTGATCACCGCCACCCCGGCCTCCGCGGCCGTCACCTGTACCTCTACCGTCTGGAAGGCGCAGTACTTCGGCAACCCCACCTTCAGCGGCACGCCGAAGCTGACCGCCTGCGACTCCGCCATCAGCGAGAACTACGGGTCCGGTGACCCGGCCGGCGTCACGCTGCCCAAGGACAACTTCTCGGTCCGCTGGTCCCTCACCCGCGACTTCGGCTCCGGCGGACCCTTCCGGCTCTCCGCCGCCACACAGGACGGCATGCGCGTCTACGTCGACGGCGAGCGGAAGGTCGACCTGTGGAAGAACGTCTCCACCACCGCCCGCAAGACCGTCGACCTGACCCTGTCGGCCGGCAAGCACACGATCCGCGTGGACTACGTCGCCTGGACCGGCGTCGCCAACGCCACCTTCACGTACACTCCGCGCACCGAGGCCGCCGTCGACACGGTCAAGCCGCTCGCCCCGGCCGGGCTGACCGCCGCGTACAGCAGGGACACCACGAAGACCACCCTGCGCTGGGCCGCGAACAAGGAGATGGATCTCGCCGGTTACCGCGTGTACCGCCGGCTAAGCACCACCGCGTGGGCGAAGGTCAGCGGCTCGTCGCCGCTCACCTCCCCGTCCTTCGTGGACGCGACGCCCGCCACGGGCCAGACGTTCCTGTACGAGGTCCGCGCCGTCGACAAGGCCGGCCGCGAGTCCGCGGGCAGCGTCGACGTCACCGCCGCGACCGTGGACCGCACCGGTCCTGCGGCGCCGACGGGGATCACGGTCCAGGGTGACTCGTACATCAACACCCTGCGCTGGGACGATGTCGCCGACGCCGACCGTTACGAGGTCCACGCGTCCGACACGGACACCGGCCCGTTCACGCTGCTCGGCAGCACCAGCGGGGCGATGTACGAGGACCGGACCGCGCCGGTGAACAAGAACCGGTACTACCAGGTCCGCGCGTTCGACGAGCTGGGCAACGCGGGCGCGTTCTCCGCCACGGCGACCGGCGACGGCGTCGACCGGACCCCGCCGGAGGCCCCGACCCACATCACCGCGTCCGCCGACGTGGGCACCACGCGGATCTACTGGAACATGCCGGGCGAGTTCTTCCAGGACCACGACAACGGCGGCCACTTCCGCGTCTACCGTTCCCCGGGCACCACGTTCGACCCGGACCGGCTCACCCGCGTGACGTGCACGGAGTACAACGTCCAGGGCTCCGACCCGATGGAGGGCCAGTGCGGGGACACCGGCATGGACCGGGGCGCGCACTACACCTACGCGGTCACCGCGGTCGACGCGGCCGGCAACGAGTCCGAGTACTCCGGTCCGGTCACCGTCCGCACCGGCGACCGGGTGGCACCCGCCCCGGTCACCGGCGTGAAGGCCACCCCGCGCAAGGACGGCGTGCTGGTGAGCTGGGCCGCCTCGACGGAGGACGACATCGAGCAGTACTACGTCTGGACCGGCGTCCGGGAGGACGACGGCACGATCAAGTGGCGCGGCTACGACTGCCGGGAGGGCGTGAGCGACCCGCTCGCCGTCCTCTGCGGCGGCCTGCCGGACGGTGAGACGTACGTCTACGCGGTCGTCGCCAAGGACCGTTGGGGCAACGGGTTGCAGCCGGGCGGCCCAGGCGTCACCCACGTGTCTGCCACCGAGCTCGACGTCCGGCCGTCCGTGCCGGTCCACCGCGACTGGCCGTTCGGCCTCGTGTCCCACGACACGGTGACGAGCGGCGGCTACGGGCCCACGGCCAACTGGAGGTGCGAGAGCGCCACGCTGTGCCCGCCGGTCACGGGCTACCGGGTCAACCGGTGGAACCCGGCGACCGAGGCGTACGAGCCCCTGCACGACGGCCTGCTCGCGCCGGGGACGCGCACCTACACGGATGGCACCGCGGCCCGGGGTGACACCTACTTCTACACGCTGGAGGCCCTGCGGGCCGACGGCAGCGTGGCGGGCGTCTACGACTGGTCCACCGTCGTCCAGGACCGCGTCTGAGCCGACCGGTCCGACGGGAACGCCTGACGGCGCCCAAGCGGCCGCCTCCTCCGGGGAGGCGGCCGCTTCCACGCCGGCGGGACCGACGGGCGGCGGACCGGTGTCGCCCGTGCCGCCGGTGCCCGCGCACCACTGTGTCTGCCGGAACACGCGAACTCGGCTTCGGACACATTTGGCTGGGACGCTCCGTCGGCCCGGTGCGGCGGGTGATGACCCGGGATCCCGTCGGACAGGGACGAACGCGATGCACTGGGTGATCGATCAGACCCTCAAGCCAACTCGCCCCCGTCGACGGGATTCGGGCCGGTCAGGCCGGTCCGGTCACGGCCGGGGGGCCGGGGCCGGCAGTGTGGCGAGTTCGCCCAGAACGCCGGCAGCCGGCGCGGGGTCGGCCAGCCACTTCAGGTGACTGCCCTCCAGTGTGCGGACGTCGTACGGGTTGTCGGGCGTCAGTTCGTTGCCCTCGCGGATCAGGCGGTCCTGGAGGGCGAGAGGCAGGCTCGTGTCGTGGGCCAGGCGGATGTAGGTCTTGGGGATGCGGCCCCAGGTCGCGGCCTGCGCCCGGTCGGCGGAGGTGCCGGCGTCCAGGTTCTCGTCGGGCTGGAAGGTGTTCAGGAAGGTGAGGAACTGCTCGTCGGTGCCGTCCGCGAAGAAGGCCGCCTTGAACGCCGCGAGCGAGTCCGCGTTCGCGGTGCGGAAGTTGACGCGGAGGAGGCCGAGGTCGGCGGGGTTCCCGGCCAGCGCCGAAGCGAAGGCGGCGGGGTCGACCGTGGCCATCTCCGGCTCGCCGTAGTAGCCGTTGATGTCGAGGTGGACCGGGCACCAGGCCGAGACGTAGACGACGCGGTCGATCAGGTCCGGGCGGGCGTTGGCCGCCGCGGTGGCCGTGACGCCGCCGCGGCTGTGGGCGACGAGGATCACGGGGCCGTTCCGCTTGGCCCGCTCGAGTATCCCGATGAGGTGCGCGGCGTTGTCGGCGAGCGTGACGCCCTTGATCGAGCCGGGCGCGGTGGCGAGCCCATCGGGGTCCTGCGGTGCCTGGTAGGCGCGGGTGAAGGTCGCCTGGAACCCGTGACCGGGCAGATCGACGGCGACCGAACGGTGCCCGAGGAGGCCGAGTTCGGCCTGCAGCGGTGCGAAGGAGAAGGAGTTCGCGAAGGCTCCGTGTACGAGTACGAACGTGGGTTGCATGGGTGTGCTCACTTTTCCGTCGTGTCGGGTGTTCGGCGCAGGACCAGGCAGAGGAATCCGAAGCTGTCCCGGTATCCGTGCAGCCACTGTGAACGTGCGGCGGTGGCCGCTTTCAGCGCCTGGGTGCCGGCCGGATCGGCGGGGTGGTCGAGTGCCCAGGAGGCCAGGGAGCCCCAGCAGGCCCACTCGTAGGCGTCCAGCTCGCTGCGGGTGCTGACATGGCCGTGGACGGGGGTCCATCCGTCGGCGACGACGTGGTCCACCGTGGTCGCCAGATCGGCGAGGTCACCGAACGCCTCGACGGCCGCGGCTGACGGGTCGCGGTCCCAGAACGACTCACCGATCAGGACGCGGCCTCCGGGGGCCAGGTGCTCGCGGGCCGCCGCGAGGGTGGGGAGAAGACCGCCGAAGGCATGCGTGGCGCCGACGCTGATCACCAGGTCGAAGGGCTGCGGCGATGTGAAGTCGGCGGCTTCCCGGTGGTGGAGCACCATACGGCCCTCGACCCCGAGTGCGCTCGCCGTCCGTCGGGCCTGCCGCAGGGCGACCTCGGAGACGTCGACGCCCTCAGCGTGCAGGCGGGGGCGCGTCGCGAGGGCACGCAGAAGCCATTCCGCCGTACCGCATCCGAGGTCGAGGACCCGCTCGTCGCCCCGCGGGAGGCCGTGTCCGAGCAGCCGGCCGACCGACTCGTCGTCGAGCGGAGCCTTGATCGGGTGATCGGCATGCGCGATGCCGGAGATCTCTTCACGACTCAGTGGCGCGGAGTTCGCCGTGTCGAGGAGCATCTTCGCGGCCACCGCGGCCCCGTCCGGACGGATCGTCCCGGCGACGGCCTTGGCCCGTGCTTCCGTCTCGGGGGCCAGGGCCGTCCGGAGAGCGGCCGACAGAGAGGCGAGGGTCGGGTTCGGACCGTCGTGAGCCGCGCCGATGCCCAGGTCGGCGACCCGAGCGGCCCAGTGGGGCTGATCCACGAACTGGGGAACCACCACTTGGGGGGCGCCGGCCCGGGCGGCCGTCGTCGTCGTGCCCGCGCCGCCGTGATGGACGACCGCGGCCACCCGGCGGAACAGCGCCTGGTGGTTGACGTCACCGACGGCGAAGCAGTCGTCCGCGTCGTCGACCACACCCAGGTCGGCCCAGCCACGCGAGACGAGTACGCGCCGGCCCTGGGCGCGAACCGCTTCGACGGTGACGCGGGCGACGTCCGTCGCGGTGCGCATGGGCATGCTGCCGAAGCCCACGTACACGGGCGGTGTCCCGGCGTCCAGGAACTGCTCCAGGTCGTCCGGCAGCGGGCGTACGTCGGGCAGGATCCACGCGCCGGTCTGCACGAGGTGCAGGTCCGTCAGGCCCTGCCACGGCCCCAGAACCGGATCCGCCGCCAGCCACGGCCGGTCGCCGAAGACATGGTCGCGAACGTTGTCCACCGGCGGCAGCCCGATCTCCGCCCGGTGGCTGTTCAGCGGCCCGAGGTACAGCGCGTTCACCTTCCGCACGTCCACGTCCCACAGGGCCCGGCTGTCGGACATGTCGATCGCGTCGGTCGACAGCGGTGGGCCCGGTCGCGGCGACGGCGAGAAGTGCGCCGACGGCATCTCGAAGGGGTGGAAGCAGGCGTATACGTAGCGGATTCCCAGCTTCTCGGCCACCGACCGCGCGCCGGCCGGCATCAGGCCGCTCGCCACCAGCACGTCGCACCCCTCGGCGGCTGCGGCGACCGTGTGGAAGTGCTCCGCGACCAGCTCGGCGGCGAACTCGGTGGCGAAGCCGGGTGACGGCGGCGCGCCGGTCACCAAAGGGCGCACCGGCCGGCCGAACGGCACGTGCTCCACACCTGCACCGGCCAGGAGGTGGGCGAACTCCTCGTCCGGAGGCGCGCACACGCGCACGTCCGCGCCGAGGTCCCGCAGCTGTGCCGCGAGGGCGGCCAGCGGCATGATGTCGCCTCGTGACCCGTAGGTCATGATCAGCGCACGCATTTCGTCGTTCTCGTTTCTGTGGTCGCCGGCCTTGGCCGGCGGGTGGTGCGGTACGGCTCCGGATCGGCCGGAGCCGTCGGGGGACGAGCGAATGTACGGCGGTCGTTGTCACCGCGCCCAGGGAAGTTCGCGGGTGCCTTCGGTGTCGGGCACCGAGGCGACTCCGTCGGCTCGCATCGCGACATGCGCCTCGGCCCGCTCCGGAGCGTGGATACGGCGGACGACGGCCGGCGGCAGGATCAGGCTCTGGCCGGCCAGGACCTTCTCGGTGCGGCCGTCACAGGTCACTTCCAAGGCGCCCGCCGTGACCGTCCAGACCTGCTCGCGGCTGATGGAATGCTCGGGTCCGGTCGCGCCGGCGTCCATAGCGACCGTCCAGGTACTGAGCTCGGCACTGCCGCGGCTGGGGGCCGCGAGGCGTGTCATGGTGGCGTTCGGGGAGAGGGTGGCGTCGTCAGCCGAAGGAGTGACGACCCGTACGGCGGTGGCTTCGACCCCGTCCGTGCCGCTGTCCGGGACGGCCCATTCGACGAGCTGGACGACGACACCGTTGGGGTCGGTCAGCTGGAACAGGCGCTCGCCCCAGGGCTCTTCCCGCAGCGGCATGGTGATGGGGGCGCCGGCGGCACGCAGCCGTGCCTCCTCCGCGGCGAGGCCGCTGACCGTGAGCGCGACGATCAGCCCGCCCGCCTCCCGGTCTCGCTGCTCGGCGGGCAGGACCTGGGTCCCCTTGCGGAGCAGGACGATGTCGACGCCGGCGTCCTGGCGGGTCAGCGAACAGAAGCCGTCGTCGGCCATGGCCACTGCGTAGCCGAGGTGGGTGAGGAAGAAGTCGCGGGAGGCGTCGACGTCGGCGACGGTCAGGGAAAGGGTGGACGCGGACACGTGCATGGCAGCTCCTCGGAGAGTGTTCGTGGTGGGTGGAGGCGGAGACGTCGGCGGGTTGCTCAGTGCGTACTGCTTCGGAGGCGTGCGGGCCGGCAGCGCACCGCGGAAGGGGAGGAAGCCGTACGGGTCGAAGCGTCCGGGCCCAGCGGTGCGTGGCGTCACATGGCGGCAGTGGTTCGGCCGGCTCTCCTGAGGTCTGCGCGCCTTCGCCGGTCCGCAAGCGAGTGCGGGCGCGGGGGATCAGGCCGAGGGCAGGTCGAGCCGGAACTCGAGGGTGCGCCGGTAGGAGCGGAACCCCAGACGGTGGTTGACGGCCAGCATGTGGACGTTGTCCTCGGCGTTGTCCGTCTCGATCTCGACGACGTCGGGATGTTCGGCGCGCAGGCGCCGCACCATGGCGGTCTTGACCCACAGCCCCAGGCCGTGACCGCGATGGGCGGGCACGACCGCCGTGTCGTACTGCTGGGCACGCGGCCCGGACCCCTGAGGGAGCAGGACTTCGGTGTAGCCGGCCATGGTGCCGTCGGCGTGGACCGCGGCGAGGGTCAGCAGGGTGTCGCCGCGGTCGGCGACCACCTTGGCCATGGCGCGCACGCGGTCCGCGTCCCAGGCCACGCTGCCGTAGTCCATGTCACCGACGGGCATGTCGTTCATGGCGGTCTTGGCCGAGGCGAAGGCGTCGGCGTACTCGTCGGGAACCGTGCCGGTCCAGCCGGCCCGCCGGTAACCAGGAGGCGCGGCATCAGCGGTGACTGGCAGGTCCGCATCGGGCAGCTCGTCGAGGCGGAGCAGGAGATGATCGAGGGCGAGCGCCCGGCTGAATCCCCGCCGTTCGCTGAAGGCCTCACCCGGGCCGTCGGCCGCGGCTGCGGCGATGAGGCTGCGCCGGTTCTCGGCGTGACAGGCCGCCACGACCTGCGACAGCAGGAGGGAGCCGATTCCCAGGCGCCGGTGCGCGGGGTCGACGTGCAGTTCCAGTTCGGACAGGTGCTCCTGGCCCTGGGACGTGAACACCCGCAGGCCGGCAACTCCTACGGGTTCCCCGTCCGGCCCCGTGGCCAGCCAGCTCAGCCGGTGGCTGCCCAGCGCGGGCTGGGTGAGCCGGGCGTGGACCTGTGCGGGGTCCGGGGCCGGTACGCCGGGAAGGTCATGGGCCATCGAGGCTGCGACGACCTGATGCCATGCGGCGGCCTCGGCGATCGAGGCGTGCGGCAGCGGAGTGAGATGTACGGAGGCAGACGTGTATGAAGGCAAGATGAGACTTTCGTGGTCGAGTTGGTCCTGCTTCGAGAGCAGGACGAGGTCGTGATCGTGCGCCGTCAATGCCGGAGAAGGCTGGCGGCTGCCGTGGTCGCGTCAGCGCGCGGTGCGCGGACCCCAGCGGTCGGGGGCGCTGTCCTCCGCGATCCACCGGACGGTGCGGTCGGCGCAACGGAGCTGCGGGCAGCCGGGCGAGGAGCCTCGCCACCCCCGGTCCGTCGAAGCCCTCCCCGGGCGCGGCGTCATGTGCGGTGCTACGCGAGCATCTGCCGCATGCCAACCCAGTAACTCCAAAGGCAAGCGGCCCGAAACGCACCACACACTCCCGCGCACGCGCACCCACCCCCCGGCCCTGGTCATCCCCTGCAGCACAGCACGCGAAACGAGGCGCGACAATCACTCGGAGCAGGAGGTCGTGCCCTGCTCTTCCCAACGGTGCCGTCACGCCGTTTCGACGCTTGATTAGACATCGTGTGGCTGCGGTCGCGGTGTGCACGGTGTGCGGAGTGCCTTCGCATTCTGTGCAGGCGGCTTGACCGCAACGCATGGATCCGGCCGGTGGGCCGCAGGGCGCCGGCCCGGAGGCACGGCAACTCCAGTGGCCTCGATGGTGCAGCAGCCGCATCAGCGACGCGCGAAGGTTCGTCTCCGAGGCTCGAAGCCCAGATTCGGATCATGAGATGATCTGGCCGGGCTGGCTTGTTCTTGGCGTGACGCGTATCGGGGGTTCTGTGGGCAGTTCGAGGGCGTCGGCCTCCGTCGTGCCGCCGACAGACAGGTTCGAATGGTTCCTGGAAACCGTTTCCAACGAGGTCATGCCCCTGTCGCTGAGCAGTGACCGGCAGGACGACTTCCACGCAGACATCCAAGACGTGCCACTCGGCCTCGCGGCGCTGTCGGCGTTCGAGTTCTCCCCAGTGCGGGCTTGGCGGTCCGCGCGACACATCCGGCAGGGCGATCCCGAGGGTTACCAACTCGTACTGGTGTCCCGGGGCAGCTTCCGTGTCTCCCAGGAGGGCCGGGAAGCGCTGGTGGAGGGTGACTTCGTACTGACCAACACTTCCCGCCCCATGCTGACCGAATGCATCTCCGACGGCGACCCGATCCACGCCATGACGCTGCAGATACCGCGGTCCGCCCTGCCGCTGTCCCCTCGCAGGCTTGAGCCACTCCTGGTGCGTCGGCTCCCTGCCCACAAGGGAGCGGCCGCGGTCCTCGCCGGGTTCCTGCGCACCCTCCATGCCCAAAGCGCGCACTGCGGAGCGGAGGCACTTCTTTCCATGGGATCCGCCACGATCGACCTGGTCACCGCGTGCCTTGCCCAACATCTGCACTCTCTGGACGAGGCGCCGGTCGAGGCGCGGTCCCAGCTGATGCTGCAGCGCATCCTGCGTTTCATCGCGCACAACCTCGGCGACCCCGATCTCTCCCCTCGCACGATCGCCGAACGGCACAACATCTCTCTGCGCACGCTCTACACACTCTTCGACGGCGAGCCCGCCAGCATCGCGGGAGTCATCCGACGCCAACGCCTCGAACGCTGCCACACCGACCTCGCCCGCCCGGAAATGGACCACCGAACCGTCCAGGCGATTGCGGCCCGCTGGGGCTTCACCAACCCCGCCGCCTTCAGCCGTACCTTCCGCGACGCCTACGGAACCACCCCCACCGAACACCGCGCCCACGCACGACAGCACCGCGACACAGACACAACCAAGCAACCGGAGCGCTGACATCCGGACGAGACGGTGTACTTCGTCCGCAACGTGCTGACCGTCACTGCTCGCTCGCATGGTTCTCGTGGAGATGCGCGAGGTGACCGGGGCGGAAGGAGGCGATGCGGCCGACGCCGTCGTGAGACCATCCCCAGCGTGCGGGGGAGCAGCGCCCAGTGGCAGCCGTCTACGCTCTCGGCATGCAGCGCAGTGATGTCACGCGGGACGACGGCACATGGGCGGGCCTGTCCCTGGACGTGCAGGACCGCCACCAGCCGGACCTGTGCGTTTTCACCGCTGGGCCGCGACTGCTGGTCTCCCAGCGGTCGCGGCCCGTGCTGCTCGCCGTTGTCGAAGAGCCCCTCCAGGGCGTGGACTTCTGGCGTACCGAGGGATACCGCTCCTTCGTCCCACCGCTGCGCGCCGACGTGGGGCGTGCCCTGTCGGGCAGCCCGGAACGGTGGGCTCACCGCTTCGCGCAGTACCTCGTCGACTCGCCGGGGAGCCCGTTGCACGAGGGCCGGTGGCTGCTCTCGTGCGAGAGCCCGCTCCAGCGCTGGCGCCACGCTGCCACTTCGCATGCCGAGTACTGGAGCGCGATGCTCGTCGAGGGCCATCCGGACGGATACATCGACTGGTTTCTCCACTCCACATCGTGGGAGGTTCTGCCGCTGCGGCCCATGCCGGGCCCGTGCGACGGCCGGGTCAAGGCGTACCGAAAGCAGGCCCGTGAGGGGACGCTCCCACCGGTTCTGCTGTGGTGGGTCAGTGGTCTGGACTGTCATCTGATCCTGGACGGTCACGCACGACTCGCCGCGGCGATCGCCGAGTCCATCGAGCCTCCGTTGCTGCAGTTGCACCGCACGGTGCCGCGCGATGACCTGGCCGCACGTATCGATGACGCTGTGGCCTCCTATGAGTACGAACTGGCCCGCTTCGCCGGACTCCGCGCCCTCCACGGTCCCACCGTCCCGGACGGCGCGGTCACCGCCGGCCCACAGCTCGTCCGCCTCCTCCACGACCTGCACACCGCGGAACAGCCGACCTGGGCCTGGCCCTTGCCCGGAGGGGAGGGGCAGTGGCGTCGTACCGCACGCGAGGTGACCGTCGGCAAAGGCTGGCTCCACGCGTGAGACCTGCCGGAATCACTTCCGCCAGCCACCGTTTCTCGTCGGAACTCGCTACTGGTGCCGGACGGGAGCCGGATCCGGCGCGGCGCTGAGACGTGCGAGTCGCGCCTGTGCCTCGTTCACGTCGAGACGCCGCCTGGAAGGCCAAGCGCCGGGAACAACCGGTCCGGCCGGCGCGGTTGCATCGAGTGAGGGACCGGCGCCGCAGGGGCGGGGGAGCACGGAGACCGCAAGGTTGTTCGCCCCACCAGGATCCGGTCCCCAGGATCGCGGTGAGCCCGCCGCGCACTCGGACCAAGACGTACTCATGCAGAAGGACTGTTTCATGACTGACCGGCCTTTGACGCTCATGGCAGTACACGCCCACCCCGACGACGAGGCCACCGGAACCGGAGGGGTCCTCGCGCGATACGCGGCGGAAGGCATCCGTACGGTTCTCGTGACGTGTACCGACGGCGGTTGCGGTGACGGCCCGGGGGGTGTCAAACCGGGTGACCCCGGGCATGATCCGGCGGCGGTCGCCTCGATGCGCCGTCAAGAGCTCGAAGCGAGCCGTGACGTCCTGAAGATCAGCGATCTGGAGGTGCTGGACTATGCCGACTCCGGGATGATGGGCTGGCCGAGCAACGACGCTCCCGGATCCTTCTGGCAGACCCCCGTGCAAGAAGGCGCGGCCCGACTTGCGGACCTCATGCGGCACTACCGGCCTGACGTGGTCGTCACCTATGACGAGAACGGCTTCTACGGCCACCCCGACCACATCCAGGCCCACCGCATCACCATGGCGGCTCTGGAGATGACCGCGCTGACACCCAAGGTGTACTGGACCACGATGCCCCGCTCGATGATGCAGCGGTTCGGCGAGATCATGCGCGAGTTTCATGAGGACATGCCGGAGCCGGATCCGGCCGAGGCCGCCGCGATGGCCGAGATCGGTCTCCCCGACGACGAGATCACCACGTGGGTGGACACCACCGCGTTCAGCGGTCAGAAGTTCGACGCACTGGCCGCGCACGCCAGTCAGGGCGAGAACATCTTCTTCCTCAAGATGGGCAAGGAGAGGTTCGGTGAGTTGATGGGCATGGAGACCTTCGTACGTGTCCAGGACGCCACCGGCGCGGCCGTACCCGAGAACGATCTCTTCGCCGGACTGCGCTGATCCGTCCGTCCGAGCCCTGGTGGCCGCCGTCGTCGATGCCGGGTGCGCCGTGGAGCGCGCGGTGGACGCCGGACTCGGTGAAAGCCCGGCAGCCGTCGCGGCTGCCGGGCAGCGGCAGGCCGATCACCACGGCCGGGCGGACCGACAACCACCGGGAGGTTCGTCGCGCAGCGGTACCCGCGTAAGCCCGGTGGCCCTGCGGCAGCAGCCCTTCAGCTGATCAGCGGCCGTTCCCAGGGCGGTGGACGCGGAGGTCGCCGTAGGCCGACAGAACGTCGGCCAGATCGCCTGGTGTGTGCCGCAGAGTGGTGTCCAGAAAGGCGAGAGTGGCTGCGGCGACGACGCGCGGGCTCTCGGTACGGCCCAGGGACCCGACCATCGAGGGCACAGGCGGCAGGTAGAGAGGGGCGTCCATGAAAGTGAGGTGTGCGGCGCCGGGGATCGTGAGCCGGTAGCTCGTCGCGGTGCTGAGGTTGAGGACCTCGGTGAGGCGGGGGATGTAACGCGAGTCGGTTTCCGGGGTGATGGCTTGGGTGAGCGCGAGCGCCGGCTGGTCGAAGGAGCCCAGGTCGGGGTCGCGGGGGTAGCCGTCCAGATCGATGACGGCGTCGACCCGGCGGTCCTGGCGGGCTGCCTGCAGGGCGGCGCCACCCCCCAGCGAGTGGCCGGTCACCGCGACTCGGCCGGTGTCCAGACGTCCGGTCAGCGGGCCCGCGATCTCACCTCGGTCCAGACGGCCCAGCTGAGTGAGGCCGAAGCTGAGGTCCGCCGCCCGAATTCTCGTCGCTTCGGTGGACCGTCTGTCGTCTTCGTCGTCGTCGCCCGTGGAGGCGATCTTGGTGTTGATCGTTCGGCCGTCTGCGAGGACGACGGCGGCGGAGTCGTACGGATGGTCGAGGGCGACGACCACATAGCCGTGGCTGGCCAGTTCCTCCGCCCAGGCGGTGTTCTGTGTGCGCACTCCGCCCAGCCCGGGAGAGAACAGCACGACCGGGAACCGTCCGCCCTTGTCGGCCACCGGGGCGTTGAAAACGGAATGGGTGCGGGCACGCGGGACGCCGTCGACCAGGAGGCCGGGCAGGCCGGCGTAGCGCGCGAGGGCGTCCGAGACGGTGCGCGCCTCCTGCTCCGTACGTCCGAGGTACTGCGCCCGCTGCGCGCCGGCGGGGCTCTGCCGCGCGGGGTACCAGAGCTGGGCCACGACCGTGCGCCGGTCGTGCGGATCGGCGGTGGCGGTCTCGGGGCGGTGCGAGTCGGTCCACTGCACGACACGGGTACCGACCGCGAAGTCGCCTGACGGCGTGGGGAACACGGGTACGGGAAAGGCCCAGGCGGCGACCGGCCCCATGGCGATCAGGCCGACGCAGGCCACCGACCCTGGCAACGCCAGCCACCATCGTGCCCGCCACGTCGGCCGGCCGGTACGGCGTCGCAGAAGGGGAGAGAGGGCGAACGGCACCGCGAAGGCGGCGCCTGTCAGTACCGGCAGCATCTGCCAGCGGATCCCCGCCACGCTCAGAACGATCGCGGACAGCACGAGAACGGCCCCCGCCGCGATCGTGACGAGCGGGCGGGCCGCGGGTGGAAGCCAGCGCGCCACCACGAGCGCGACGGCAGCCGGCAAGCCGAGTATTTCCAGGGGGGACATGTGCAGTCCCGTGATGATTTCGGTCACCCGGCCATCCTCGGCTCGGGGCACGCGATGCCACATCCGTCCCGCGTCGCCATCGCGTGCAACCGGAGTCGCAAGCCGATGCATGTGCCCTGTGTGACCACAGTCGCATCCCGGCCTGTCGCCTCTGCGACCGGAGTCGCAGTCGAGGACACCAGGTCAACGGCGCATGTGCGACCACGGGAGGTAGCAGGACTCATCCTGCGGTCGTATCCCGCCACGGTGCCGTCCGACGGTGGACTCATGTGCTCCGCCGGCCCGCGGCCTACCGTGACAGGGCGGCGGTACGTGCTGGAGGGCGCGGGGGCTTGCGCTCCCCGTACCCGACCCGGCTCCGGCTGTACGCGGTGGCGGCGCCGCGCCACTATGACGCCGAATCGACAGGGACGTGTGATGACCGAGGCCGCCGCGGAACCCGGCGAGGCCCACCCGGTGCGCGACCGGGACCGGGTGCGGCGGGCGAGGACAGCAGTACGGCTGACGAGGTACGCCGACCCGGCCTCCGTACGAGCGGCGCGACTCGTGAGAGCCGCCCGGCGCCGGGGCTCCCGGCTGCCGCCCCTGCTGTGGGACGTGCCGCTGCCTGCGCTTCTCCTCGTCAACGTCATGACCATGCGCGCACAGCGGGAGTTGCCGGTGGCCGTGGCCCTCACCGCCGCCCTCGCGCTGCCTCTGGTGGGTCGGCGCCGGGCCCCGCTCACGGTGTTCGGCGCCGTGGCAGCCGCGGCCTTCGTCCAGTGGCTGATGGACGTCCAACTGCTGGCGGACCTCGCCTTGCTGGTGGCGCTCTACACGGTGGCCGCGAACGCGGGCCGGCGCGGCACGCTTGTCGCCGGGGCCATCGTGGAGGCAGGGGTCGCGCTGGCCTGTCTGCGCTGGGTGCCGGACGGCGCGTTCCTGACCCCCTTTGTCGCGGCGACCGCGATGGTTGTCGCTGCCGCAGTCCTGGGTGTGAATGTGCGGACCAGGGCGCGGCTGGCCGTAGCTGAGGAAAGGACACGGATCACCCGGGAGATGCACGACATCGTCACCCACAACCTGTCCGTCATGGTCGCCCTCACCGACGCCGCCGTCTACGCGCAGCACCGGTCGCCCGACAAGGCCACCACCCTGATGCTCCGGATCTCCGAGACGGGCCGGCAGGCTCTGACCGGCTCCCTGGGGATCCTGGGGACCGGCGAACCGGACGCGGAGCGCCACCCGCTGCCCGGCATCGCACAACTGGAGGCCCTCGCCGACCGGTTGACCGCCGCAGGGCTGCCGACCCGACTCGAGGTCGGGGGCGGCCACACCCACATACCCGCCACCGTACAACTGACCGTCTACCGCCTGGTACAGGAAGCCTTGACCAACACCCTCAAGCACACACCGCCCGGCACACACGCGGAAGTCCGGATACGGTGCTCGACCGAGACCGTCACAGTGGACGTCACCGACAGCGGCCCCTGCCCGCCCTTCCCCGGCGCCACACACCCCGGCCACGGCATCCCCGGCATGCGCGAGCGCGCGGCCGCCCACGGGGGGACGTTGCACGCCGGATGGCTTCCGGGCGGCGGCTGGGGAGTCCATGCCCGCCTCGACATCGGCGGCAGCGGAGAGGCGTCCGCATGACGATCCGCATCCTGATCGCCGACGACGAAGCGCTGCTCCGTATGGCCTTCAGCACGATCCTGGAGGCCCAGCCCGACATGGCGCCGGTCGGTGAGGCGGCGGACGGCATGGAGGCCGTCCGCCTCGCCCGGGAGCTGCGTCCCGATGTCGTCCTCATGGACGTCCGGATGCCCGGAAGCGACGGGATCGAGGCGACCCGACGGGTCGTCCGGGTCTCCCCGCGGAGCAGAGTGCTGATCCTCACCACCTTCGACCTCGACGAATACGCCTTCGCCGGGCTCAAGGCCGGGGCCTCGGGCTTCCTGCTGAAGAACACCCGGCCCGAGGAACTGCTCACCGCGATACGCAGCGTGGCCGCAGGCGACGCGGTGGTCTCCCCGCGGATCACCCGCCGCCTGCTGGAGAACTTCTGCCCGCACATCCCCGACGGCGGCAGTGCCGACCGCGACGCGTGGCTGCGACGGCTCACCGCCCGCGAGCGCGAGGTGCTCGTCCAGGTGGGCCGCGGCCTGTCCAACAGCGAGATCGCGGCCGCCCTGTACCTCGCGGAGGCGACGGTGAAGTCCCATCTGGGGCGGGTCCTGCGGAAGCTCGAACTCCGCGACCGGACACAGGCAGTGGTCTTCGCCTACGAAAGCCGCCTCGTCCACCCGGCATGACGCCGCCGCCCGGAGCCGACGGTGATGTCGCTGTCGAGTGACGGTCGACCGGCGTCGATACGGTGCGTTACCTCTGCGAGCCGGGGACGAGGGCTGCGAATCGGCGCCGTGACCGCGCGGGCACGTGCGGCGATGTCCTCGGGGGAGCGGCTCTGTGTGGTTATGAGGGGTCCGGACTGGCAAGGCCCGCAGGCGGCTCGTCCGGTGACCGGATGCCGTCAGGCAGGGGGCGGTCAGGCGACCTCGTCCAGTAGATGGGGGCCGTTGTTGCGCACGCTGTTCACGGCCGTGGACACAGGGCGGGCGTTGAGCCGGCCGCCTGCGGGCTGAGTGAGCAGGGCACGGAGATCGTCGGTGTCCTGGTGGTGCGGGTCGAGCCAGGTGTCGTAGTGGTCCGGGGTGAGGGCGAGCGGCATGCGGGGGTGTACCCGGCCGGCCGCGTCGGTCGCCTCAGTTGTGATGATCGTGCAGGTGGTGAGCCAGGCGGCCGGGTCGTCACCGTTCTCGATCTCGGGGTCGCGCCAGTACTCGTACAACCCGGCCAGGGCCATCACCTGCTCATCGGTGGGGTGAATGAAGTACGGCTGCTTGCGTGTCCTGCCCGTGCTTTCGTCCTTGAGCGGCTCCCATTCGTAGAACCCGTCGGCCGGCAGCAGGCAGCGCCGCTTGACGAAGGCCCGACGATAGGCGGGCTTCTCGTGCACTGTCTCGAGTCTGGCGTTGATCATCCGGGCCCCGGCCTTCGGGTCCTTGGCCCAGGAAGGGACGAGTCCCCACCGCAGTGGCCGCAGCTCGCGCCGTACCTCGTCGTCTTCCTCGCGTCCGGCGCGATCGAGGATCGCGTAGACAGTGTCGGTGGGAGCCACGTTCCAGCTGGGCGCCAGCGTCTCGTCGGGAAGCCAGTCGGTGACATGGAAGAGCCGGGTCAGGTCCTGGGGACCGCGGGTTGAGGCGTAACGACCGCACATACCACCACTCTGCCACGGCGTTCGACGGTGCCGGCGGGCCCGCGTCGACGACGCGCTACCGCGTGCCGCTGCTCGGGTGCGGGGTGGCACCTCTTGAACAGGAGGCCTCCGGCTCCGGGCCTACCGCGTACGGACCCAGTAGCGCTCCCCTGCCCTCAGCAGGTTCTCCAGCGTTTCGGGGTTGGCCCGGGCCAGGTCGCCGAGTGCGGCGTTCTCCTCGGCGTGCGACGCGAGCCACGTGCGGAAGCCGGTCACAGCCGCGATGGCCTCGGGGGTGGGGCCGCTCGCGGAGGCGAGTTGTTCCGGGGTGAGGAGAGGCAGTCCCGACCGGAGCCGTATCGCGCCCGGTACATCGAGACTGCGATACCGGCTGGCCACCGTGTTCTCCTGGATCTCCAGGGTCCCCGTCACCGTGCACTCCCCGGACCGCAGGGCGGCCAAACGGGCGACACGGACGACGGCGAGAACTCCGTTGAGGTCGAAGTCGACTGTGACCGCCAGGTCGATCGTCCCCGCCTTGACGCCATCGATGATCAAGTCGACGCAAGGACGGTGGGTCGACGTGATGTGATGGCTCGTCAGAGCGACGAGCTCCTCGCTGTCGGGGACGCGGTGGGTACGGCGAGCGGCTGCCGTGAGAGCCGAGTGCTTGCGCCAGCCCGCGCCCAGCAGGTCGAGCAGATCCATGGCGAGGAACCCGTTGACGACGGTCGCGATCTCACGCTCGACAGCGCGGCCTGCCGCACCGGGCACACGTCGCGTACCGTCCGACAGCGTCTCGGCGACCTCGCGCTCGTGCAGATGACCGGCGAGGGCGTCGACGGTACTCCCGCCCTCTTCTCCGAACAGGAGGGCCCGTACGGTCATGGGTTCCGGGGGACTCGTCACGGTCGTCATTGATCGTCCTCCTCCTGGATGATCTGCTCGCCGGGGTCGCGGCGAGGCTCCAGCCGCACCGTGCGGTCCGACCCATCCGGGCCGCGGATCTGGCGCACGCTGTCCAGGCCGGGGCCGCTGCGCAGTACGGCGTGCACATGACGGTGTACCCAGCGGGGACCACGGTGACGGACGCCGACCACGGCGGCCGTGGTGACCATCGCGGTGCCCAGCAGTACGAGCACGATCGGCAAGGCCCCGGACTCCTCGTCACCGTCCGGCGCCCGGTCCTCGGTGCCGGGGACGTCCGTGTCGGGGGCGTCGGTGTCGGATCCATCGGTGCCCGGAGGCTCGACCCCGGGTGGCACGGCCGGAGAGCCGGGTGGTGGGGGAGGCACTTCAGGCGGTACCGGTGGAGGCACTTCCGGACGTTCTCCCGGCGGGACCTCGGGAGGTACTCCTGGAGGAACTTCCGGAGGTTGTTCGGGCGGCGGAGGCTGTTCCGGAGGAGGAGGCTGCTCAGGGGGAGGAGGCTGAGGGGGATCGACGTCTCCCTCCCCTTCGCCCGAACACTCAGGGCACGAGGGGCAAACGTCGCAGTAGTCGCGATCAGGGGTAAGTTGCCCGGCAGTCCATGCGCCCGCGATGTCCACCCTCTGTACGGGTACCGTCCCGCACCTGCCCGTGGCCTGCGCCCCTGCCGCAGCGAGCGAGACGACAGTGACGAGGAGCGCCACGACCAGGAGGCGTACGGCTTGCCGACCTGGCACCGACATGGTCAATCCCTCGTCAACGACACTTGCCTTTCACGGCTGAAGAGCCACGCGACGTGCTCGCTGGGCGCCTTCCGCGCGGCTGAACGAACCTGGTGATGGCGCAACCGCCCCCGTCAGGGCCACACAGTTCCAGTGTGCGCCGACCGGACGCGGGCCGCACGCGGGGCCGAACAGACCGCCGTCACCGCAGGCTGACGCCGTCGTGGTCTGCCAGGAACCGCAGGCCCTCGTACTGCCTGACGGCCAGGCCGATGGGCGGCGGCACCGCAGGCGATCGCCGGTAGGCTACGGCGGTGCGCACGGTCGAGCTCCTGTTGGATGACACGGCACAGCTCGCGGTCCGGGAGGCATGGCGGCGGCTGGCGGACGCGGGGCTGCCCAGTCAGGCGCGCCACCGCTCACCCACCAACAGCCCGCATCTCACCCTGGCCGCCTGCCCGGAGCTGACCGCCCCGATTCGCTGGGAGCTCGCCGAGGTGGCTGCCGCCCTGCCGCTGCCGGTGCGCTTCACCGGCGTCGTCCGTTTCGAGCGGCCCACCTCGGTGCTGGCCTGGGCGCTGGACTGCGACCTCGCGCTGGCCGGCTTGCACCGCCGGGTGTGGGAGGCGGTGGCCTCGGACAGCCCGCCCGAGACCCTCAACCCCTTCCACGAACCTGGGCGCTGGAGCCCGCACATCACTCTCGGCCGGACCCGGAGGGCCGGTGCCTTCGCCGGCCGGCGGATCCCCGAACTGCTGCCGGCGCCGCCGCTGTCGGCCCGGCTCACCACCCTGCGCAGCTACGACACCCAGACCGGTGCCGTGGAGGTGCTGGAGCCCCGCACCTGATCGCCGTCGGGTTGTCGGGGCTGGAGAACTCACGGGATGTCGCGCCGAGGCACACCTCGGGCCTGGCGAGGTGTGCCGTGTCCTGAGCGGCCGTACCACGGTCGCCGAGGTCGCCGACGCGCATGTGGCCGCGCTCGACGCGCAGATCCGCTCCCGCAAGGCGAGCCGGGCGGTCCTGTCCACCGTGGCGAAACGGGGGTTCGACCGTTGAGAAGACAACGCTGATGAACCGGTTGGCGCGGCTTTCCGCCGCGGAGCGACGGTCTGCCCCGGCTCCGGTCCAGGTCCGGTCTGCGGCGACCGCGCACAGCGACTGCCACTCCGTCAGCGGGACCCGCCGGCACCAGGTGCTACCCGGCCCGCACCGCCGGCAGGTGAACCGCGGGCAAGGGCTGCATCCCTTCACCACGGAACGGATCAACGAGCTCGGCCGCACACCCGCATGGGCGCGGTACGCCCTCGGTCGCACAGGTGGTGGACCGCCCGGTCCTCGTCGCGCGGCCCGACGTCTCGGCCACGGTGGTTCGTCTCCGGTGGCCCGGGTCACGGCCCGCGTTCATCCGTCCCGTTGTCGTCGTTCCGTACTGATCGCGCTGCACCGCTCGGGGGGCCGGGCGAGTCGGGGCAGTCGTACAGCAAGAGGAGCGCCGAGCGCGGCTGCACCGGCCAGGACCAGCAGCGCGGGGCCCGTGCCGAGGGGCATCAGCGTCGTCGCGGCTGCCACCCCCAGGGCCGGGCCGATGTTCATCGCGGTCTGCTGGAGCCCGCCCGCCACCCCGGCCGACTCCGGCGGCACCTGCCGTACGACGACTGCGGTCGCGGTGACCATCAGCGCGCCGAAACCGGCTCCCAGCAGCAGGAACCCACCGCCGATCAGCACCGTCGACGACCCGGGGCCGATCCGGGACAGCACCAGGACCCCGGTGGTGAGCAGTACCGTCCCCGCGAGGGCGGTGGGGCGGGCGCCCCATCGGCGCAGCAGTACGGCCGACAGCGGGGCACCGAGCACCATCATCACGCCGCCGGGCAGCGCGACGACACTGGTCCGCAGCGGGTCCATGCCGAGGACGTCCTGCAGGACGAAGCTGCACACGAACAGCGCGCCGAGCATCGCCGCCGACGCGGCCACCAGTATCCCGAGCCCCGCACTCACGGTCGCCGAACCGAGCAAGGCCGGCGGCAACAATGGGTCGGGGGTACGCCGTTCATGGCGGACGAGGGCGGCGGCCGTGACGGCCGCGATCAGCAGGCCGACTGCCCCGGTCACCGTCCAGCCGTCCGACGGCACCCCGACCAGCGTGTGCACGAAAGCCGCCAGGGTGACGGCGAGCAGCGCGGCGCCGGGCAGATCGAGCCGGGGCGCGGGCCCCCGCCTCGTCCGCTCCGTCTCCGGGGGACGCACCGCCAGCGCCAGGAGACCCATCACCAGCGCCGGCGGGACGTTGAGGAAGAACACCGCCCGCCAGCCCAACTGGGCGACGAGCACACCGCCGACCAGCGGACCGGCCGCGGCGGCGACGCCGATGGCGCTGGTCCGCAGCGCTATGGGCATCCCCAGCCGGTCGGGCGGGAACGCGGCCCGCAGCATCCCCATCGTGGCGGGCTGCAACAGCGCGCCGAAGACGCCCTGGACGACCCGCAGCCCGATCACCCAGCCCACTTCGGGTGCGAACCCGATCCCCGCCGAGGCCGCACCGAACCCCAGCAGCCCCCAGGCGAACACTCGTCGATGACCGAACCGGTCGCCGATCCGCCCCGCGAACACCAACAGCCCCGCCACCGCGACGAGATAGCCGGTACTGGTCCACTGGACCTCGGTGAGGGAAGCGTCGAGATCACGCCGCAGGGTGGGCTGGGCGATCATCAGTACCGTCCCGTCTAGGGCGACGATCACGGCACCGAGCACACTGTTGGCGAGCGTGAGACGGCGGTGCCGCGCGGGCATCGGCCTGCCCCGGTCGACACCGGCCTCCGCCGTGGACGCCGTCCTCACCACTCCCTGCCCAGATGTGCCTCCAGTACGGCGTCGAGCAAGGGGACGACACTGTCGGCGCCCGTGGTGAGTTGGAGGCTGCCCCACGTCCACAGCTGCGCGATGCCGTACAGGTTCGCCAGCAAGGCGCCCGCGACGAGCCGGGCGTCGGCGTCGGGACGGGTCCGTCCGACGAGATCCACCAGCAGGGAGAAGACCGGCAGACTGGCATCGCGCAAGCCCAGTCGGTCGCTTCGCAGCAGATCGTGACGGAACATCAACTCGTGCATGCCCCGGTGGGTGAGCGCGAAGTCGAGATACACGCGCCCCAGCGTCGCGATCTGTTCGCGCGGGCTCGCCGTACCGTCCCCGAGCGCCGCTGCCCCCCGACCCGCCAACTCCTCGAACCCCCGGCGCGCGATGGCCGACAACAGCTCCAGGTGCGTCGGGAAGTAGCGGCGCGGCGCCCCGTGCGACACACCCGCCCGCCGAGCGATCTCCCGCAGGGAGAGCGCCTGCACGCCCTCCGTCGCCACCAACTCGACCCCGACATCGACCAGCCGAGACCGCAGCCCCGTGTTCGGCTCGTTCATGGACACTGTCTACCAGGACGGGTAGACAGTGTCTACTCGCCGTGGTCGGCCGCCTTCTCCCGGACGCAGAGCTCCCCGTGGTCCGAGTCAATGACGTAGCGCCCCTGGCCGTCGTAGCGGCAGAGGGCGCGCAGGGCGCCGGAACGGCCCCACGGAAGACGGATCCCTGCTCGAAGTAACGGACCAGGGCGATCCGGCCGACCCGACCGGGGCGCAATATGCCTCCTCGCTGTTGCGGCACAAGCCCCAGCGTGAGTTCCTCTACTCCGGCGGCCCTGCCGGTCGGCCGTCCGTCTGCAGCAGTCGGCGGATCGTGTCCGAGTCCAGCGCCGCGTTCGCAGCCGCGTCGTGGGCCAACTCCTCGTCGTCGAGGAGTACGGCCAGCCTGGACCGCGGAAGATTCGGGTGGCGCGTCGCCGCAGCCCGCACGCCATGGTCCGGGTCGTGGGTGAGCCGCTCCACGGCTGCCGGCTCGGTTTCGGGGCCGCGTGCGGCCAGGGCCCGGACCTGGGGGTCCTCGTGGCCGGCGAAGGCGGCCAGCCCGTTGGCCGGGAAGTTCGGCCGGGTGGTGAGGTGGCCGCGCTCGGGTCCGGTGTACTCGAGGAAGCTGCGCAGCAGAAGTGGCGCGGGGGCGTCTGGATGGTTCTGGGCCAGCAGGACGCGTACGCCGAGGTCGTCGTCGGCGGCCAGGCGTGCGACGAGGTCCGGGGGCAGCAGATGGTCCACGGCTGCCTCCCGGCGCAGCAGTGGATGGCTGGAGAGCGCTTTTCGGCGGACGGCTTCGGGATCCCGGGGTACCTCGTACGCGGGGTGGAACCCGAAGTGGTGGTCCATGGGGACCTGGTAGTCGATCCGGGCCCGTTCCGCCTCGCTCAGTGCGGGGTGGACGGACACGGCCAGCCGGACGTCGGGATGGGGGTCCGTCATGAGCGTGCGGCGCTCGGCCGGTCCCAGGTCCGCGCGGTACGCGACCTGCGTGCGCACGTCCGGGTCCGGATCGGCGACGAGTGCGCGGCGCTCGGCGTGTCCGAGGTCCGGGCGTTGCGCGATCCGGCCCCGTACCTCCGGATCCGGGTCGGCGGCCAGGAGGACCACCGTGTCGGCAGGGAGGGTGGGGTTGGCGGCGATCATCGTCCTGTCCTCTTTGCCGGTGGGGCTGGCGAGGACGCCTTCCACCACAGCTCCGCTGAGGGCGCGGTGGAGCAGCAGGTCGGTGCGGGCGTGGCACGGCCGGTCGGGGAGCGCATTCTCCACCCATGCCGGATCCTGAAGGCGCGCATGCTGCTGAGCCGTCTCCCGGACCTGGTCGTCGGGGTCTGTCAGGAGGGCGGCCCGTACGTCCGCGGACAGGGATGCCCAGTCGTTGACCCCCCAGCGGCGAACCTTCGCGATCGGATGGGTGGGCATGGATCGGCGCAGCCTGGTGGAGATCTGCTGGTAGAAGGGACCGTCCAGGAGTCCGTCGTCGTACGTGCTGATCATGTGGACGACGGCCTCGTCGGGAAGGGGCCTGGGCCGGGCGAGGCCGGCCACCCGCGGTCCCGCGGCCAGGTGGGCGCGGACGAACCACTCGGGGTCATCCACCAGTCGAACGCGCTGGGCCGGATCGACATGGGGGTTGCGGGCGAAGAAGCTGCGGGTGTGGGTGTCGGGGTGCTCGATCACCGCGTCGACGACGGCGTCGGGCAGGATCCGGTCCCGGCACAGCACCATCCGTGCGGCAAGCGGAGCGTCGGAGAGCAGCCGCAGGAGGACGCTCTCCGGCACGGACGGGTTGAGAGCCAGCCCGGCGAGCCGACGGGTGGGGAGATCGGCGTCCGCCCAGATCTGCTCAGGCGTAGGCATGCCTTGTACCCCCAGGGTGTCAATCGGCCTCGTGAAGGCGTGGTCCATGACCTTATCCGGCGCCTGTCTCCTGGACCGATCAAGGTCAGCCGCTCACCGAAAGGCTCGCCTCCTGCGCGTCGATCAGTTCGTCCCAGTGTTCTCGCGTGGGTAGTGCTGTGCCCTGCGGGGGACTTCGACCACCAGGGCGAGTCCTCGGGCGGGTACGTGCTCGCCCCCGCCGCCGCCGACAGCCGGATCACCCCCGCGGACTTCGCTCGCGCTGCTGGACGAGGTCGAGGTCCCGACCCTGCACCGGACTCACGCAGGGGTGTCCGCAGGGAGCGGGGCCGGCGCATGAGTCTGTGCACCCAGAGGGCCCCGGCCTGTCCGCGCGGGCAGCCGGTCGGCGCGGTGTCAGCTCGACTCGTCGTACACCACCGACCACGGGCGGGGCGGCCCGTCGGGCGGGCGCGGGCCGTCGTCGCGGCGCAGAGCGGCTGCCGTACGGTCGCGCGCGAGCACGCCGGCCGCGAGCTCTGCGAAACGAGGGGCGGCCGGGTGGGCGGACCGGCCGGCGGGCCAGGCCCCGGTGGTCCGCCGGGTGAGGGGGCGGCCGGCCAACGGCCGCCAGACGACGCGGGGCTCCTTGCGCGCCACCGCCCCCTGGTCGAAGGCGATGCCGTGGCCCGCGTGGACGAGGGCCAGCACGAACTCGGGGTTGGAGGCGTGCCGGAGGCGGCCGGGCACGAAGCCCTCGGCGCGGCAGGTGTCGAGGATCCGGTCGTACCAGCCGGGGGCCTGGGCACGGGGGAAGAGCACCAGGTCGTGGCCGGACAGTTCGGCGAGCGCGACCTCGGGGAACCGCGCCAGCGGTGAGGTGCGGGGAAGAACGACGCCGAGCTCCACGCACACCTCCGGGCCGAGGCGGAGTTCGGTGGCGTCCACGGGCTGGTGGACGAGGCCGACGTCGAGCCCACCGGAGGCGAGCAACCGCACCTGTTCCTCAGTGGTGATCTCCTGGAGATCGACGGACAGACCAGGGGAGTGCTCCGCGCAGGCCGAGAGCAGCGCGGAGAGCATGGCGACCGTGGTGTCGGGGGGCACGCCCGCGCGCAGGGTGCCCAGGCCGCCGTCCCCGGCGCGGCGGGCCAGCGTCCGTAACCGCTGCTCGCGGGCCAGGAGTTCGCGTGCCTCGTCCAGCAGCACCATGCCGGCGGCGGTCAGCCGGACCTGGCGGTGCGATCGGTCGAACAGTTCGGCACCGAGGTCCCTCTCCAGTCTGCGTACCGCCTGGCTGAGGGGTGGCTGGGCCATGCCAAGCTGCTCGGCGGCCCGGCTGAAGTGCAGCTTGTCGGCGACGGCGACGAAGATACGCAGGTGGCGCAAGAGATCCACAGCCATGGACCTTACGTGAGGGGCGAACCGATGGTCGAGGAACGGATCCGCGAGGTCTTCGCGGGGGCTGGGGCCGAGGGGTCGCTGCATGCTGTCCCTGTCGGCACGGAGCCGGGCGCCGAGGAGGTGGCGGTCGGCGCGGACGAGCCGGTCGTGATCGCCTCGGTCTTCAAGGTGCTGCTGGTCCTGGAGTTCGCCCGGCAGGTGGCTGCCGGCCAGCTCGACCCCCGGGAGCGGGTGCGGGTGACGGCGGCCGACCGGCTCGGAGGCTGGGGCACGGCAGGCTGTGCGGACGACGTCGAGCTGTCGCTGCGCGATCTGGCGTTCTTCGCGGTCTCGGTGAGCGACAATTCGGCGGCGGATCTGCTGCTGGCACGGGTCGGCCTGGACACGGTGCGGCTTCTCGCCGGGGAACTCGGGCTTGCCGGGACCCGGATCGTGGGCGGTCCCCGTGACGTACTGGATGCGATGCTCGCCGAGGTCGGCGCCCGCGACGAGGCGGAGTTCGCCCTCCGTTACCCGGCTCTGCCGGACGATCGCAAGAGACGGCTGAGCGTGCTGGATCCACTGCGGACCAACGCCAGCACGCCCCGTGAGATCACCCGGTTGTTGCGTCTCGTCTGGCGCGACGAGGCGGGCCCGCCCGAGGCGTGCGCCTGGGTACGTGACCTGATGGCACGTCAGGCATTCCGGCACCGGCTGGTGTCGGGGTTCCCCGATGAGGCGACGGTCGCGGCGAAGACCGGAACTCTGCCCGGGCTGCACATGGAGGCGGGGGTCGTCCGGTATCCCGACGGCGGCCGCTACGCGGTCTCCGTCTTCGCCCGTACGAGGGATCTGGCCGCCTCGCGGCCGGTGGTGGATGCCGCGATCGGTGCCACGGCCCGGATCGCCGTCGATTTTCTCCGCAGTAAGGGGCTCTGACGTGCACTCATATGGTTCCGCATATGAGGACTCCAAAGTTTTGATCTTGGACGGCGAGGGCTGAGTCCTGATCTCCTGACGCCATGAGCGACGACACAGACGCACAGCGCCCGAAGCGGCGCGTCCAGAGCTTCGGCCGACGTACGGTGCTGCGTGGCGCCGCACTCCGCGCGGCCGCCCCGCTGCTTCCCGCCGCGACCGCCGTCTCCGCGGCGGCGCCTCGTAGGACCCCGGCGGCTGGTTCGGCGTCCTTCCGCTGGCTGGGCACCTCCGGCTGGCGCATCGACGTGGACGGCCGGACGGTGCTCTTCGATCCGTACCTCACCCGGTTCAAGACCGGTCTGTTCGACGGGGGCTTCACGCCGGGTACGAAGCTGAGGTCCGATCCCGGGCTGGTACGGGAGCACATCGGCCACCCCGAGATCGTCCTGGTCAGCCACTCCCACTGGGACCACGTCGCCGATGTCCCCCACATCGCCAAGTCCACCGGCGCCCTGGTCGTCGGCACGGAGACCACTTTCCATCTGCTGGTCGCGTTCGGTGTCGACCCGGGACAGATCTCGGTGGTGAAGGGCGGCGAGGTGCTGGACTTCGGCGGGATCACCGTGGAGGTCGTGCCCAGCCTGCACAGCCGCAACAAGCGGCACTCCTATTTCGCTCCGGGCACGCTGAGCGCGCCGCCCGCGGCTGCCCCGAGGACCATCTCCGACCTGCCGGAGGGCGACACGCTCGCTTTCCAGGTGACGGCCGGGAGCGGCGGGCCCTCGGCGTTCCTGATGGGCGCCAGTGACTTCTCCGAGCGGTCCGTGCAGGGTCTGAGCCCCGATCTCGCGATGGTCGCGGTACCGTCCAGCGCCTCCACGTCCCGTTACGTACCCCGGCTGTTGCGGGCACTGGGCCGGCCCGGCGTCGTCGTGCCCGTCCACTGGGACAACTTCGAGGAGCCGCTGAGCGAGCCCCCGCGCCGCGACCCGGCGATGGACCTGGAGGCGTTCACCGCCCAGGTCCACCACGAGTCCCCGACGAGCCGGATCGTCGTACCGGACTACCGCGCCACGTACGACGGAGACATGCGACCGAACCCCTGACGCCCTTCTGTGGGCCGGGAGGCCGGTCCCAACTGTCCCTCCTGCCCGCTCCATCCGTCCGGCGGGTCGTCCTGCCCCACCGCGACACCCCTCCCGCGTGCCCGAGCGGTCGGCCCATCGCCGCCCGCGAACCGGATCCGCCGGCATCAGCGGCCCGACGGGTCCCACATCGCATCGGTGATCACTGATCGGACCGACACGTCCGCTCAGCTGCCAACCCCTTCAAGAGGCACGTGCTAGGAGCTAGGCCGCGGCGAGGTCGGCCCAGCGTGTGATCCCCTCGGTCCCCACACGTACGCCGCAGCGGGCGGCCAACGCGGTGACGATGTCGATGCCGCGGCCGTGCTCGTCCGGGTCCGGCGCTTCCCATCCGTCGCCGGCGAGGACGGGTCCCGCGTCGGTCACTTCCACGCGCAGGGCCCCGTGTCCGTCGACGCGGACCCGCGACAACCGCAGTGTCGCCGGTGGCAGGGCGTGGACCAGGGCATTGGTCAGGAGCTCCGAGACCACCACGAGTGCGTCCATGACGGCGTCGGGAGACAGGCCCCACTCGGCGAGCAGGTCGCGGACCCGCCCGCGGACGGCGGGCACGGCCCCCGGGGTGTGGGGCACGGGGCAGACATGATCGACAACGTCGGGGCCGGGGCGAGCGACTGTCCCGGGGCCGACGATGTTGAGCGGGGCGGCCATCTGCCCTCCTTGACGAACGGTGCCGACGGGGTGTCGACGTCACGCACGCTATGAGGTGATAAAAGTCCGGTCAATAAACGTCGGTCGGCATTACCGAACGCAAGTCGAGATCGGGAGGAATCGCCGCGTCATGGCCGATGTGGGACGGGGAAGGCGGATCTAGAATCGCGGTATGGCCGGTCCCGTCCAGTCCATCGAACGGGCGGCGGCGATTCTCCGCCTGCTCGCCGCGGGCCCTCAGCGGCTCGGGCTCGGGGAGGTGGCCGCCTCGCTGGGGCTGGCGAAGGGGACGACCCACGGCATTCTGCGCACCCTCCAGCTCGTGGATTTCGTCGAGCAGGACGCGGCGACCGGGAAGTACCAGCTCGGGGCGGCCCTCCTGCACCTCGGCACCAGCTACCTCGATGTGAACGAACTGCGATCACGCTCGATCAACTGGGCCGACGCCCTGGCCGCCCGCAGCGGTGAAGCGGTCCGCCTCGGCACTCCCCTGGAGGGCAGAGTGCTCGTCATCCACCACGTCTTCCGGCCGGACGACACCCTCCAGACCTTGGACGTGGGCGCCCTGCTGCCCTTGCACGCCTCGTCGCTCGGAAAGGTGCTGCTGGCGTTCGGCACCGCGAACCTCGATTCGGCGGTCGACGCCGGGCTGGAGGCGTACACCCGGCACACCATGGCCCACGCGGACGAGCTGACCCGCGCCCTCGCCGAGATCCGGGAGAACGGCTGGGGCTCCGAAGTGCAGGAGATGAGTATGGGGGAAGCCGGCGTCGCCGCGCCCATCAGGGGGCACGGGGGCCTCGTGGTGGGCGCCATCGGCCTGTCCGGCCCGGTCGAGCGGATCTGTGACGTCAGGGGCCGGCCGGAACTCAAACTGCTCACCGTGCTGCGCGAGGCCGCCCGGGCGATCTCACGAAACCTGGGGGCCGCCCGCTGGTAGGCCCCTCGTGCAGCGCATCTCCACGCTCGCATCTCCACGCATCGGAAAGGCGGTCCGGATCATGGTCGAACGGTATGTGATGTCCATCGACCAGGGCACCACCTCCACCCGGTGCATCCTGTTCGACCACCGCGGGCGATTGGTGTCCGTGGCCCAGCGCGAGCACCAGCAGTTCTTCCCGAAACCCGGCTGGGTCGAGCACGACGCCCTGGAGATCTGGCGCAATCTGCGGCGCATCGTGCCCGAGGCCCTCTCCGGCGCGGGCGACGGCGTCTCCGCCGAGGCCGTCTCCGCCCTCGGCATCGCGAACCAACGCGAGACGACCGTCCTCTGGGACCGGCGGACCGGCACCCCGCTGAGCAGGGCGATCGTCTGGCAGGACACCCGCACCGCCCCGCTCGTCGAAGACCTGCGCGGCGACCCGGGCGACGCGTTCTTCCTGGAACGCTGCGGCCTGGCGCCTTCGACCTACTTCTCCGCACCACGGATCCGCTGGCTCTTCGACCACGTGCCCGGTCTGGCACAGCGGGCCGCGAACGGCGATGTCCTGTTCGGCACGATGGAGTCCTGGCTGATCTGGAACCTCACCGGAGGGACGGCGGGAGGCCGCCACATCACCGACGTGACCAACGCCAGCCGCACGATGCTCATGAACATGGGCACGCTCGCATGGGACGAGGAACTGCTGGGGTTCTTCGGGATACCGCACGCGATCCTTCCCGAGATCCGGTCCTCGGCGGAGTGGTACGGCGACGACCGCTCGGTGCTCCCCGGCAGGCCCATCACGGCCGCGCTCGGCGATCAGCAGGCCGCCCTCTTCGGTCAGACCTGCTTCTCCCCGGGCGAGGCGAAGTGCACCTACGGAACCGGCAGCTTCCTGCTGCTCAACACCGGCACCGACGTCGTCCGGTCCAGCAACGGACTGCTCACCACCGTCGCCTACAAGATCGACGAGCAGCCCGCTGTCTACGCGCTGGAAGGCCCGATCGCCGTCACCGGCGCCCTGGTCCAGTGGTTCCGTGACCGGCTGGAACTCATCACCAGCGCACCGGGCATCGAGACCCTGGCGCGGACCGTCGAGGACAACGGCGGCTGCTACATCGTCCCGGCGTTCTCCGGTCTCTTCGCGCCCCACTGGCGCAGCGACGCACGCGGCGTCATCGTCGGCCTGACCTCGTACATCACCAAGGGGCACCTGGCCAGGGCGGCGCTGGAATCCACCGGCTGGCAGACGAAGGAGGTCGTCGACGCCATGAACGCCGACTCCTCGCTCACCCTGAGAGAGCTGAAGGTCGACGGTGGCATGACGTCCGACAACCTCCTCATGCAGATCCTGGCCGACGTCCTCGACGTGCCGGTGGTGCGGCCCATGGCGGCCGAGACCGTGTCCCTGGGCGCCGCCTACGCCGCCGGGCTGGCCGCCGGCTACTGGGCGGACTTGGAAGTGCTGCGCGGCAACTGGCACCGGGCGGCCCAATGGCTGCCGGACATGGACCCCACGCGGCGGGCGTCGGAGTACGAGAACTGGCAACGAGCCGTCGAACGGTCCTTGGGCTGGATCAGACGGCCGAACGGCCCCTAGCACTCCAGTCGGACTGACACCCCCGTTAGGCGCCCCGGCCGGCTTGGAGAATGTGCGCGGCCCCAGCGGGATCCAGAAGCACTCGACTGGATCATCCTGGCCACCCGCCGGGCCTTTGCGCAAGGATGGTCTCAGTGATCACCGCTGACCCTCTGGAGGGGGCCATGGCCGACGTCTGGGTACTGAGTCCAAGTCATAGCGAGCCGGAGAAAAGCCGTTTGATCCGTTCCGACGCCATCACCTATCTCAGCACCTCGGCCGAGGAGCTCGTCGCGGCCCGCGTCGGCTCGGACGACACCGTGGTCCTGGTTCACCGGGCCACCCAGGGCGGCAGAGACCTCCCCGAGGACTTCCACCTCGCCTACCTGGCCAAGCTCGCCGTGGCCCGCGGGCGAGCCCGCGTGAGCGAGGAGGACCTGGTGCTCCTCGCCGACACGGACGACAACGGCGCCTGGGACTGGTCAGTGCTTCCCGTCTCGGAGCTCTGGCCGGGCTGACCCGTAACTCGGCCGCCGCACGGAAGGACGAGCCGGGCGCGATCGTCCTGCGGTCCCGCGCGCGCGGCGCGGGACCCGTCGGCCACCTTCGCCGGCCGGCAGCGTCCCATGCGCGATGTCGGCAGCGGAGGAAGTGCGCCGCGAGCCCGGGCGGCCGGCCCGAGCGCGCGGCAGCGTCGTACCCGCGCACCGCGTCGAAACGACCGCGGGCCGAGGCGTCGCCGGACAGCCAGGCGCCGTTGCCCTCCTGGTCGGCCTCGCGGTCCGCGGGGGTGCCCCAGGCGACACCCCATGTCCTCGGCCTCGGAGAAGAGGCACCCGGCGGCGAGCGAGCGGAGGGCGACCAGGGCCACCGCCCTCATGGACAGGGGCACCTGGTCCGGCCGCCGGACGGTGCGCGTTCACCTGCGTGGGCACGTCCGCTCGCCCCGGGCCGTCGCCGTCGACGGTCCACGTCGCACGTGCCCGATCGCGGCCGCCCCCCACTGCCGGCCACGCGCCCCGCGCCTGCCCGTGTCGGTCAGCGCAGGCGCTTCCAGAAAGGCGGGATCTCGCCCTCCTTGCGGTTGTGGTGCGGAGTGACCTCGCGGGGCGTGATGGTCCAGGGGCTGTCGCACGTGATGATCAGCAGTCGCGCCCCTCGCGTCAGCGCGACCGTGCTCCGCCCCGACTTGTACCCCGTGTACAGGCGGCGGCGCGAGGCGCTGCGCCTGAGGGCCTCGAGCTGGAACCAGGCATCGTCTCTGCTGTTGCGGTGCCTGATGGCGAGGTCCACGGCGGGGCCGGCGTACGCCAGGACATCCGGGCCGACGCCCTCGACGCGCTCGGAGAGGTCTCGTAGCACCGAGAGGGGGCTCACGGTGATCTTCCACTCGCCCTGCGCCTTCACACGCAGTCGCAGCGGTCCGTTTCCGTCGTGGTCCACGATTCCGCGCCCGTTGAAGTCCTCCATCCAGCTGCGGATGACCGACGGGGACCTCTCCTTGTTGCGGTGGTTCAGCGCCGTGATCTCGATAAGGCTTTCCCCCACCCTGGCCACGTCGACCACCGCGAACCCGGCCGGTATGGGGGCCTCCACCCGGACGATGTCCTCCCCCTTGCCCTCCTGCGAGAAGACGGGGAAGTCCGGCCCGAAGTCGGTCGGAAGGTGGTTCAGCCGTGTGGTGATGGTGCCCAGCAGAGGGGCGCCGGTCTTGGAAACGGGAATGCCGGCGGGCACGGCGGGAGCCTGAGCGGCTGCCTCATCATGTACGTCGGGTACCTGCGGCGACGCGGCTGCCTCCGGAAGCCCCGTGGCCGGAAGCGGCGGGGCGGGCGGGGGAGCCTCCGTCTGCGCAGGTGCGGGTGACGCGATGGCCGGCTCGGCCTCGGGCTCTTCCTCCTCGACCGTGAACCCGTAGTCCGTGGCCAGCCCCGGAAGCCCGGAGTCGTACCCCTGCCCGACCGCGCGGAACTTCCAGCCTCCGTTCCTTCGGTAGAACTCACCGAGCACGTAAGCGGTTTCGGTCGAGGCGTCGTCGCCGTCCACCGAGTAGACGGCCATCCGCTCACCCGACACCGCGCTGACCACCTCCACGTACAGCCCCGGTACGTCCCCGAAGGTTCCGCCCTCGGCCGAGGCCGCGATGATGATCCGCTCCACCTCCGGCTCGACCCGGCCCGGGTCGATCTCCAACCAGTCGGCCAGCCGCCCGTCCTCACCCTGGGCGTTGCCCAGAAGCTGTACGGCGCTGGTGGCGTGCGAGCGCTGGTTGTAGAAGATGAGGTCGCTCCGGCCCCTTACCTGCCCACTGTCGTCCAGCAGCAGTGCCGCTGGGTCGAGGACGGGCACACCGGGCCCGGCCGTTCGACGAACTACCGCGACCCGCACGGGCTCGCCGGACATGGGCAGATTGCCCCCCTTGATGATCTGCGTCATGGTGCCATCGTCGCAGGCCAGTTGCCCGCGCGTCGAGTGTTTGTTCCCTAAGGGGTGATCGCTGTCGGTGTCCTGACGCGCCGACAAATCTGCTCCGGGCAGGCGGAGATGCGCTTCGGGCGGGCGCTCCCGCGCGGTGGCTCGTTTACGGACGGGAGCGCAAGGGGGGCTTATCCGGGTCCGGCGAGCCCTCCTGGCCGTCTCGTATCTTTCCGCACAGGATCCGGATGCGATGGCCGGGCGCCTGCCGAGGGCGGAAGTGAGCGCGGGTGGCAGAGCCGGCCGGTCGTCGAACTGGAAGCCCATGCAAGCGAAGGCGAAACGGTCGTCTGTCCAGTACCAGTGGGGGAGGCGCGCGATGCAGGGATTCGGGGCCGACAGCCTCCCGCCTCAGACGACATACCGAGTGTTGATCACGGACCAGGACGGGCGATGTTCGTCCACCACGGCAACAGCACGGCAACACCACGGTGCGCCGCGGCTGCCGTGGCGCCGGGCCGGCCACGGTCCGCGTCTTGCACGTTTGTCCGGGGAGCGCGGTGGAAGAGTTGACCCCGACGACCGTCCGGCCGAGTCCTGGCGGGACGGCCGATCCTCCTCGACGCCCTGAACAGAACAGGAGCCCGCCGTTGCGCCTCTACGCCCAGACTCCCGCACGCCGGAACCGCCAGTTGCTCGTGGACCTGATCGCCGTGACGCTGATCGCCCTCACGGTGTGGGCGGCGTTCTTCGTCCGAGACATGATCATGCTGCTGGCCGAGCCGGGGCGGAAGGTCGAGAGCTCCGGAGACGGCCTCGCCGAGGAACTCGGCAACGCCGGGGACGCGGCGTCGGACGTACCGCTCATCGGCGACGCCCTGAAGAAGCCGCTCCAATCCGCAGCCGACGCCAGTTCCGGCTTCGCGGACGCCGGCGCCTCGCTCCAGGAATCCGTCACCCAGGTCGCCGACGTGACGACCACGGCTCTCGTCGTCATCCCCGTGCTCCTCATCCTGGCTCTGTGGCTCCCCCCGCGCCTGCTCTGGATTCGCCGCAGCATGATCGTCCGCCGCCTCGCCGACGCGCCGGGCGGCGCCGACCTGCTCGCCCTGCGCGCCCTCACCGGCCCCCCGGCCGCCCTCGTCGAGCTGCCCGCCCCGCCCGGCGGATTCGCCGACGCCTGGCGCCGGGGCGACCCAGAGGTCATCACCACCCTCAGCGCGGTCGCCCTCGCCCACACTGGCCTGCGCCCCTGACGCGCGCCTCCCACGGCGAGGGACAACCGCCACACGGATACGGGACCGGGGGACCGGGGTGCGTACGGGGCCGCCGTGCCCCCGGCGGTCAGGCCGCCACAAGTTCCTCGGCGACGAAGCCTTCCACGAACTCACGTGCACGACGGTCGAGATCGGCGTACTGCGCCTCTCGCTCAGCACCCGTGACCGCTTCGCCGACCAGGAGGTTGCCGTCGGCGTCGACGCGCTGCGGGCGCTCCTCCGCGTTGGTGAGCAGGCCGACGGTGGACTGGGAGAAGCCGCAGTAGTAGGCGATGCCTTCGCTCAGGTTGGTCTCGAGGACGGTTTGCATCCCCTCCACGACGGGATCGCCGGCAGTGGCGCCGGCCAGTCCCAGCCACAGCATGCGCTTGCCGGCGAGGCGGGGCTTACTGCGGCCGTAGGCGAACCCGTAGTTCCATACGCGGTCGATCCAGCCCTTGAGGATGGCGGGCACGCTCTGCCAGTACACCGGGAAGACGGCGACCACGACATCGGCGTCGAGGATGCGCTGCATATGGGCGTGCGCTTCGTCCGAGTACGCCTTCTCCCTGTTGCCCCACTCCGGCTGGTCCGACGTGTTCATCCGCGGGTCGAACCCCTCGGCGTGCAGGTCGAGCAGGTCGATGCGGTATCCGGCGGCTTCGAGCCGGCCGGCAGCACGGCGGGCCGTGTGCGCGGTGAGGGAATCGGCGCGGTGGTGTGCGACGACCACGAGGGCTGTCCTGGCATGGCTGTCGTGCTGCGTCACGGTGTCTCCTGGCTGGTCTCGGTCGATGCGATAAATCCATTACAGCCACCGTGACTTGGATGATCCATGGGAGAAACGCTCTGAAACATAGGAGATCGTCTACGATGCGTTCCGTGGATCCTTTGAGTTCGCTCCTGAGCGGTATCCGGGCCGAGGGCTCGGTCGTCAGTCACGCCGTACTGACGGCGCCCTGGACCATCCGCTTCGCCGACGACGCACCGCTCATCATGATCAGCGTGCTGCGCGGCGGGGGCACCCTGCTGTTGCCCGACGGCACCGAGCGGGCGGTCGGCGCGGGCGACACGGCCATCGTGCGCGGCCCCGCGCCGTTCCACCTCGCGGACCATCCCACCACTGTCCACAAGTCCCATGCGGCGTACGAGATCGCCTGCTTCACCACGGACGCCGAGTGCACCGCCCAGGAACTCGGCGGTATCCACTGGGGCACCGACTCGCAGGAGGCGACCGCGCTGATCGTGGGCGCCTACCGCGCCTCGGGCCACCGCCACGAGCGGCTCCTGCGTGCTCTGCCGCCCGTCCTGGTGGTCAAGGAGGACGCCGAGGTCTGTGCCTGGCTGGAGACGGCCGCCGCCGACGCCGCCCGTCTCTCGGCCGGTTCGCAGGCGCTGATGGACCGGCTCCTCGACTGGGCCCTGGTGTGCACGTTGCGCAGCTGGTTCGACCGGGCCGGCGCCGACGCGCCCAGCTGGTACCGGGGCCTCGCCGACCCGGTCCTCGCCCCCGCCCTACAGGCTTTCCACGACCGGCCCGCCGAGGCATGGACGGTGGCGTCGCTGGCCACGCGGGCCGGCGTCTCCCGGGCGCTGTTCGCCAAGCGCTTCACCCAGCTGATGGGCCGTCCGCCCCTCGCCTACCTCACGGAATGCCGAATGGACGAGGCCGAGGCGCTTCTGACCGACAGCGACCTCAGCATCGCCCAGATCGGAAGATCCGTCGGCTATGCGGACGCTTTCGGCTTCAGTGCGGCGTTCAAACGGCACAAGGGCCTGAGCCCCAGCACGTTCCGCACCGCGGCGGCTTGAGTTCCGGTCCGGCGACCGTGGGGGTGTTCATCTCACGGGTGTCGCTCTGCGTACGGTGTGCCCGGCCACACACCGCCCGGCCCGCTCTGTGCCTGAGGCCGTAGTACGCCCGTTACGCTGAAGCCCCCCGCCCGCCTGGCCTTTGCGAGCCCATGTGGGAACGGTTGTGCACCGTTGGACGTGACGGGTTCGGCCAGGCAGCTCAGGAGGGGCGGCACCGGACGGCAGCCGCAACCTGCAAGGGCCCCGGCACATCCCCGCACATGGCTGCCGCAGACAGTGCCCGCCCCAGAATCGGTACGAGATTCCTGGGCATCCCGGGCTTCGGCGGCGCCGCGCACGGGTATCACGAGCCGTCAATCAGTTTCTTGACCTCAGGAGGAAGCTCTTCGCCGCGTTTGATGGAGACGAGGAGGACATCGCTGGGCGCGTCGTCCACGGTGATGGCGATGCTGGGGTCCAGCCCTTTGACCGCATAGGCGGTCGTCGAGGCAGGAGTTGTCCTGCCATCGTCATTGTCGTTCGGGGTGTCGTCGCACGGGGGCAGGGTAGCGGTTCCGATCTTTGCCCCCACCGTGAAATTGACGTTGGCCACGTCCGAGTACGTACGGTTCTCGTACTCGACCAGGAACGCACAGGACGACGCGGACTCGCCGTCACTGCCCGTCGTGGTGCACGCAGAGCACGCCACAACGGCAGTCGCTGCCAGCAGCGCCCACGCGGCTCCGCTCCGGCCGGCCGGATGTACTGCCTGCATTGGTGCGCCTCCTTCGGGAGCGTCCCTCTAGGAAGTTATTCAAAGATGCTGTCGATGGGCGCCGGGCCGTACTCCGTGGCGCCCGCGGTGGTGATGCCGCTGGGTGAGCCAGGCACCGCAGAATGCCGACGGCGCTCACATAGAGGTCGGCCGTTCCGTCACCGTCCTTGTCGCGCAGTCGTACCAGGCCACCGAACTGGTCGTCGGCCCTCAGGGCCAGGGCATAACACGGGAGTTGCGGGGGAACCACTGATCCTCGACCCGCGCCGGAAGAGAGGAGCGCCTGCTTGACGTCCGGGGCGATGTCCATGTCGGCTCATCGCACCAGGTTGAAGCAGCCTGTGGGCCGCCGGCTCCTGGTGCCCCTGTCGGACACCGGGAGCGGCGGGACGCGTCGGCGGCGATCAGGCTGCTGGGGGCAGTCGGTCGAAGAAGCCGAACACCGCGCGGATCCGGCCCTCACCGTCGAGCGTGATCACATCGGACCCGGCGATCGGCGCCGACCCGTCGGCCTGGTTCACCAGCTCCCAGGAGAAGCGCGCGGTGTCGTGGTGTCCGTCGACGCTCCCTGCCAGCCGGAAGACGAACCCCGGGAACTGCTCGTGCGTCCCTGTGATCACCGCCGCGATCGCGTCGTGGCCGGCGGCGTCGGAGACTGGGTCGGTGTAGGTGCCGTCCGGCGTCCAGACCGCGGCGACGGCCTTGGCGCGAGCCTCGGCGCCGTCGGTGTTCCAGGCCTCCAGGTAGCGGGTGACGGTGTCGGCGTAACGGTCGGTGTGCGTGTCCATGGTGATGTGCCCCCAGAAGGTCGTGTCTGCCGGTCGGAACCGGTTCCCGGTCGCGGTGAACCGGTATGCATACCTTGCCCGCAGCCACCGGCCCCGGTCGATTGCCTTTCGGGTCGTGCGGCTCCCGCCCTCCCGGGTGGGCGATCCGGGCGTCGGCGCTACGCGGTGTGAACGGTGGCCTGCTCCCCTGGGAAAGATGGAACCGTGCGGGATCCGACCGTAGTCCATCCAGTGTCCCCCTGCTTGCTACGCTGCTGCGCCCTCATCGGTGAGCAGCGCGCCTGCCCGGTTTGTGGTGCTGCGCAGGAATCCGTCCGCGGGGAAGCGTTCCCTCGCGGACTTCCCGAAGACGCTGCCGGCGAATCACCCCTACCGAACACGGTGCGCTCTCCCCGGCCGCCCCACGGCACGCAAAGCACAGAAACCCTGCACGCCATCAACATCACCGCATGCTCCTCGGGCCTACTGTCTCCGCTGGAGACAGCGCCACAGCGTGAGTTGGGGAGGCCGGTCGCCGCGCCTGAGCAGGGTGACCGACGGCTACTCATGGTGTGAGTGCCCATGGGCACCATTCATCAGGGGAGACATCGCATGGCTGGAAAGATCAGCAAGTTCGCCGCCGCGGCCGCCGCGGCGACGGCGCTCGTGACGCTCACGGGGAGCCCGGCGAGCGCGGCCGACACGGCGTACAACACGCGGAGTGTGTGGCTGAACGGCGAACCGAGTGGGGCAAACGTGAACGCGTGCACCACCAGGAGCATGTATCTGGCCAGCGGCACCTACACATGGACCCAGATCTTCGGGAGCAACCGCACGCCGACCCGCGACATCTACCTGGCCACGGGCACCTACACGTGGAGGGACTGCATCGTCCCCCACAACGGCTACTACGAGCAGACGTCCAGCCTGTCCAAGCCCGGTTCGGCGACGGCGTACCTCATCAGCCCGGGCTTCGGCCAGCCGTCGGGCACTTACACCTTCGGCTCGCTGCTCGACCCGCACTTCTGATCGACCGCCGGGGCACCGCCCCGATCCGCTGAGGCGCGCCGGCCAAGGCCGGTCCGCCTCAGCGGCAGCGGCGCGCGGGCCGCAGCAGCGGGCGACCACCGACAGCCTGAGGGCTGCGATTCACATGGCCGGCCGCGCTTCTGACGCGGGGCGGGTGTCTGGGCGGGAGCCTCGGCGCCCAGTCGTCCAGTGCGCACTTGAATGCGGCGACGAGCATGTCGAGAGCGGGCCGGGCACGCAGGTCGTCCGGCGCGGCGAGGTCGAACCGGCGGTACAGAATGGCAAGCGCCGTTTGGCTCGTGCTGCGGCAGAAGTGCAGCCCGTGCGCGTCCATGGGCGGATTCCGGGCGGCCTGCTCACCGGCGCACTCGCCATCGGTGCCGTCGCAGCGGGCCTGCTCGGCGGACTGACAACCGTGCACGCCATGCACTGGGTGGGAGGTGCCGTCCTCGCGACGGCGTTTCTGCCCGTCTTCCTGTCTCCGGGCACGCTCGAAATCGTCAACAGCAACTCCATGACGTGCTCCGCGCGACGCCTCGACGGCCGGGATTCGGTCGTTCTCATCCCGCTGGGAGTCTTCGCGCGGGCGAAGGCCTCGCCCGCAGACTCCTTCAGCACCTGGCCAACGGAAGCCGGTTCGGGTAGTGGGAAATCCTTTGGACCACCGGCCCGGCTGGGAGACAGCCCCCGGGCTGGTCCCTGTGTACGGCCAGTACGAAGGCGACGGCAAGCAGCAGTGAGCTGCCCTGAAGCCGTTCGACGACGGCACCGAACCCGACGCATTCCGCGACACCGCTGCTGACGACATCATGACCCTGTGTCTGCGCTACCTGGCGGTGTACGAGATGACGCACGTCGTCAGCCGCCATGACCGGCTCCTCGAACTGGTCCGCTCCCACGATCCGCTGCTGCCCGCATGAGCTACGGGGACATATCGCGATGTCTCCCGGTGACGGCTCTGAAGTACGGGACACCAGTACTCCACATGCAGTGGCGCATCGCCGAGGAGTACCGCCTGGGCATGCGGATCGAAGGGCTGCTCATGCTCATGAACGACTCGGAGGACGGCTGAGGGCCGAGCGTCACGTCGCGTGTCCGGCGTCAGCGATCCGAAGGCTCCCGGCACTTGCACGTGCGTGCGAAGAAACGACACGGCGGGGTCGCTACCCCGAGCAGGAAAGGGGCATTCACCTTCTTTCGTGTGATGACAAACGAAGTGGTGCGGAGGGAGTGTAACTAGGACCCGCAGGTGAGCAGAGGATCACACATGACCGTTGAAGCCGACCGCGATGCCGTACCGGCACAGGCGTCCAAGCAGCAGAGCCTCGCGACGGCTGCCGCGCGGAACCTGGCGACGACCGCCAAGTCCGTACCGCAGATCCAGGAGACCTCCTCGCGGTGGCTGCTGCGGATGCTCCCTTGGGTGGACGTGCAGGCCGGCACCTACCGGGTGAACCGGCGGCTGAGTCATGCCGTGGGGGACGGACGGGTGACGTTCGTGCAGACCGGCGGGCGAGTCTCGGTCGTCCCGGCCGAGCTGGGCGAACTGCCGGCGCTCAGGAACTACGACGACGACGCGGTGCTCGGTGAACTGGCGGGCCGCTGCGAGCAGATCGACTGTGCGCCCGGCACCGTGCTGGCCCGGGCCGGCGAACCCCAGGACCGGATCTTCCTGCTGGCCCACGGGCGCGTGGACAAGGTGGGCAGCGGACCGTACGGCACAGACGCCGTACTGGGTTTCCTGGCCGACGGCGCCTACTTCGGTGACCGTTGCCTGACCGAATCGGACGCTGCCTGGGAGTGCACGTTCCGCGCCACCACCGCCAGCACGGTACTGGTGCTGCCCAGGAGTGACGTCGACGACCTCGCCGCCCGCAGCCAGTCGCTCAGCGGCCACCTGCGCGCGGTCGCGGCACTCCCACGCCGGCGCACCAACCGGCACGGCGAGGCGGCCATCGACCTCGCGGCCGGACACGTGGGCGAACCGGTCGTTCCGCACACATTCGTCGACTACGAGCCGGAGCCGCGAGAGTACGAGCTCTCCATCGCGCAGACCGTCCTGAAGGTCCACAGCCGCGTTGCCGATCTCTACAACGATCCGATGAACCAGACCGAGCAGCAGCTCCGCCTCACCCTCGAGGTGCTGCGCGAGCGCCAGGAGTACGAACTCGTCAATAACCGGGAGTTCGGCCTGCTCAGCAATTGCGACTACGCGCAGCGCATCCAACCCCACGACGGGGTGCCCAGCCCCGACGACATGGACGAACTGCTCTCCATGCGACGCGGCAACAAGTTCTTCCTCGCCCACCCCCGGGCCATCGCCGCGTTCGGCCGCGAGTGCAGCAAGCGCGGTCTGCTCCTGGAGCCGGTCGACGTGGGGGGCCACCGCATCCCGTCCTGGCGTGGTGTGCCGATCTACCCGTGCGGAAAGATCCCTGTCAGCGAAGCCCGCACGACCTCGATTCTGTGCATGCGCACGGGCGAGGACGACCAGGGCGTGATCGGGCTGCGGCAGTCGGGCGTCCCGGACGAGATCGAGCCGAGCCTGTCGGTGCGGTTCATGGGCATCGACGAGCAGGCGATCATCCGCTACCTGGTCACGGCGTACTACTCGGCCGCCATCCTGGTGCCCGACGCGCTGGGTGTCCTGGAGAACGTCGAAGTCGGCCGCTGGCGCTGACGGAAGCCGGCAGGCCCGCCGGCCCCGCCGCCGACGCCGCCGGTACGTGCACCGGCAACCGGTTCGTGCCCGCACCGGCAACCGGGTCGTGCCCACGCCCGCTTACGACGCTCCCGCGGTCACCTCCCGCAAGCCGCATCCGCCCGATCACCCGCAGGTGCTTTCGCCCACCGATCCGAAAGGCACTTCACGCATGCCCCGAACCAGTGGCGCCGGTGTCCCTCCGTGGACGTGGAACGGGCCTCCGGCGGCCGGTCCACCGGTCCTCCCCGCCCTCCCCACGCCTCGTACGACCGAGC
>NZ_VBVX01000180.1 GCF_005981925.1 Streptomyces albidochromogenes
GGGCACGCCGCGGACCGTACCGTCCGGGCCGAGGAACGCGGGGCTGCCCCCCGGCACCATGCCGAGTTCGCGCGCCCTGCGCTCCAGCGCGCCGGGCGCGGAGCGGTCGTCCACGTCCTGCTGGAGCGCCTGCTCCTCGTCGGTCAGCTCGGTGGTCCGCTTCTTCAGCTCGCTCAGCTTGAACGAGCCCTCGTTGAGGGAGGAGTTCAGCAGCAGCAGCGTGATGAGGCCCCCGCCGAGCAGCAGCACGACCAGCAGCACGAAAGGGGTCCTGGCGGCCTGGTTGGGCCCCGACGGCATCAGCCGCGACAATCGCGCGGCGCGTCCCTTCAGCTGCTTGGCCGGCTTGGTCACCGCACGTCCTCCCGGATGCGCTGCGCCCCGCGCAGCCGCGCGGGGGCGGCGCGGCGGTTCTCCGCGATCTCCTCCTCGGTGGGCAGCTCCGCGCCGCGCGTCAGCAGTTTCAGCCGGGGCTGGTACTGCTCGGGCACGACCGGCAGACCGGGCGGCGCCGTGTTGGCGGCGCCCGCCGCGAAGACCTGCTTGACCAGGCGGTCCTCCAGCGAGTGGTACGAGAGGACCGCGATCCGCCCGTCCACGGCGAGCGACTCCACCGCCGCCGGGATCGCCCGCTCCAGCACGCTGAGCTCTCCGTTGACCTCGATGCGCAGGGCCTGGAACGTGCGCTTGGCGGGGTTGCCGCCGGTGCGCTTGGCCGCCTGCGGCAGCGCGTCGCGGATCAGCTCGACGAGCCGCGCGCTGTTGCTGAAGGGCTCCTTCTCGCGCTCGCGCACGATCGCCGAGACGATCCTCTTGGCCTGCTTCTCCTCGCCGTACTGGCGCAGGATCCGCACCAGCTCGCCCGGCGGGTACGTGTTGAGGACCTCGGCGGCGCTCACGCCCGTCGTCTGGTCCATGCGCATGTCGAGCGGGGCGTCGTGGGCGTACGCGAACCCTCGCTCGCGCTCGTCGAGCTGCATGGAGGAGACACCGAGGTCGAACAGGACGCCCTGCACGCGGGGGACGGAGAGCCGCTCCAGCACCTCGGGCAGTTCGTCGTAGACCGCGTGGACCAGGGTGGCCCGGTCGCCGAAGGGGGCGAGCCGCTCGCCGGAGAGCCGCAGCGCCTCCTTGTCCCGGTCGAGGGCGACGAGCCGCGCCTCGGGGAAGGACGTGAGCAGGGCCTCGCTGTGTCCGCCGAGGCCGAGGGTGCAGTCGACGACCACGGAACCCGGCTTCTGGAGGGCCGGGGCCAACAGGTCCAGGCATCGCTGGAGCATCACCGGGACGTGTCGGGTCTGGCTCATGCGCCCTCTCAGGTACCGGCGCGGTCGTGCACGTACGGCCTGGTCCCCACCCGCTCGAAAGGGGACGGCCTGCCGGCGCCGGGGAAGTGGCGTCGGCCGACCGGCGAGCGGGAGGAGGCCGGGCCGTACGTACGCCGCGCACGCGGGGAAGTATCGGAATGTGCGAGATGTGTCCGTAAAGCAGTAAGGGACGCGTCACGCCACCCACTTCGCGTCACTTTAGTCGACTCGTCCTCCCGGTCAATCAACGGCCCAGCGCGCGGCGCGGGCTTGTTTTCACTCGTACGGAGGATGCGTGTTGACGCCTGTGGGTTACCTCACAACAAGCCTTGTTGACGTTCTTTGTCCCATCTCACAGCGGGCTCGCGCCGCCGGCGACGATTAACGTCTAGGGCATGTCGACTTCCGCGCATGTACCCGCCGAGTCCAATGCCGAGAAGCGCGTCGGGACGCGCTCCGACGGTACCGTCACCGACCGCCTCGTAGAGGCGAACCGGGAGTACGCCGCAGGCTTCAAGGACCCGGGGATGGACGCGCGGCCCGTGCTGCGCGTCGCCGTGGTCGCCTGCATGGACGCCCGCCTCGACCTGCACGACGCCCTCGGCCTGGAGCTGGGCGACTGCCACACCATCCGCAACGCCGGCGGCGTGGTCACCGACGACGTCATCCGCTCGCTGACCATCAGCCAGCGCGCCCTCGGCACCCGCAGCGTCATACTCGTCCACCACACGACCTGCGGCCTCGAAACCCTCACCGAGGACTTCCGGCTGGAGCTGGAGGACGAGGTCGGGCAGCGTCCGTCCTGGGCCGTGGAGGCCTTCCGGGACGTCGACCAGGACGTCCGCCAGTCGATGCAGCGGGTGCGGACCTCGCCGTTCCTGCCGCACACCGACGACGTGCGCGGCTTCGTCTTCGACGTGACCACCGGACTGCTGCGGGAGATCGACCCCGCCGCGTGAGGCGGTCCGCACACGAAAATCTGCGGACGAAACACGGCAACCCCTGACATATCCCTCCCCGTTGTCCACAGGCGAGTGACACGAACGGGTAACGGCAACAACAATGCGGGTGTGACATCGCGCCGGAACCTCCGTGCGTGATGTCCGTGTTTCGGGGCGGGCGCCGAGCAGTCGCGGCGCCCGCCCGTAGAACGGGGCCGAGGAGGGCCGGGTGACGACCTATGACGATCGAGCGAGCCTCACAGATCTGACCACCACAGCGGAGCGGGTCCGCAGGTCGGTGGAGAGCGTGATCGAGGGCAAGCCGGAGGTCGTACGGCTTTCGCTGACCGTGCTCCTCGCCGAGGGGCACCTGCTGATCGAAGACGTGCCGGGCGTGGGCAAGACGATGCTCGCCAAGGCGCTCGCGAGATCCGTCGACTGCTCGGTACGGCGGATCCAGTTCACGCCCGACCTGCTGCCCTCGGACATCACCGGGGTCAGCATCTACGACCAGCAGCGGCGCGACTTCGAGTTCAAGCCGGGCGCGATCTTCGCGCAGATCGTGATCGGCGACGAGATCAACCGCGCCTCGCCGAAGACCCAGTCCGCGCTGCTGGAGTCGATGGAGGAGCGCCAGGTCACCATCGACGGCCAGACCTACGAGCTGCCGTCGCCCTTCATGGTGGTCGCCACCCAGAACCCGGTGGAGATGGAGGGCACGTACCCGCTGCCCGAGGCCCAGCGCGACCGCTTCATGGCGCGGGTCTCCATCGGCTACCCGAGCGCCGAGGCCGAGTTCCAGATGCTCGACGTGCACGGCGCGGCGTCGCCGCTCGACGACCTCCAGCCGGTGGCGCACGCCCACGACATCCTGAAGCTGATCGACGCGGTCCGCACGGTGCACGTGGCCGACGCGGTACGGCGCTACGCCGTGGAGCTGGTCTCGGCCACCCGCACCCACCCGGACCTGCGCCTCGGCGCCTCGCCGCGCGCGACGCTGCACCTGCTGCGCGCCGCCAAGGCCTCCGCCGCGCTGAGCGGCCGCGACTACGCGCTGCCCGACGACGTGCAGGCGCTGGCGGTGGCGGTGCTCGCGCACCGGCTGCTGCCGACCGCCCAGGCCCAGCTGAACCGGCGTACCTCCGAGCAGGTCGTACGGGAGATCCTGCAGCGCACGGCCGTACCGACGGCGGAAGGCAGGACGGTACAGCCCGGCGCGGCCGCTGCGTACGGCGCTCAGCAGCCCGGCGTACGGCGGCTGTGATGACGGCCGGGGGCTTCGCCTCACCGGCGGCGGGCGACGGCGGCGGGGACGGCGAGGGCGACGGCGACAAGGGCGGTCTGCGGGCCGCCCTGTCCGGGCTGACTACGCGCGGCCGGTCGTTCCTGGCGGCCGGCGTGGCCGCCGCCGCGTGCGCCTACGTCCTGGGCCAGGGCGACCTGCTGCGGGTCGGGCTGCTGCTCGCCGTGCTGCCGCTGGTCTGCGTGACGGTGCTCCACCGCACCCGCTACCGGGTCGCGGGCAGCAGGCGGCTGACGCCCTCGCGCGTGCCGACGGGCTCGGAGGCGCGCGTCCATCTGCGGATGGACAACGTGTCGCGGCTGCCCACCGGTCTGCTCATGCTCCAGGACCGGGTGCCGTACGTCCTCGGGCCGAGGCCCCGGTTCGTCCTGGACCGGGTGGAGGCGGGCGGCCGGCGCGAGGTCTCGTACCGCGTCCGCTCCGACCTGCGCGGGCGCTATCCGCTCGGTCCGCTCCAGCTGCGGCTGACGGACCCCTTCGGCATGTGCGAGCTGACCCGCTCGTTCAGCGCGTACGACACCCTGACCGTGATCCCGCGCGTCGAGGCCCTGCCCGCCGTGCGGATGACGGGCGAGGCGTCCGGCTACGGCGACGGGCGCAACCGCTCGCTCGCGCTGGCCGGCGAGGACGACGTGATCCCGCGCGGCTACCGGCACGGTGACGACCTGCGCCGCGTGCACTGGCGCTCCACCGCGCGCTACGGCGAGCTGATGGTGCGCCGCGAGGAGCAGCCGCAGCGGGCCAGGTGCACGGTGCTCCTCGACACCCGGGGGGACGCGTACCAGGGGGCCGGTCCCGACTCGGCCTTCGAGTGGGCGGTGTCCGGGGCGGCCTCCGCCCTGGTGCACATGCTCGAACGGGGCTTCTCGGTACGGCTGTTGACCGACACCGGCAACTCCGTCCCCGGCGAGGGGGCCGACGGTTTCGCCGGCGCCACCCAGGAGACGGCCGACTCCGCCGGACTGATGATGGACACGCTCGCCGTCGTCGGGCACTCGGACGGCCCCGGGCTCTCCCCGGCGTACGACGTGCTGCGCGGCGGCAACGAAGGGCTGCTGGTCGCCTTCTTCGGCGACCTGGACGAGGACCAGGCGGCGGTGGCGGCGCGCATGCGCCGGCGCAGCGGAGCCGCCGTGGCGTTCGTGCTGGACAGCGAGACGTGGACGCGGGGGCGCGCGCCGGGCCAGGGCGGCGCACAGGACGCGGCCGGCCTGATGGCACGGGTTCCGGCGGCGGCCGAGGACCGGGTGAGGCCGTTGCGTGAGGCGGGGTGGACGGTGCTGACCGTGCCGCCCGGCATGCCGCTCGCCGACCTGTGGCGGATGGCCGAACGACAGCGCACCGGCTCGGGGGCCTCCCCCGCGGGCGGCGCGGCGGGCACAACGGGGGGTAGGTCATGAGCGGTCGCGGACGGCTGGCGCTGTGCGCCACGGCGGCCACCCTGATGACGGCGGGGGCGCTGCTGCCGCTGGTCGACAAGGCCGCGTGGTTCCTTACGGCGGCGCTGCTGGTGACGGTCCAGGCGGGGGTGGGGGCACTCGCGCGGCGGGTGCCGCTGGCCCGGACGCTGACCGTGGCGGTCCAGGCCCTCGTGGCGCTGCTGATGCTGACGGTGGTGTTCGCCGGGGAGTCGGCGATCGGCGGGGTGCTGCCGGGGCCCGAGGCGTTCGCGGAGTTCACCCGGCTGCTGACGACGGGTGCCGAGGAGGTCGGGCGGTACGCCATTCCGGCCCCGGCCACCGAGGGCATCAGGCTGATGCTGGTCGGCGGTGTGCTGCTGATCGCCCTGGCGGTGGACGCGATCGCGGTGACGTGCCGCAGCGCGGCACCGGCCGGGCTGCCCCTGCTCGCGCTCTACTCGGTGGCCGCCGGGCTGTCCCAGGGCGGCGCGAGCTGGCTGTGGTTCCTGCTGGCGGCCTCCGGCTACCTGCTGCTCCTGCTGGCCGAGGGCCGGGACCGGCTCTCGCAGTGGGGGCGCGTGTTCGGCGGCGCTCCGCGCGCCCGCGGGCGTACGGCGGCGGCCGGGTACGAGACGGCGGGGGGCTCCGCGCTGGCCCCGGTCCGTACGGGCCGGCGCATCGGCGTACTGGCGATGGGCATCGCCCTGGCCGTCCCCGCGGCGCTGCCGGCCCTGGACGGCGGGCTGCTGAGCGGTACGGGCGGCGGGAGCGGCGGCGGCGCCGGCGGCGGCACGATCTCGGCGGTCAACCCGCTGGTCTCGCTGCAGAACAGCCTCAACCAGCCCGAGGACCGCGAGGTGCTGCGGTACCGCACGAACTCGGACAGCACGAAGGACCTGTATCTGCGGATCGTCGCGCTGGACCAGTTCGACGGCGCCGCGTGGAAGTCGTCCGAGCGCCGGATCGAGGACGTGCCGGACCGTTTGCCGCGCCCGCAGGGGCTGGGGCCCGGGGTCCGTACGACCGAGATCAACTCCAGCGTCTCGGCCGCCGGCTGGTACGCGCAGAGCTACCTCCCGCTCCCCTACCCGGTGACGCGGGTGGACATAGGCGGCCGCTGGCGTTACGAACCGGCCGGCCGCACCCTGGTCGGCGACCGGGGGCAGACCACCAAGGGCGTGCGGTACACGGCAGGCAGCCTGATCGTGCGGCCGACCGCCGGGCAGCTGGCCGCGGCCACCCCGCCGCCGGCCCGGCTGCTGCGCGAGTACACGAAGGTCCCCGGCTCGCTGCCCGAGGTGGTCGAGTCGACCGCGCTGCGCATCACGAAGGACGCGTCGAACGACTACGAGCGCGCGGTGGCGCTCCAGGACTGGTTCGCCTCCAAGGGCGGTTTCACGTACGACACCGAGGTGCAGTCGGGCAGCGGCACGGCCTCGATCGCCCGCTTCCTCAGGGACAAGGAAGGTTTCTGCGTCCACTTCTCGTTCTCGATGGCGGCAATGGCCAGGACGCTCGGCATCCCGGCGCGGGTGTCGGTGGGCTTCACGCCCGGCACGGCGCAGGGCGACGGGACGATGTCGGTCGGGCTGCGCGACGCGCACGCCTGGCCGGAGCTGTACTTCGAGGGTGTGGGGTGGACCCGCTTCGAGCCGACGCCGAGCCGTGGCTCGGTGCCGGACTACACCCGCGACCAGACGCCGGCCGACACCCCGTCCGACCCGGCGCAGGCGCAGCCGAGCACGACGGACGCGCCTTCGGCGGCGCCGAGCGTGACGGACAGCTGCCCTCCGTGGATGCGGCGGCAGGGCGAGTGCGGCGGGCCCGTGCAGCAGGGCGGAGCCGGTCCCACCGACACCGGGTTCCCGCTCGGTCCGCTGCTGCTGGTGGCGCTGGGCGTGCTGCTCGTGGTGCTGGTGGTGCTGCTGCCGCTGCTCTGGCGCCTCCAGGTCCGTGCGCGACGGCTGGGCGCCGAGGGGCGCACGCCCGCGGACGCGGCCGCCCGTACGCTCGCCGGCTGGCGGGAGATCACCGACGCGGCGTGGGACTACGGCATCGCGCCGGACGAGTCGCAGACGCCCCGCAAGGCGGCCGCGCGGATCGTGCGCCTCGGCAAGCTCGAAGGGGCGTCCGGCGAGGCCGTGCACCGGGCGGCGGACGCTGTGGAGCAGGTCCTGTACTCACCCCGGCCTCCGGTGGCGGGGAGTCTCGCCGAGGAGGCGCGGCTGGTCCGGGCGGGGCTGCGCGCCGCCGCGGGGCGCGGAACGCGTCTTCGGGCACTTCTCGCGCCGCGCTCGGCTGTCCGGGTGGTCTGGGCCGTTTCGGCCCGCTGGGCCGCCGTGGCGAACCGGTGGGACGCGGGCCGCGCGAACGTGGAGCGGTGGGCGGGCGGCTTGCGCCGCCGCCCGTCCCGGCAACGGGGCTGAGGGGCGGGGCTCCCGACCGGGCTGCCGGGGGCGGCAGCGGATACGACATGAGGGGTGACCGCGTGGAAGCGGTCACCCCTCACTCGTGTGCAAGTGTCGGATGCGATCGACCGGTGTCCGGTCAGCGGAAGCGGCCCGGGTCAGTGTCCCTGGCCCTCTTCGCGGCGGCGCTGCCACCGCTGCTCGATGCGGTCCATGACCGACCGCCGCTGCCGGGGCCGGCTGCGAGCAGCCGCACCGGTACCGGTACCGGGAGCCGGTTGCTCCCCCGGCTTCGGGGCCTTGCGCCAGCCGGTGACCGCGAGCACCGCGCAGCCGAGCATCACAAGGAAGCCCACCACGCTGACCCAGATCTGCTGTGCGACCATTCCGGCCATGAGGAGCGCGATACCCACCAGGAAGCCTGCGACTGCCTGGTAGACCCGACGTCGGGTATACGTACGCAGCCCGCTTCCCTCAAGCGCTGTCGCGAACTTGGGATCTTCGGCGTACAGCGCTCGCTCCATCTGCTCGAGCATTCGCTGCTCGTGCTCCGAGAGCGGCACGGGAGTCCTCCTACTCGTCGGTCGCGGGGGGCGACCGTTTGCGGCCCTTTCAGAATAGGCAGGGAATCGCCCCCGTGAAACCCGCCCTCTACGCCAATTCACTTTCCGGGCCGCCATGCCGTCTCGGTTGCCTGAGGTGTGCATTCCCCGTTGGCCGATCCGCCATGCGCACGGTGTGCTCCGATCATACGGGGCAAGGCGGCCGATCGGGGGGCCTGTGGCGGACTCCATGCGCCACTGCGTTGCTGATCAGCCGCTTCCCGGGTGCCTGAGGCCGCTTCGTCAGCGCCGGTCGGTCCCCTGCTTCTGGCCGAGGACGTGCAGCTGGGTCGCGACGGAGTGGAAGGCGGGCAGCTCGGCGGCGGCGGCCTCCAGCTTGAGCAGGGCGTCGAGAGCGCCGGGCTCGGTGTCCACCAGGGCGCCGGGAACGAGGTCGGCGAAGACCCGTACGCCGTGGACGGCGCCGACCTCGACGCCGGCCTTGGCGACCAGCTCGGTGAGCTGCTCGGCGGTGAACCGGCGCGGCACCGGGTCGCCGTCGCCCCAGCGGCCCGCCGGGTCGCCGAGGGCCTGCCTGGCCTCGGTGAAGTGCCCGGCCAGCGCCCTGGCCAGGACGGCGCCGCCGAGGCCGGCGGCGAGGAGGCTGAGGGTGCCGGTGGGACGCAGTGCGTCGACGGCGTTGCGCACGCCCTCGGCCGGGTCGTCGACGTACTCGAGGACGCCGTGGCACAGCACCGCGTCGTAGCCGCCGCGCTCGACCACGTCGAAGAGGCCGTGGATGTCGCCCTGCACTCCGCGCACGCGGTCCGCGACGCCCGCCTCGGCGGCCCGGCGCTCCAGCGCGAACAGCGCGTTGGGGCTGGGGTCGACGACGGTCACGCGGTGGCCGAGGCGGGCGACGGGCACCGCGAAGTTGCCCGTGCCGCCGCCGGTGTCGAGGACGTCCAGGGCGTCGCTCCCGGCCGCCTCGACCCTGGCGTCGAGAGCGTCCTTCAGGACCTCCCAGACGACGGCGGTACGAAGGGAGGCGCGGGGGCGCATCGGGTCCGACACGGCAGTTGACTCCTCGGCGCGGTGCCGCCGCGGGCGGCGGGGCGGTGAACGGTGCGGGCGATAAACGCCCTGCCCACCCTATTGCCTCCGCGAACCGGTCCCGTCATCCCGCGTCGGAGTGGTCCGCGCTCCCCGCCCGGGGCCGTGGCAGCACGGGGTCGAGCACGAGCAGCCGCTCGACCAGGCGCAGGAACATCGCGGCGTCGCGCAGCAGGTCGTCGGCGTCCCGGGCGCTCGCCGCGCCCTGTATGCCCGCCTCGGCGCGGGCCCGGCGGCGGGCTCCCGAGGCGAACAGGGCGCTCCACTCGGTCAGTTCCGGCGCGACCTCCGGGAGCACCTCCCAGGCGCTGCGGATCCGCCGGCGGCGGCTCGCGGTGGTCTCGGGCCTGCCACGGGCGGCGAGGACGGCGGCGGCGGTGCGCAGGGCGGCGAGGTGCGCCGTGGCGTACCGCTCGTTCGGGACGTCGAGGCCCGTGGCTTCCTCCAGGCCGGTGTGGGCCTGGGCGAGCAGGTCCAGGGCGGCGGGCGGCGCACCGGCCCTGCGCAGGACCGGGTGGACGTCGGCGGCGGGGCCGGTCGCCGAGGGGGCGGGGCCGGTGGCGCGGCGGCGGTGTGCGGCAGCTGAGGACGTGCGAGACGTGCGAGCCATGACGAACCTCCTTCGTCGCGTGACGGCTCTGTAGCCGTATGTGTCCATCGTGGGGGCCACCACTGACAATCGGCCCTGACCTGGCCTTTTTGCTTCGAGCGCGACGCCGGGATACTTTTGGACTGACTGGTCAGTTCAAAAGTGGGGAGGGCGTGTGGACAGCAGCCCGCACGGGGCAGCGGTGAGCGCGGAGGACTTCGGGCTGAAGGGCCCGCGAGGGTGGGCGTTCCGCGGCGTGCGCGTCGCGGCACGGCCCGGCGCGCTCATCGCCGTCGAAGGTCCGTCCGGCTCCGGCCGCACCTGTCTCCTGCTCGCCCTCACCGGCCGCATGCGTCCCACCGAGGGCCACGCGGAGGTCGGCGGCCTGCGGCTGCCGAAGAAGATGGCCGCCGTACGCCGCATGAGCGCCCTCGGCCCGGTCACCGGCGTCAACGAGCTCGACCCGGCCTTCACCGTCGCCGAGCACCTGCGGGAGCGGGCGCTCCTCCAGCGCCGCCTCGACGGCTCGCTGCGCGCGCTGCTGCGGCCCCGCGCCGTACGCGCCGCCGAGGCGCGGGCCAGGATCGACGCCGCCCTCGACGCGGCGGGCCTTGATCTGGAGACGCTGCCCAAGGGGGCACGCACGTCCGTACGGGACCTGGAGCGCCTGGAAGGGCTGCGGCTGTCCGTCGGCCTGGCGCTGATGGGCCGCCCCCGGCTGCTCGCCGTGGACGACATGGACCTCAAGCTCTCCGACGCCGAACGCGCGGAGGCCTGGGAGCTGCTGCGTTCCGTCGCCCGAGAGGGGACCACCGTCCTCGCGGTGTGCAGTGAGGCCCCCGACGACGCGCTGCGGGTCACCACCGGAACCGTCGGCACAGACGGCGCCGAGGGCGCGGAGGGCGCAGGCAGCACCGGGGAGTCGGCCGAGACCGCGCCCGTCCCCGAGCCGGAGCCCGAGCGCGAGCCGGAGCCCGCACCCGATCCCGTACCCGCCCCGGAGCCCGGGACGGACGCCGGAGCTCGTGCCGAGAGCGACCCGGACGCCGAAGCCGGTACCGGTACCGAGACCGACACCGAGGAAGGGGCGGACGATGCGATCGCCGAAGCTGGCCGCGCTTGAGCTGAAGCGGTTCGGCAGGGGGAAGCTGCCGCGCGCCGCGCTCGTCGCGCTGCTGCTGCTCCCCCTGCTGTACGGCGCGCTGTACCTGTGGTCCTTCTGGGACCCGTACGGCAGGCTCGACCGGATACCCGTCGCGCTCGTCAACGACGACAAGGGCGCCGAGGCGGGCGGCAAGAAGATAGCCGCCGGTGACGAGATCACCGAGAAGCTGCTCGACAGCAAGGTCTTCGAGTGGCACGAGGTGAGCGCCGGCGAGGCCGGCCGGGGGGTCGAGGACGGCGCGTACTACCTGTCCCTGACCATGCCCGAGAACTTCAGCGAGCGGATCGCGTCCAGTTCCGGCGACGTTCCCGAGACGAGCGCGCTGCGGGTGCGCACCAACGACGCGAACAACTACATCGTCGGACAGATCTCGCGCACGGTCTTCGCCGAAGTGCGCACGGCCGCTTCGAAGGACGCCTCGCGCTCGTTCCTCGACAAGATCTTCATCTCCTTCTCCGACATCCACGACTCGACCGAGAAGGCGGCCAAGGGTGCCGACGACATCAAGGGCGGGATCGGGAAGGCGAAGAAGGGGTCCAGTGACCTCAAGGGCGGGCTCAACAAGGCCAAAGCCGGCTCGGCGGAACTCTCCCAGGGACTGACGAAGGCCGAGAAGGCCAGCACCAAGCTGTCCGGCGGCCTGAAGACCCTGCACACGAAGTCGGGCGAGCTGAAGACCGGCGCACAGGGGGTCGCCGACGGCACGCAGCGGCTCGCCGACAAGGTCAACGGCATCGCGAACTCGGTCAGCCCGTACCTCAGGGACAACGGCAAGACGGTCGGCGACACCGCGAAGCTCGTCGCCGACAGCACCCGGATCGTCCGGGACAACCTCGGCTCGCTCGTGAAGCGCGCGCCCGTCGCGGCCGAGGCTTCCCGTGTGGCGGCCGACGAACTGCACACCATCTACGCAGCGCGCTGTGTGAACCAGCCGCTCGCCGACCCCGCCTGCCCTCACCTGAAGAAGGCCGACAAGGCCGCGGCGGACACGGCTCTCATCGCCGCGGACGTCAACAACCTCGTCAAGAACCAGCGCCGCGATCTTGACCAGCTCGACAAGGAACTGGGCACGCTCCAGGACCAGGCGCGCAAGATCGCGGAACGCGCTCCCCACCTGGACGAGGACCTCGACACCGCCGTCAGCCAGGTCAACGCCCTGAACAACGGCGCCAAGAAGGTCGCCGAGGGCGCCGCCAGGATCAGCACCGGTCTCGGTTCCGCGAAGACGGGTGCGGTCGACCTCGACAGCGGCATCGGCAGGCTCGACACCGGTGCCACCGACCTCGACAACGGGCTGGCCAGGCTCCAGTCCGGCGCCGGGGAACTGAACGGCGGCCTGATCAAGCTCGTCGACGGTTCGGGCGATCTCGCCAGCGGCCTGCACAAGGGCGTCGGCAAGATCCCGGACTACGACAAGGAGAAGCGCGACCAGCGCACCGGCGTGATGGCCGACCCGGTCCAGCTCGCCTCCCAGTCGATGCACAAGGCGCCCAACTACGGCACCGGCTTCGCCCCGTACTTCATCCCGCTGTCCCTGTGGGTCGGCGCGATGGTGGCGTACATGCTGGTCCAGCCGCTCAACCGGCGTGCCCTCGCGGCCGGCGCCTCGGCCTGGCGGATCGCTCTCGCGGGGTGGCTGCCGGTGGCGGCGCTCGGCGTGCTGCAGGTGGCCGCGCTGATGTCCGTACTCCACTGGGGACTCGGCCTGCGGATGGAGCGCGCCGCCGGGACGATCGGCTTCCTGGTCCTGGTGACGGGCTGCTTCTCGGCGATCGTGCAGTGGCTGAACGCGCGGTTCGGCGCGGCGGGCCGCATCCTCGTCCTCGCCGTGCTGATGCTCCAGCTGACCTCGGCGGGCGGCACCTACCCCGTACAGACCAGTCCCGGGTTCTTCAACGCGATCCACCCCTTCCTGCCGATGACGTACGTCGTGGAGGGCCTGCGCCGGCTCATCACGGGCGGCGGCCTCGAACCGGTCTGGACGGGCAGCGTCGTGCTGCTCGCCTTCACGGCCGGAGCGGTGGCGCTGACGGCGCTCTCGGCGCGGCGCAAGCAGGTCTGGACGCTCGACCGCCTGCACCCGGAGCTCAGCCTGTGAGAATCATGTCCATGGACAGCAGCAGCACGCGCCGCCAGGTCACCCGGCAGAAGCTCTACGAGGCGGCCGTCACTCTCATCGCGGAGCAGGGGTTCTCCTCGACCACGGTGGACGAGATCGCCGAGCGGGCCGGGGTCGCCAAGGGCACGGTCTACTACAACTTCAAAAGCAAGACCGAACTCTTCGAGGAGCTGCTGCGGCACGGGGTCGGGCTCCTCACCGCCTCCCTGCGGGCCGCCGCGGACGAGACGGAGGAGCGCGGGGGCACCAAGGTGGAGGCCCTCGACGCGATGATCAGGGCCGGTCTCGGCTTCATCGACCGGTATCCGGCGTTCACCCAGCTGTACGTCGCCGAGCTGTGGCGCACCAACAGGGCCTGGCAGTCGACGCTGCTGGTGGTGCGCCAGGAGGCCGTCGCCGTCGTCGAGACGGTGCTGCGCGAGGGTGTCGACAACGGTGAGCTGAGCAAGGAGATCGACATTCCGCTGACGGCGGCCGCGCTCGTCGGCATGGTGCTGGTGGCGGCGCTGGACTGGCAGGCGTTCCAGCGGGAGCGGACGATCGACGACGTGCACTCCGCGCTGTCGCTGCTGCTGCACGGCCGGGTGAGCGGCCGCCGCTAGACGGCGGCCGGCCGACGCCTCGGGGGAACGCGGCCGCGACACGGCGAAACGCCGGTCGGGCGGGGCTCGTCCCCCCGAGCCCCCGCCGACCGGCGTTTCTCCGCACTCCCCCCGTAC
>NZ_VBVX01000181.1 GCF_005981925.1 Streptomyces albidochromogenes
GGCGGCGGGGTCGGGTCCGGAGCCGGCGGCGTCGACGGGCGCGGGTCCGGGTTCACCGGGGGCGGTGTGGTGCGGCCGTGGCCCCGCACCGCGATCACCGCACCGGTCGGATCGATCCCGATGCGGGCGCGCCACGGCCCGGCCGGCTCCCGCTCGTGGTCGACGGACACGTACAGCGTGACCGACCGGCCGGGGTGGACCGTGCCGGAGGTCTGGCTGAGGTAGAGCCAGGGCGCGTTCGTCCACGCCGACCAGGACACCGGCGCGTCGCCCCTCGCGGTGAGGGTGACGACCGTCGTGCTGCCGGCCGGCCGCGCCTCCACGCTCAGCCGGCCCGCTCCGGCCTCCCCCGGCCGGCCCGGCATCGACGTACCGCCGCTGACGACCTCGACCGAAACGTCCGGAGTCCGGCCGCCCTCCGTGAAGTCGGGGCCGGGGGTCGTGCGGGCGTTGCCCGTGTTCTCGTACGCGGGTCCGCCGGGGCCGCCCGGGCCGCCGTACGCCCCGCCGTCGAGCCCGTCGGGATCGTCCGCCTCGCTCGCGGTGACCGACGCGCCGCCGTGGCTCTCGCCGGTGAGCGGCGCGCCCCGGTACGCCGCCCAGAGCGCGAACACGGGGGCCGCGACGACGGTCGCCACGACCGTCGTCGTGACCGCCCTGGTGCGCAGCCGGTCGCGGCGCGCCGCGTGGTCCTTGGGGTCCAGGGGGAAACCGTCGCGGTCGAAGCGGGGGGCGACCGCCCGCGCGCGCGGGACGTGGGTCATCGCCGTGTACGCCGCCGCGCGCGGCGCCCGCACCACCGGCAGCGCGGCGGGCGTCGCCGCGACCGTGCCGGGCCAGGGACCGCCCGCCCCGGCCCGCTCGGCGGAGCGCCGGCAGCGTGGGCAGTCGTCGACGTGGCGTACGAGCTCGTGGCGCAGGGCGGCGCCGAGCAGCACCTGGTTGTCGCCGGTCAGCCGGGCGACGATCGGGCAGCTGCCCGCCTCCACGACGGCGAGCGCGGCGCGGGTCCGCTCCACCTCGCACGCGGCGGCGGCCAGCAGTTCGCGGGCGGCGGGGTAGTCCATGCCGAGGACGGCGGCCACCTCGCGCGGGCCGAGCCCGTGGCGCACCGCCAGCTCCAGCGCCTCGCGCTGTTCCGGGGTGGTGCCGGCGGCCTCGGGCCACGCCAGGAGCGCCAGCTCGCGCTGCCGCCGAACGGCGGTCTCCTCCGGCACGGCGGGGGCGCTCGCGGCGGCCGGGGCGGCGTGCGCGCGGTGGCCGCCGTGCGCCCCCTGGCGCCGCCGCTTCTGCTCGGCGACCCGGCGCCGGCACGCCCACCGCGCCAGCGCGTACAGCCAGGCCTTGCGCTCCGCCTCGCGGGACGGGCAACGGGCCTGCTGCCGCTCGGAGATGGCCAGGACGTCGCCGAGCACGGCGGTCGCCGCGTCGTGGTCGCAGAGCACCGACAGGCAGTACGTGAACAGGCCGTCGAGATACGGCTCGTACCGTGCCGGCGGGGCCTGCGCGGGCGCCGGCCGGGGCGCACGGCTCCGCGCCCGGTGTGCGCCGGTGGTGTGCGTAGGGGGCTCCAGCCTGCTGCTCGTCACCCGGCGACCGTAGGCAAAGGAGACAGGTCCCTTCGTACCCCTTGAGCAGTTTTAACCCGTACGGGTGAACACATCCCTCAAAAGAGGACAGGAATACGGGATTCCGGCCGGGGCGGACGCACGGCGGGCACCGGGCGGACGTACGGCACACGAGTGTCGGACCCGACCTGTACGGTCACCACCATGGCTGCCCGCACCTCTCGTTCATCCGCCAAGGACCGGCCGTCCTACCGCTGCTCCGACTGCGGGTACACCACCGCCAAATGGCTCGGCCGCTGCCCCGAATGCCAGGCGTGGGGGACGATCGAGGAGACCGGCGCGCCCGCCGTACGGACGACGGCGGCCGGCCGGGTGAGCACCGCGGCGCTCCCCATCGGCCAGGTCGACGGCCGTACCGCCACCGCCCGCTCGACCGGCGTCGACGAGCTGGACCGCGTCCTCGGCGGCGGCCTGGTCCCCGGCGCCGTCGTCCTGCTCGCGGGCGAGCCCGGCGTGGGCAAGTCGACGCTTCTCCTGGACGTGGCCGCGAAGGCGGCGAGCGACGACCACCGCACGCTGTACGTCACGGCCGAGGAGTCCGCCAGCCAGGTGCGCCTGCGCGCCGACCGGATCGGCGCGCTCAACGACCACCTCTACCTCACCGCCGAGACCGACCTGTCGGCCGTCCTCGGGCACCTCGACGCGGTCAAGCCGTCCCTGCTCGTGCTCGACTCCGTCCAGACGGTCGCCTCGCCCGAGATCGACGGCGCGCCGGGCGGCATGGCCCAGGTCCGCGAGGTCGCGGGCGCGCTCATCCGGGCCTCGAAGGAGCGCGCGATGTCGACGCTCCTGGTCGGACACGTCACGAAGGACGGCGCCATCGCCGGTCCCCGCCTGCTGGAGCACCTGGTGGACGTCGTGCTGTCCTTCGAGGGCGACCGGCACGCGCGGCTGCGGCTCGTGCGCGGAGTCAAGAACCGGTACGGCGCGACCGACGAGGTCGGCTGCTTCGAGCTGCACGACGAGGGCATCACCGGTCTCGCGGACCCCTCGGGGCTGTTCCTGACCCGGCGCGCCGAGGCCGTCCCGGGCACGTGCCTGACCGTCACGCTCGAAGGGCGCCGCCCGCTCGTCGCCGAAGTGCAGGCGCTGACCGTCGACTCGCAGATCCCCTCGCCCCGGCGCACGACCTCGGGTCTGGAGACCTCGCGCGTGTCGATGATGCTCGCCGTGCTGGAGCAGCGCGGCCGTATCACCGCCCTCGGCAAGCGCGACATCTACAGCGCGACGGTGGGCGGTGTGAAGCTCACCGAGCCGGCCGCCGACCTCGCGATCGCCCTGGCGCTGGCGAGCGCCGCCAGCGACACCCCGCTGCCGAAGAACCTCGTCGCGATCGGCGAAGTCGGTCTCGCGGGAGAGGTCAGGAGGGTCACCGGCGTCCAGCGCAGACTCGCCGAGGCCCACCGTCTCGGGTTCACGCACGCCTTGGTCCCGGCCGACCCGGGGAAGGTCCCGCCGGGCATGAAGGTCACCGAGGTGGCCGACATGGGAGACGCTCTGAGGGTCCTTCCCCGGCGCTCTCGCGCACAGGCCCCACAAGGCGAGGAACAGCGCCGGTAGACTTTGCCCTGGTCTCGCCCACCCGTACGAGTACGCGAGGCGAAGTTCAGTGCCTCAAGGGCACCGCAACCGTGTGACCGGAGGAGTGCAGTGGCAGCCATCGACCGGGCAGCAGCATCCGGGAAGTCCGGCGGAGGCTCGGGCACCGAAGCGCTGATGCGCGCCTCGCTGAGCGCCGTCGCGCCCGGCAAGGCGCTGCGTGACGGCCTGGAGCGCATCCTTCGCGGCAACACCGGCGGCCTCATCGTCCTCGGTATGGACAAAACCGTCGAATCCATGTGTACCGGTGGATTCGTGCTGGATGTGGAGTTCACCGCGACCAGGCTCCGCGAGCTGTGCAAGCTCGACGGCGCGCTGATCCTCGACAAGGACATCACCAAGATCCTGCGGGCCGGCGTCCAGCTGGTACCGGACGCGTCCATCCCCACCGAGGAGACCGGCACCCGGCACCGCACGGCGGACCGCGTGTCGAAGCAGTGCAACTTCCCCGTGGTGTCCGTCTCGCAGTCGATGCGCCTGATCGCGCTGTACGTCGACGGGGAGCGCCGCGTCCTGGAGGAGTCGGCGACGATCCTGTCCCGCGCCAACCAGGCGCTGGCCACTCTGGAGCGCTACAAGCTCCGCCTCGACGAGGTCGCGGGCACGCTGTCCGCGCTGGAGATCGAGGACCTGGTGACGGTCCGCGACGTGACGGCGGTGGCACAGCGCCTGGAGATGGTGCGGCGCATCGCCACCGAGATCGCCGAGTACGTCGTGGAGCTGGGCACCGACGGGCGGCTGCTCTCCCTCCAGCTCGACGAGTTGATCGCGGGCGTCGAGCCGGAGCGCGAGCTGGTGGTCAGGGACTACGTCCCGGAGCCGACGGCGAAGCGTTCGCGCACGGTCGACGAGGCGCTGACCGAGCTGGACGCGCTGCCCCACTCCGAGCTGCTCGAACTGCCCGTCGTGGCACGGGCGCTGGGATACAGCGGCTCGCCGGAGACGCTGGACGCGGCGGTCTCGCCGCGCGGTTACCGGCTGCTGGCCAAGGTGCCGCGGCTGCCGGGCGCGATCATCGAGCGGCTCGTCGAGCACTTCGGCGGGCTGCAGAAGCTGCTGGCCGCCAGCGTCGACGACCTGCAGACCGTCGACGGGGTCGGGGAGGCGCGGGCGCGGTCGGTCCGCGAGGGGCTGTCCCGCCTGGCGGAGTCGTCGATCCTGGAACGCTACGTCTGAGCCGGCCGGTCCCCGCCGGGACCGATGCCCCGCGTGGTACGCCCCGGGCGGGGCGTACCACTGCCGGCCCTTCAGTCCTTCTTCAGGGTGAACGTCGCCGGGGACTTGGCGCCCGGCAGTTCCAGCAGGTAGGTCCCGTCGTCGACGGTGGCGGCGGACGGCGTCGCGCAGCGCGGCGCGCTCTTCCTGAGGTCCCAGTCGACGGTGTGCGTGACGGTGCTGTGCGCGGGAACGCGGAGCAGCAGGTTGCCGGGGCCGTCGGGGCAGTCCTTGGAGGACCAGACGGTCTTGTTGTCGTCGTCGGTGATGGTGAGTACGGCGGCCTTGGGACCGAAGTCCATCTTGCAGGCGGCGCCCGAGGTGTTCTCCGCGATCAGCTCGAACGTGGGCTTCTCGCCCGCCTCGTACTCGTTCTTGACGCTGCGCAGGGACAACTCCACCGTGGACGCGCTGCAGTTGGGGAGGCTGGAGCCGGCCGGTACGCGCTGACCGCCGCCACTGCCGCCACTGCCGCCGGAACCGGCGCCACCGTCCTCCCCGGAACCCGAACCGGAGCCGTCACCCGCGCCGGAACCCGATCCGGAGCCGTCACCCGCGCCGTCACCGCCGCTCCCGCTGCCCGCGTCCGTGCCGGAACCGCCGTCACCACCGCCACCGCCGCTGCCGCTGCCGCTGCCGCCGTTGTCGGCGCCCGAGCCGCCCGGGTCGTCACGGCCTCCCGGGTCCTCGCTGATGGCCGGACCCGACGAGTCCGGTCCGGGCGTGATGGTGGAGGGGGCGGGAGTGGCGCCGCCACGGGCACCGTCGTTCTTGTCGCCCTTGCCGCCCGCGGACATGACGACCCATAGGATCACCAGTGCGAGCAGCACCAGCAGGGACAGCGCGACTGCCCTCCGGCGCCAGTAAATGGAGGAGGGAAGCGGCCCGACTGGATTGCGCATAGATCCCACGGCGCAAACTGTACGAGAGATCAAGGCCAACTCCTGCCCCACCCGCCGCCCGCACCACAACTTTTCACGATCATCATTCCGGGCTGCCGCGATCACCCCTGCCTGTCGCCGGGGTACGGCACCTGACGATCGCTCAGTGTGACGGCCGGGGCCCCTCCCGTACGGTCCGTGGTCATGGACAGCACACAGCTCTGCGGGGACGGAGGCGGGCGTCCGCCCTCTGCCGGTCGCCGGGCCCCTGCGTCCCTGTGCCCTGTGTCCCCTGTGCCCTGTGTCCCTGTGTCCCGAGCCTCGTCCGGCCCGGCGGGGAAACGTGTCAGGATCGGTGGTGCCATGACTGCGACAAGCGAAATCAACCCGACCGCCGCCACCGCCCTCCACTCCCCCGTCATCGCGTGGTTCGACGCGAACGCCCGGGACCTGCCCTGGCGCCGTCCCGAGGCCGGTGCCTGGGGCGTGATGGTCAGCGAGTTCATGCTCCAGCAGACCCCGGTGAGCCGGGTGCTGCCGGTGTACGAGCAGTGGATGGAACGCTGGCCCCGCCCCGCCGACCTGGCCGCCGACGCCCCCGGCGAAGCGGTCCGCGCCTGGGGCCGGCTCGGCTATCCGCGCCGCGCCCTGCGGCTGCACGGCGCGGCCGTGGCGATACGGGACCGGCACCACGGCGACGTACCGAGCGACCACGCCCAGCTCCTGGCCCTCCCCGGGGTCGGCGAGTACACGGCCGCGGCCGTCGCCTCCTTCGCGTACGGGCAGCGGCACCCGGTCCTCGACACGAACGTCCGCCGCGTCTTCGCCCGTACGGTCACCGGCATCCAGTACCCGCCGAACGCCACCACCGCCGCCGAGCGCCGGCTGGCGCGGGCGCTGCTGCCCGACGAGCAGACGCGGGCCGCCCGCTGGGCCGCCGCCTCGATGGAGCTCGGCGCGCTCGTGTGCACCGCGAAGAGCCCGGAGTGCGGGGCCTGCCCGGTCGCGGAGCAGTGCGCGTGGCGGCTGGCGGGCAAGCCGGCGCACGTCGGGCCGCCTCGGCGCGGGCAGACGTACGCCGGTACGGACCGCCAGGTGCGGGGCAAGCTCCTCGCCGTACTGCGGGAAGCGGCCGAACCGGTTTCGCAGGCCGCGCTCGACGCGGTGTGGCACGAGCCGGTGCAGCGGGCCCGGGCACTGGACGGGCTGGTCGCCGACGGGCTCGTGGAGCCCCTGGCGGACGGCGTCTACCGGCTCCCCGCCGGCTGAACACATCTCCGTTACACAACCGATGGACAGCCGTGCGTCCCCCGAGGGCTGGCCCGCACAGTGCCGTGACAACGCCTCCGTAGCGTCATCGCCGTAAGCAAGCAGGTCACGGGGTCTGTTTGTCAGTGGGACGGAGGCGGTTCAGACATGGCGCACGGCGAGGTGCTCGAATTCGAAGAGTACGTACGCACTCGGCAGGACGCTCTGCTGCGGAGCGCCAGGCGTCTGGTCCCCGACCCGGTGGACGCCCAGGACCTTCTCCAGACCGCGCTGGTGCGCACGTACGGCCGCTGGGACGGCATAGCGGACAAGTCGCTCGCCGACGCGTACCTGCGCCGCGTCATGATCAACACGCGGACCGAGTGGTGGCGCGCCCGCAAGCTCGAAGAGGTGCCGACCGAGCAGCTGCCGGACGCGAGCGTCGAGGACGGCACGGAGCAGCGCGCGGACCGCGCCCTGCTGATGGACATACTCGGCGTACTGGCTCCCAAGCAGCGCAGCGTGGTCGTGCTGCGACACTGGGAGCAGATGAGCACCGAGGAGACGGCCGCGGCCCTGGGCATGTCGGCCGGTACGGTCAAGAGCACGCTGCACCGGGCGCTGGCCCGCCTGCGGCAGGAGCTGGAGAGCCGCGAGCTGGACGCGCACGCGCTGGAGCGTGCGGAGCAGGGTGACGAACGGGGGATGGAGCGTTGCGCGGCCTAGGCAGGGGCGGCAGGTTCACAGTGGCGGCGAGCGGCACGGCGGTGGCCGGCGTCGCCGCCGTCGGCCTGTTCGTGGTGGCGTGCAACGCCGGGGGAACGGGCGCGCGAGACGCCGGTCCGGCGCGTACGGACCCGGTCGCGAGGGCGACCCCCTCGGTGGGCGAGGCGGCTCCGCCGGCCGCGAAGCGGGTGGACCCGGTGGCGCTGCTGCGGCGCGACCCCAAGGTCAGCGAGACGGTGAAGCGGGACCTGAAGCCCTGCGTCAGGGACGAGTACCCGGTCGACACGTCGTACGGGAAGCTCACCGGCGGCGCGGCCAACGACGTCGTGGTGAATGTGATGACGTGTGGGGACGCTGTGGGCGTCGGGACGTATGTGTACCGCGAGAACGGGGACGCGTACCAGAATGTCTTCGCGGCGGAGGCCCCCGCCGTCTACGCGGAGATCGACCGCGGCGACCTGGTGCTGACGAAGCCGGTGTACGCGGCGGACGACCCGATGGCGTACCCGTCCGGCGAGGAAGTGATCACGTACCGGTGGGTGGGGAGCAAGTTCACCGTGTACGACCAGGTGCACAACGACTTCAGCCGCGCGGTCGGCGGGGACGGCGACGTGGACGGTTCGCAGCCCGCCGCGACCGTGCCGTCCGGCAACTGAGCGGCCGGCCCCCCGGCAGCGCGACCGCGACACCCCGGCGCGGTCCCGGAACGACAAGCCCGAGAACGAGCAGCCCGCGACCCGAGACCGGGCACCGGAGAGGACAGAGAGCAGCGGATGGCCGAGACCCATGTCCTGTTCGTGGAGGACGACGACGTCATCCGCGAGGCGACCCAGCTCGCGCTGGAGCGTGACGGCTTCGCGGTCACCGCCATGCCCGACGGGCTCTCCGGTCTGGAGGCGTTCCGCAGGGACCGGCCGGACATCGCGCTGCTCGACGTGATGGTGCCGGGTCTGGACGGGGTGAGCCTGTGCCGGCGCATCCGGGACGAGTCGACGGTTCCGGTGATCATGCTGTCGGCGCGCGCCGACTCGATCGACGTCGTGCTGGGCCTGGAGGCCGGGGCCGACGACTACGTGACGAAACCTTTCGACGGCGCGGTGCTGGTGGCCCGCATCCGGGCGGTGCTGCGCCGCTTCGGGCACGCGGGCGGGCCGGCGGGCGGTTCGTACGACGACGAGGCGTCGCCGGACGGCGGGCTGCTCGTCTTCGGCGACCTGGAGGTCGACACCGAGGGCATGGAGGTCCGCAGGGGCGGCCGGCCGGTCGGGCTGACGCCGACCGAGATGCGGCTGCTGCTGGAGTTCTCGTCCGCGCCGGGCACGGTCCTGTCGCGCGACAAGCTGCTGGAGCGGGTCTGGGACTACGGCTGGGGCGGGGACACCCGGGTCGTGGACGTCCACGTGCAGCGTCTGCGCACCAAGATCGGCCAGGACCGGATCGAGACGGTCCGGGGCTTCGGCTACAAGTTGAAGGCATGACGGTGCCGCCCGTCCCGGTCCCCGCCGACGGCCGTGTTCCCGGTGGCGCCGACGCCCGGCCCACCGGCGGCGCCCGCCCACAGAACGGGGCCCCCGCACCATGCGCCTAGCCCTGCGTACCGGCGTCCGCTGGAAGATCAGCATCGCCATCGCGGCCGTCGGCGCGCTCGTCGCCGTGGCGCTCAGCCTCGTCGTGCACAACGCCGCCCGCGTATCGATGCTGGACAACGCCCGCGACGTACAGGTCGAGCGGCTTCAGTTCGCCCAGCGGTGGTACGAGTCCTCGCGCGAACCCCGGTTCGGCACCAAGCTCAACGACCCCGCCCTGCCCGAGGAGCTCAAGGCGAGCATGGCGAAGGGCCGCCGCGCCACCTTCGTCTCGGACCGGCCCGGCGGGGTGCCCGACGTATGGGCCGCCGCGCCCCTCGGCAACGGCGACGTGCTGTCGCTGCACACCCGGTTCACCGACCGCAGCGCCGCGATCATGGACGAGGTCGACCGGGCGCTGGTCATCGGGTCGGTGTCGGTCGTCTTCGGCGGCTGCGCGCTCGGCGTCCTGATCGGCGGCCAGCTCTCGCGCCGCCTGCGCAAGGCGGCCGCGGCGGCGGGCAAGGTCGCGCAGGGCAACACCGAGGTGCGGGTACGGGACGCCGTCGGCGGCGTCGTACGGGACGAGACGGACGAGCTGGCGCGCGCCGTCGACGCCATGGCCGACGCCCTCCAGGAGCGGCTCGAAGCGGAGCGGCGCGTCACGGCTGACATCGCGCACGAGCTGCGCACGCCGGTGACCGGCCTGCTCACGGCGGCCGAGCTGCTGCCGCCGGGCCGCCCCTCCGAGCTGGTACGGGACCGGGCGCAGGCGATGCGCACGCTCGTCGAGGACGTGCTGGAGGTGGCGCGGCTCGACAGCGCGGCGGAGCGGGCCGAGCTCCAGGAGATCGCCCTCGGGGAGTTCGTCGGCCGGCGGGTGACGCTCCTGCACCCGGACGCCGTGGTGCGGGTGGTGCACGAGTCGTGGGTGAACACCGATCCGCGCCGCCTGGAGCGCATCCTGGGCAACCTGCTGGGCAACGCCGCCAAGCACGGCAGGGCGCCGTTCGAGGTCACCGTCGAGGGGCGGGTCGTACGGGTGAGGGACCACGGGCCGGGGTTCCCCGAGGCACTGCTGAAGGAGGGGCCGAGCCGGTTCCGTACGGGCAGCAGCGACCGGGCGGGACGCGGGCACGGCCTGGGCCTGACGATCGCGGCCGGCCAGGCCCGCGTCCTCGGGGCGCGGCTCACGTTCCGCAACGCGCACCAGGACGGCGGCGCCATCGCGGTGCTGTGGCTGCCGGAGCACGCGCCGACCGCCACCGGCAGCTTCCCGGTCGTCCGGCTGCCCGACGTCGGGCCCCGGTCGGGCCGCTAGCTGCTTCGCCACCACCGGTGACGGTGACCGCAGCCCGTACGGCAGCCCACAGACCCATAGGAGGGGCACCACGCGGCAGACGTACGACGGCCCCCGGCGCGGACGCCGGGGGCCGTGTCGCGCGGCCGTCTCGCCGGCCGGCTCAGGCGGTTTCCCGTACGTTCGACCGCGCGGAGTCCGCGCCGCCGCCGGCCCCGGCCTCCGGCCCCGGCTGCGGTCCCGCGCCCCGCAGCGGCACCTCCTTGACGAAGAACGCCGCCACGAATCCGGCCACCGCGATGATCCCGCCCAGCAGGAACGCCGCCTGCGTACCGGAGGCCACCGCGAACTGGTACGCCTCCCGCACCTGCTCCGGCAGCTTCGCCAGGCTCGCCGCGTCGAGCTGCGCCGACTGCGCGGTGACGGACGATCCGCCCCGCTCGGCCATCGTGTCCTGCACCCGGCTGGTGAAGAGCGCGCCCATGATCGAGACGCCGAAGGAGCTGCCGAGCGTACGGAAGAGGGTCGTCGACGAGGACGCGACGCCCATGTCCTTCATCTCGACGCTGTTCTGCGCGACGAGCATCGTGATCTGCATCAGGAAGCCCATGCCCGCGCCGAGCACCGCCATGTAGAGGCCCGAGGTCAGCCGCGAGGTCCCGGTGTCCATCTGGGCGAGCAGCAGCAGCCCGGCGACCATCAGGCCGCCGCCGATGATCGGGAAGATCTTGTACTTGCCGGTGTTGGTGGTCATCCGGCCCGAGATCAGCGAGACGACCATCATCGACAGCAGCATCGGCAGCAGGAGCAGCCCGGAGTTGGTCGCCGAGGCGCCCTGGACGGACTGCTGGAACAGCGGCAGGAAGAGCACCGCGCCGAACATCACGAAGCCGGTCAGGAAGCCGATCACCGACATGAGCGTGAAGTTGCGGTTGCGGAAGATGTGCAGCGGCACGATCGGCTCGGCGGCCCTGGCCTCGACGAAGAGGAAGCCGGCGAGTGCGGCGACACCGAGCGCGACGAGCTCCATGATGACGGCCGAGGACCAGGCGTACTCCGTGCCGCCCCAGGTCGTGACCAGCACGATCGCCGTGATGCCCACCGTCAGCAGTGCCGCGCCCAGGTAGTCGACGCGCGCCTTCGACCGCTCCTTCCTGGGAAGGTGCAGTACGGCGGTGACCATCGCCAGCGCGACCGCGCCGAGCGGCAGGTTGATGTAGAAGCTCCAGCGCCAGCCCAGGTGGTCGGTGATGGTGCCGCCGACGAGCGGCCCGCCGATCATGGCGAGCGCCATGACGCCGGCCATCATGCCCTGGTACTTGCCCCGCTCGCGCGGCGGGATCAGGTCGCCGATGATCGCCATGACGCCGACCATGAGACCGCCGGCGCCCAGTCCCTGCACGGCGCGGAAGCCGATCAGCTGGCCCATGTCCTGGGCCATGCCGCTGAGGACCGAGCCCAGGAGGAAGACGACGATGGCGGTGAGGAAGATGCCCTTGCGTCCGTACAGGTCGCCGAGCTTGCCCCAGATCGGCGTGGACGCGGCCGTGGCCAGGGTGTACGCCGTGACCACCCAGGACAGGTGCGCCAGGCCGCCGAGCTCGCCGACGATGGTCGGCATGGCGGTGCCGATGATCATGTTGTCCAGCATGGCGAGCAGCATCGCGATCATGAGTGCGAGCAGCACCACGCGCACACTGCGCGGCTGAGCAGCCGCCTGTTCGCTCTCGCCCCCCCGCTCGGTCCCGCTCTGCCGCTTCGTCGCGTCCATGATCCCCGCTCCCCGTTTACTTACTTGCCGCCCGGCAAGTTACTACACTCGGGGAAGGTAGACCCCTAACTAGCCGGGCGTCAAGTAAGTTTTTTCTTGGGAGAGCAGCGTGTCCAGAGGCAACACTCGTCAGCGCATTCAGGACGTCGCCATGGAGCTCTTCGCCGAGCAGGGCTACGAGAAGACCTCGCTGCGCGAGATCGCCGAGCGGCTCGACGTCACGAAGGCGGCGCTCTACTACCACTTCAAGACCAAGGAAGACATCATCATCAGCCTCTTCCAGGACCTCACGAGGCCCATGGACGAGCTGATCGCCTGGGGGCAGGAGCAGCCGCGCACGCTGGAGACGAAGAAGGAGATCCTGACCCGCTACAGCCTGACCCTGGCCGCCGCCGCCCCCCTCTTCCGCTTCATGCACGAGAACCAGGCCACGATGCGCGACCTGAGCATCGGCGAGACGTTCAAGGAGCGCATGTTCGTCCTGCTGGACCTGGTCAAGGACCCCCAGGCCGTACTGACCGACCAGGTCCGCTGCGTCAGCGCGCTCTTCACGATGCACGCGGGGATGTTCGTGCTCAGGGACGTCGAAGGCGACCCCGAGGAGAAGCGCAAGGCCGCTCTCGAGGTCGCCGTCGATCTGGTGAGCCAGGCACACGGCCAGGCTCCGGGGGTCACGCGCTGACGCGGATCAGCGGATCACGCGCCGGCACGGCCGGCCGCTGAGGGAGGTCAGAAGCTGACGCCCTCGGCACGGAGGAACGAGACCGGGTTGATCGCCGTGCCGTAGTTCGGCGTCGTACGGATCTCGAAGTGCAGGTGCGGGCCGCTGGAGTTTCCGGTGTTGCCGGAGAGGGCTATGCGCTCGCCGGTCTTGACCGTCTCGCCGGGGGTCACCTGGATCTTGGACAGGTGCGCGTACTGCGAGTACGTGCCGTTGGAGTGCTTGATCACGATGGCGTTGCCGTACGCCGGCCCGTCGCCGCCGCCGTTCGGGCCCGCCTTCACGACGGTGCCGCCGTGCACGGCGTCGACCGGAGTGCCGACCGGCACCGCGAAGTCCTGGCCGGAGTGCTTGCTGGCCCACATGCCGCCGCCCTTGCCGTACGTGGCGCTGAGCGAGTAGTGCTTGACGGGCTTCTGCCAGGAGGCGGCCTTCTTGGCCTTCGCCTTCTTCGCGTCCGCGGCCTTCGCCTTGGCGGCGGCCTTCTTCAGGTCGGCGGCCTTCTTGGCGTCGGTGGCGGCCTTCTTCGCGCTCGCGGCGGCCTTGGCCTGAACCTGGGCCTGCTTCTCGACGCCCGAAGCGGCGGTCCCCTCGGCGGCGAACGCCACGCCCGCCGTGCCGAGCATCATCGACGCGCCGAGCCCGGCGGCCACGACGGCGTTGCGGCGGGTACGGACGGACGAGGAGCGGGCGCGGGAGAACATGTCGAACTTCGTCATGCGGGGGGAACCTCCGGGAGTGAGTGAACCCGGCAGTCCGCCGGGCTGGCTTCACATTGGTAACCCGCGCCCCCGCCGCACCCAAAATGGCTTATCTACTACTAATGGCCGTATTAGCGGTATCAACTATTCGACTCTTGACGTCAACTACTGAACCCTGCAGAAGTAGCGAAATAACCCCACTTCGTCCGGTTTAAGCCCACGCCAGAGGGGCTGGATGCAGC
>NZ_VBVX01000182.1 GCF_005981925.1 Streptomyces albidochromogenes
TTGCGGTGGTGGGGATGTTTGAGGTGCCAGTTGCTCATCTTGCGTTTGACGACGCGAGGGTTGGAACGTCGCCTGCGGGGCGGGAGGAGTCGTTCCAGCAGCTCACGGGTGGTGTGAGTCAGGGCTCGGCTGAGTCGTGAGGGGGGAAAGTGCCGCCTGGTCGGTGACATGGCGGCGGGCGATGCGAAGGGTGCGGGTGAAGGAGAGCCGGTCGGGGTCGAGGCCGGCTTGATGAGCGGTGTGATGCATGACGTCCCGCAATGCGTGATGCACGAGAAGGAAGCCGTAGATTTCCTGCTCGACGCCGTCCGGGTATTGCGATCGCAGGACCAGCTGGCGGCCACCTTGGTGGGTTTTGGGTGTTCTCGATCTCCCACCGCTGGTGGTAGAGGCCCGCAAGGTCGTCTGCGGGCGCCTGGTCCGGGTCGCAGATGGTCGTGATCAGCCGGTAGAGCGTATCGTCGCCGCTTCGACCGAGGCTGTATTCGATGACGCGAACCCTGGCCGGATCACGGCGGTCACGGTCGCCGGTAGCCACGATCTCGGACAGGTAGGAGCCGTCCTCGAAGGCTTCGAGGAACGGGCGCACGATGTTCTTGCGCACGCGCCACAACAGGTCCGCACCCGTGCCCGAGGCGGCCTTCCACAGCTCGAAGCCGATGATGCCGCGGTCGGCCATCAGCAGCACGCCTGGTTCGAGTCGGCCCAGCAGGTCGGGAATGAGGTGCTGTTCGTGGACCGGCAGCGGACCGGTCGCCGCGGCGAACACCGCATGTGTCCCGCACTCCACCAGTGCGGCCACCCTCACCTGCGGATACGCACAGCGCTGCTGTCCCCGCGCCGAGCCGGGACGGCCGAAGAACATGCTGTTCGCCTCGGTGTCCGGGACGTCGAAGACGGTGCCGTCCACCGCGACCAGCCGCCACCTGCGATACCAAGCACCAGCTGTTGCCGGCGTCGCGACCGGCCTGCACACCCGGTCGAACAGCACCTTCAGCGGCTGTGGCCCCAACCGCCTCCGGGCCCTGCCGATCGCCGCCGTCGTCGGCACCCGCCACGGCTTCTCCCACTGCCGCACCCGCTCCAGGCCCTGCGTCAGCAACCGGGCCACTTCCTCATGACCCTGCCCCGAGAACAAACACATCGCGAGCACGAAGTACACCACCACCCGAGCCGGCAGCAGCCGGGAACGTTGCTCCCGTCGTCCGCACTCCGCGATCACCTCATCCACCAACCCGGGAGGAAACACCCGCGTCAACACACCCAGAGCGATTCGGTCCGAGAACCGCTCACCCGACGACTTCACCTGTCCAGGCCTTGGCACATCACACCCAAGGACCAACACCAGTCAAATTCAGCGGTATTGGGCCTAAGCGCCTTCGCCCTGCTCAGCCGGGCACTTGTCGGGCAGAGCATCGACTGGCGCGAACCGGGCACGGAACCCGCTGGTGATGCTTTCTACTCCGGAGGCTTTCCCTACAGCTATCTGAGCCACCTGCGCCGTGCGTTCGTCCTGCGGCTGCGCGGGGAAGCTGTCACCCCGGCTCACGCCGTGGACGATGAGCAGAACGCCCGGGACCAGGAGAATGTCCATGACGAGCTGGCCATGCCTTCGTCACACCTGCTCTGCCATGCCGACAACGGGGGTTACTACGTGCCGGTCGACATAAGTGAGCCGCTATTCCTGCCCGAAGAGGATGAAGTCCTGGGGTACGGAATGGTCGGGTCCAGCCAGCGTTTGCAGTCCGAGCTGGTTTGGCTGGCACCGGGGATCGACATCCATCCCGACGAGGACGGAACGCTCTCCAGTGCCGAGCAGGCGAAGCTGGTGGACATCCCGCGCACCGATCCTTCGAACCCGAGAAGTTCGCCTGGGCCCAGCTCTTTGCAGCATGCCGGTCGAGCATCGCCAGCGGCCATGCCATCGTCTTCGGCTGAGGGGACGGTCGAGGGTGGGGCTTGACGTACGACTCACAGCCCAAACGCAACGGTGTTGCTCCTGGCGGACACGGGCGATCTTGGTTGCGAGCCCGTCTACCAGGAGCTTCTTCGGGTTGTACAGCAGCCCGCCTTGACGATGGCCGTGCGGTTCTGGCCGTCATCGAGCGCGTAGGAGTCCGTCGTGATCACATGGACGTCGGTTGATGGCCGGGCACGGTACGCGGTGCGGTGAGCCGGTCGACCAGATCGCCTGGCGCCGACGTCGTGATCGAGTGCCGGTGGCATGGCACCGGCACTCGATCACGGCGGCACTGGCCGCACGCCACTACGCGGGCTTCTTCAACGGGCGCGATGTGATCCGAAGGGGACACCCTGACTTGGGAGCTCCTTGACCAAGTGGGCCAGGTACTCCCTTGCATCCAGGTCATCGCCAGCCAGCGCTGCCGCCTGCCCGGCCCACAGATTCACGTACTCCGGCCTCCCCTGGGCGGCGGCGGCCCGGCGGATGGGCTGCATCAGGGCGTTCTGGATGGGGTACGGGGGCACGGCGTCCTCGTACGCCGCCATGTCGCGGACGAACCGGTTGGGTATGCCGCGGGCGGTGCGGCCGGAGAAGAGCCGGGTGAGGACGGTCGTACGGGCCGCTGGGGTCCCGAGCTGACGCTTGTGGGCGTCGCTCGCGCCGGATTCCCGGGTCGCGAGGAACGCGGTGCCGATCTGCACGGCGTCGGCGCCGAGGGTGAGGGCTGCCCGGATGCCGCGGCCGTCGGCAATGCCGCCCGCGGCGATGACGGGCCCGGTCACGACGTCGGCGATCTGCGGCACCAGCGAGAAGGTGCCAACCAGTGACTCCCGTACGGGCGCGAGGAACGCCCCGCGGTGCCCGCCCGCGTCGCTGCCCGAGGCCACGATCGCGTCGAGGCCCGCGTCGTCGAGGGCGACGGCCTCGTCCACTGTCGTCGCCGTGCCGATCAGGGCGATGCCCCGGCGGCGCGCCTCGTCGACGACACGGCGAGGCGGAATGCCCATAACGAAACTGATGACGGGCGGCTCGGCGGCGAGGAGGGCGTCGATCTGGTCGTCGAAGTCAGGCAAGGCTTCGACGTCCTCGTAGGCGGGGGCGGCGGCATCGAGTTCGTCGTAGTAGGGACGGAGCCGCTCGGCGTGGGCGGTGAATACGGCGTTGTCCGGCAGTGCGGAGCGCTCGCCCTCCAATGGCACCCAGAGGTTCACGGCGAACGGGCGGTTCGTGGCGGCCTTCAGTTCGGTGACGAGCACGGTGATCGCGGTGGGGGTGAGGATGTGCGCGCCGTAGGATCCGAGGCCGCCGCCCTCACTGACCGCGGCGGTGAGGGCGACGGAGGAAAGTCCGCCACCGAAGGGGCCCTGGACGATGGGGTGCTCGATGCCCAGCAGATCGCCGAGCCGGCCCTGGCCGCTCATGCGGTCACCACCAGGGCGGCGGCCTCGCGGCCGTGGGCGAACTGGAGCGCGGTGCGGGCGACGCGGGCGCCGAGGTGGTGGGCGGTGCGCAGGTCCGAGTCGGTGGGGGCTTGGTCGGGGCCGAGGTCGGAGGAAGACTGGGCCATGGCGCCGACGAAGCCGCCGAGACGGTTGAGGTCGTCCGGGCTGCCGGTGGAGGTGTAGGCCCAGCCGGGGAGCAGGCCGAGCGAGACCCAGGTCATGCCGTGCTGCGCGGCGAGGACGGCCAGGGAGAGCAGGGTGTTGTCCTTGTTGCCGTTGACGCCGGCGGAGTTGGTGAAACCGGCCGCGAGCTTGTCCTGCCAGCCCTGCTTGGCCCATACCGTGCCGCTGGCCTCGGCGAACCGCTGAAAGACGGCGGAGGTGGACCCCATGTAGGTGGGCGAGCCGAAGATGATCGCGTCAGCGTCCTCAAGAGCCGCCCAGAGGCTGTTGTCCAGAGTGGCGACGTCTCGCAGATCGGCGCACACGCCGGGGACCGAACTAACACCGGCCGCGACGGCGGCGGCCTGGCGCCCCGTGTGGCCGTAGCCGCTGTGATGAGCAATAACGACGGAAAGTGGCGCGGACATGGATGTCCCTTCGTTCTCTGTGAAGCGTACGCGGAGCAACAAACCCGACCCTAGACGACCGGTCAACTATTTACTAGCTCGCCAGTCGGATAGTTGACCGGACGTATACTCGCCCCCATGGGACGCACCAGCACGGCACGCGACCGCCTCATCGACGCCACCGGTGAACTGATGCAACGCCGCGGCTACAGCAGCCTCGGAGTTGCCGAAATCTGCGCCAAGGCAGAGGTGAAGAAGGGCAGCTTCTACCACTTCTTCGAATCCAAGCAGGCACTGACGGTCGAGGCCGTCAACGCCTACTGGAACGCCGAACGCAGCTATTGGACCACCGAGCTGACCGCCACCGGCCCCGCCCTCGACCGCCTGCGGCGACTCCTGGACACCATGGCGCAGCTCCAGCGCCGGACCAAGGAGACCTCGGGGACGGTCGACGGCTGCCTCCTCGGCAACCTCGCACTGGAGCTGTCCACCCAGGAGCCCGCCGTGCAGGCCCGCCTGGAAGAGATCTTCGACGAACAGATCGCACTCGTCGCCGCCACCCTCAACGACGCTGCCGACGAGGGAACCATCCCCCACGAGCGAGCCACAGCGACCACTGCGCGAGCCGTGGTCGCCCACCTCGAAGGACTGGTCATGTTCGCCAAGCTCAGGAACGACCCCACTGTCCTCGACGACCTGTGGCCGCACACACTGCTGCTGCTCGGAGCCGCGTGCTAAGGCTAACGGTCCGTCTTTGCAGCGATCTTGCCCAGATCAGGAGCGACGCCAGACTGACCGCTGCTTCGTAGGAAGTGGCAGTCTTTGTCTTACCTGGTCGCGATGCCGCGGAATGCCATGGGTCGGTTGAAGCAGCGCTCGACGGTGTTGCGGCGGCAGTAGGTGCCGCGGTCAAAGCCGAGTGGTCGGCCCCCCTCGCCGACCACGGTTGCGGCGGTGTTTCAGGGGCGGAATCCGCAGCCCGCTCCCGCGCACGGGGCCGGTGCCCAGAGCGGCGATCACCACGTCTCCCTTGCCGCCCTTCGCCTCCTCGACCGCGGCTCTTGACGCCGACGACGGCGACCACCACGCTCCGCCAGCCGGTAGACGGTGCAGGCCCCGAACGCCCGGTTCGCTGAGGTGCGCCATCGCGTCCGCAGCTCGGTCAGCGACAGCAGCTCCGTGCGCTTGGGCGGGCGCGTCTGGTCGGCGGCCTGGCAGACCAGCGCGTAGGCCGCCCGCTCCCCCGGCGCATGCCCGTGCTTCTCCTCGTACCGTCAGGACGGAGATGGCGTCCTCGATCTGCTGGCGGCGGGTCGACTGCCAGCCGATGAGCCGCTGATCGATGCCCGCGATCTCCATCACGGGCGGCCGGGCGTCACCTCGCGCGGCTCCCACGCCCACCCGAGCCGGGCGGACACCTCCTCCATGAAGTACCAGGTGTAAAGGGTGTCAGCGGCAGCGATGTTGGCCATCAGCAAGTCCGCCGACAGGTTGCCCCACGTCCCCTTCTCGTCAGGCCCGCCGGGCGCGGATCGACACGATCGCGTGCTCGTGAAGAAGTGGCTTCGATTCCGTGGCTCTGGACTCGTAGTGCCGGAAGTCCGCGACGATCAGCCCGTCCTTGACCCGGGCACGCGCACGGCGAGCACCGCGATGACGACCGGCCACCGCCAGCCTTCTTCCCGCCACCGGGTGCGTCTCTCGGTGCCCAGCACCACGTCGTCCGGCCCGTGGAAGGGCCACCAGCCCGGCATGCCGAAGTCCCAGCGGCGCTGCAGGTACAGGCCGCCCAGCAGCACGCCGCCACCCAGGCCGAACAGTGCAAGGCCGCAAACCCCCAGCAGCACCCGGTTCACCGTCTTGAGCATCGGGATCGCCTCAGCCCTTCTGCGGGCGCCGGACGTGCACGGTCAGCGTGGGTTGCCGGGCGAGGCCCAGGAACGTCACGGCTTCGCCCAGCGTGGCGTCCAGGTCCGCGCGGACCTCGTCGAGATCGCGGAAATGTGCCTGTGCCCGGGCTTTGATCTTCCGGCGGCCGACAGCGACCTGTGCCGACTGGACACCGGGTACCTGCATGGCCCGGTCGCGCAGAACCAGGGCGGCCGCGCGGCGGTCGAGCCCGGCGCGGACCTCCCCTGTCCCGGGGGTACTGGTGGGCTGCCGCATGGGCAGCAGCCTGCGCAGTCCCGGTGTCACCGCCAGCAGGAAAAGCCACAGGCCGAGGGCCATCGCCATTGCTGCCCCGACGATCATCCAGATGTCATCCAGCGGCCGTGTTGCTAGTTCGTCGGCGAGCCGCAGTCGCCAGCGCATCGCGGACCGGCCTGCCCGCACCGAGACCACGTCGTACAGGAGCAATCCGATGGCCGCGAGGGACAGCAGGGCCACCACGGCTGCTGTAATCCGCCGCGCTGACCAGAAACGGCGTGCCGACCGGCCTGATTTATCGATCGCCGCCGTCTGGCCCGCGCCATCGGCGGACGGAGCTGCCTGTCCGGGACCGGAGGATGGATTGCTGTCACCGGTCGCCTGCCGCCGGGTGTTCGCGCTCATCTCACCCTCTCCTGATCTGTGTGCCGCGAGTGCATCGAGTGAAGCCTCTCGACCGACACTGTGAGGTCGGAGATGTCCATGCCGGCCCAGGTCCTGAGCTGTTCGGTGACCTCTCGGCGCACCGCGGCGCACTGCGCCCCGATGTCGGACGGATATCCGAGCTCGACGGTGATGTGCATCCGTGCCTCGCCGAGCACCGCCTGCCGTCTGACCGCAGACTCGCCGTCTCGTCCTGCGGTATTCCGCTCCGGTGCCCGCCGCACGGATGTGGTCACGTGCGGCGTCCGGCGGCCGGGTGGTACTTGGCCGGCCGACTCGGCGAACCGGCTCAGCGCCTCGCGCGCCACCCGGGAGGCGAGCTTCGCAACGACCCGGTCGTCGACTGTGGTCGCACCGCGCTCCCCGCGGGGGACGTTCGGGCGCCGAGCGGCTTCACCGGTCACTGCCGCCAGTCTCATCGAACCCGTCGCCGGTCATCGCGGATCCGCTCCTGCCGGTCTCGGCGACGGACGAAGTCGCCACGTTCGAGATCGCCTTCCATGAACCGCCCGACCACGAGCCCGACGACGCCCAGCCCCAGCACCAGCAGGAAAGCCCAGAAGCCACCGAAATACGCGGCGAAACCCAGCGCCATTCCGGCCATCAAACCCACCATGGCCCTGCTCATCACGCGCTCCTTCACTCAAGCGAGCTGCACCGCCCCGGCTACTGGATCCGCTGCCGCTCTTCCCCTTCGTCCTCCTCGTCGGGCAGGTTCACATCACTGACCATGATGTTGACTTCCACGACCTCCCGACCCGCCATCCGCTCCACCGCGGAAATCACGCTCTCCCGCACCGCACCGGCCACATCCGTGATGGCAACGCCGTAGTCGACGACGATCTCCAAATCGATGGACGCCTGCACCTCTCCCACCTCGACAGCGACCCCCCGTGTGACGGACTGGCCACTCCCGGCGCCCGGCATCCGCTCCCGCATGGAGCCCATCGAGCGCGCGAATCCGCCGCCCAGGGCATAGACACCGCGCACGTCCCGTGCCGCCATTCCGGCGATCTTCTCCAACACCACATCGGCGATGGCCGTCCGGCCACGAGAACCGGGCGCACCCCCGTGCATTGCGCCGGTGTTCTCAGTCATCAGGGGGATTCCTCCCTTGAGGCACACATCTCGCACTCTTTACTGATTTTATACTCTCTTTAGCACCTTTTGTTCGCTTTGGTTCATGGAGGTGGTCAACCAGGTGGCGCGAGTGCCCCTGCCCGGAGCCCTCGCGGACACTCCGGGCGCAGTGCGCCAGGAAGTGAACCGCGGCCATGGAAGAAAGAGGGTGAGAGGCCGGTGAAAACCGAGGCGTGGACGCAGGCAGTACGGCACCAGCTCGACCTGGGCAGGCTGCTCCCGCTCGGCGGGCCCGACGACGGGACATGGATCACCGAGCAAGCGGCCGTCCGGGCCCTCGGGCTCGCGGCCGCTGAGATTCCCGGTGTCCGGCTGGAGACCCTGCGCATCGGGCCGGCACCGCTCGAGCCCGTGTCCGAGCCGACCGTCCGTCCGCCGGCCAGCGCGCTACCGCCGGGCCCGCTCAGAATCGAAGCCGCCTTCACAGCATCCCCCGGGCAGCCGCTGGATGAGACCGCCGAACAGTTGAGGAACGCACTGCTCAACACGGCCGCTGAACGGCTCGGCCTGGCCGCCGTAACAGCTGACCTGCGCGTCACGGATCTGTATGAGGGCCCGGAGACAGGCGTGAAGTCGCGGGCCGCGGCGAGAGCCATGAGGGCCGCGCCGGAAGCCGCAGCCACGCGAAGCTCGCGCCCAGCGCCCGGAACAAGATCCACGCGGGGGCCTGTCGGGGAGCTGGCGGACGTCGCGACGGGTCTTCCGGGTGTCGCCCGCCTCACCGCCGTGCTGGGAAGCCGCCCGGTCAAGGTGGAGGACCATGACGATCCACCCGGCCGCCACATCCAGATCCAGCTCGCGGTCGCCCCCGGACACCACCCGCTGGAGGTCGCCCGCGCCGTCCGGGACGCCGTAGGCGACGCAGCCACCACCGACAGCACGGGGCCGGTCACCACCGCCGTCCTCATCACAGAAACCGTGGCCTAGCCAGGCGTCAACGGCAGCTCGACGCGTTGGGCCTGATCCGGTCCCGCTTCTCTGGCCTCGCCCTCGGCGCAGGCCACACCGCGGCCGCCGCCCGGCCCGAACGCGCAGACACCCGCCTCGGCCTCGCCGTTTCTACTGTCGGCGCCTCAGTACTCTCCGGATCAGCAGGAAGGCCGCAATGGCGATCAGGGCAATCCCCATGAGGATCACGATTGCCCCGACGACGACCAGGACCGTCCCAAGCAGGATCAAGATTGTCCCGATGATAAGAAGAAGTATCGCGAGGACGGTCACGGTCACCTCCTGTCCCCCTCCCGACTCTGACTCCTTCCCGGCCCCTATCGCAAACATTTCCGGCGGTCGCGCGGGAAATCTGCCGGCGCGGCCGGCCCACCGCGACGGCCTGCGACGCTGGCAACCTTGCCGTCGAAGACCGCGTCCGCGCTCTGCGAACCGAGCTCGACGTCGCAGGCCTCACCTCCCCTCCACGCACGCTGATGCCTGCGGGCCCGTCGTGTCTGCTCGTCGCAGACAAGCGGGGGCGTCGTTTCTGCGGTGAACCGCACCACCCTGGGGGTGAGCAATACGCCGCGGAATGGACCGCAACCAAGCTCTGCTGGGACCTGACCGCCGACGCGCAGGAACAGGCCGAGCCGCCCGACCTCGCCGAGCAGTGCCCGACCCCCGAAGTCCACTTCGAAATCGCACCGTGAGCCCAGCACAAGAGCCCCAGCTCTGAATGCGGCAAGGGCGGGACGCATCAACCAGAAGTTAGGTTCTCCTATGGACGCCATCGCCGCCAAGTGAAACAGCAGCAGGGTTTCATTTCGAGCCGGGCATGGCGGGGATGTCAAGAATGGCAAGGAAGGCGGTCGCCGCGGGCGTGCGGCTGACGCGGTTGCAGATGACATATTCGACGCGGGCCGGCGCGTCAGTGACCTCAATGGCGGTAACGCCGTTGAGCTTAGACGCGTACGCGGAGGGGAGCATAGCGATGCCCAGCCCCTGCCCGACCAGGCGGGCCAGGAAGTCCGCGTTGGTCACCTCGAAAGCGACGTCGCGGCTGAGACCGGCGGCCGAGAAGGCCTGGTCGGACTGGGCACGTCCGGCTGTATTGGCTGGCAGGTCCACGAACACCTCTGCAGAAAGCCTGCGAAGGTCGACGGTCGGTTCCTCGGCAAGGGGGTGGTCCGGCGCGACCACGGCGACGAGCAGGTCACGGGCGAGTTCACGCGCGTCGACACCTTCGAGTCGCGCGGTGGTCGACAGCCCGAGGAAGGCCACTTCGAGGGCCCCTTCCTTGACCTGCTCGACGAGTTCCTCGCTCGCGCCCACGCGCAGGCTGATGCGCACGTCCGGGTACTGCCGGTGGAAGTCGCGCAGAACGCTCGGGATGTCGACCGCAGCGACGCTGGGGATCAGGCCCACGGCGAGCCGTCCGCGCACCTCACCGACGGCCGCGGCGACCTCGGCGGCCGCGCGCTCGGCGGCGTCCAGACACTGCCGGGCGGCGCGAAGGAACGCCGAACCGGCCAGTGTCGGGGGAGAACGTAGTCAAGTTCAGGATCTCGAACCCGGGCCGCGATCTACGCTGATTGCGTGGGGTCCTGGAAGCAATGCCTCCAGGACCCCACCGCGCTGAATTCCCGGGCTGCCAGCGTAATCGGAGAGACGGGACCTAAGACCGTGTCCTACATGGTGAGGTTGCGGAAGCGTTTGTAGCAGCAGATGGCGGCTGCCAGCCCAAGAAATGCCAGGTAGTTGCCCGGGTGTTGCTCGTAGCGGTGGTTGAGTCTGCGGTACCCGGTCAGCCATGACATGGTCCGCTCGATGACCCATCGGCGGCGCCCCAGCCGTTCGCTGGACTCGACTCCCTTGCGGGCGATCCGGACTCCAATGTGCTTGCCCCATAACCATCGCCGCAGGTGAGGGACGTCGTATGCCTTGTCTGCGTGCAGGCGTTGGGGCTTCGATTCGGCTGCGTGGGATTCGTGTCCCATGTGGAAGTGGGACAGCATCGGTTTCAGTGCCTGGCTGTCGTGGGTGTTGGCCGCGGAGAGTCCGACGCGTAGGGGCAGTCCGTCCGCATCGGACAGGACATGCATCTTGGAACCGGCCTTACCCCGATCCACGGGGCTCGGACCTGCAAGTTCGCCCCCTTTTTAGCGCGGACATGGGCAGAGTCGAGAACCGTGCGCGACAGGTCGACCAGGTCCCTTTCGTCCAGGAGTCGGAGAACCTCCTGGTGCAGCCGGCCCCAGACTCCCGCACGAGACCAGATGACGAACCGGCGATGCACGGTCGACTTCGAGGCCCCGAAGCACGGAGGCAAGGCCCGCCAGGCACAGCCGCTGACCAGGACGTAGATGATCGCGGCGAAGACCGCCTCGTCATCGATGTTCGCGACCCCACCGCCTTGCGGCCGCACCCGAGCAGCCGGCAACAACGGCTCCGCGAGTTCCCACAGCCCGTCCGGAACAATCCATCCCCACCGCCCACTCCCCATAACAAACCCAACGACCAACTCACCATGTAGGACACCGTCTAAGACGGTGTCCTATGTGGTGCTGGTTCGTTGGACGCGGTATGGGGCGGGGTACTTGGAGTTGGATTGTTCCGGACGGGCTGTGGGAGATCGCGGAGCCGCTGATCCCGCCGTCGAAGGTGCGTCCGCAGGGCGGCGGGACGCGGGACACGCCTGATGGGACGCTGTTCGCCGCGATCATCTATGTCCTGGTCAGTGGATGTGCCTGGCGGGCGTTGCCACCGTGCTTCGGGGTATCGAAGTCGACGGCCCACCGCCGGTTCTTAACAGAAGTGATCATGTCGGGGTGCCTCAACAACCTGGCCCGTCCCGGCAGCCGCTCCAACCCGATCCCGAGCTGTACCCCGATGTTGCTGCTGCGGGAAGTCTCCGCGCCGCCCTCGCCCAGTGCGCTGCCGAGCACGACCTGGATGTCGTTGAGGTTCGGGTGCACGCTCACCCGTCGGCCGCCCGACGCAGACGGCCGGTGCACAACGATCGGTGCGTCACCCATAGCAACCAGCCTGCCCCGGCCTCCGGCTTGCGACCAAACGGGGTGCCCCGCCCCCGCCTGCTGCCTGATGCGTGCCAGTGGGGTGAAACCGAGCACCGAGCGACGCTCGGTGCTTTTCGGCGTGGTGCGTGGAACGCATGCCTCCTGGGCGCTAAGGAGCGCCGCAGGCTGTCACAGGCAGCGGGCAGGGCATGCAGTGACGTCATTTCTCCTGAACATTCAGAGGGCGTTAAGTCCGTTTCTGGTAGCGGCCTCGTCCGGGTTGGGTGAGGAAGCCTTGCCGGGTGAGGCGTCCGAGGCGGCTACGCGTGACGTTCAGGGCCGGGTCGTCGGTGGGCATGCCGAGGAGGTCGTGTAGTTCGCGGACTCGGAATACCTGGTCGGGGTGCTGGTTGAAGGCGCCCACGATGGCCTGGTAGGCGGTGGTCGACTCGGGCGGAGCCGGTGCGTTCTCCGGCGGGGTGAGTTCGGCGATGACCTTCCACGTGGTGTCCAGGTCCACGAGACGCGTTTCGGCCTCGGCAAGAGCCGCGGTGAGGTGCGCGATCTGGTCGCGTAGTTCGTCGGTCCGGGTGTTGGCCGCGACATGGCGGGCCTGGAGGTTGGTGAGGAGTTCGGTGATGTTCACGCGGCCGCCTGGAGGGTGTCGCGCCAGGATGGAGTGGGCGTGGTGAGGCGGCGGGTCATGTTCGCGGTGGAGGCCCAGTAGACGCGCGAGGCGGCGTTGTCGGGCCGGTGGTCGTATTCGCGGGCCAGACGCCGGTGCAGCATCAACGTGCCGTTGACCTGCTCGACCACCCACCGCTTCGGCTGTGGGACGAAGCCCTTGCCTTTCTCATCCGGGTTGCGGCGGACGACCTCGACGGTGATGTCCAGCAGTGCGCCGTGGATGATGCCCTCGTCCTTGAAGCCCTGGTCCACCAGTGCTTTCTCCAGGCGCGTCCCGCACCGCTCGGCCGCCTGGTCGAGCAGGGCCGTTCCGGCGGTGTTGTCGTGAGCCGATGCGGCCAGGACGACGACGCCGATGATCAGCCCCAGCACGTCGACGGCCAGTCCCCGTTTGCGCCCCGGCGTCTTCTTGTTCGCGTCCAGTCCCGTCGTGGTTTTCGGGACACCCGCGGCCGCACGCACGGACTGGGTGTCGATGACCACCAGGGACGGGTCCTCCAATCGCCGGGCCCTCTCCCTGACCTGGCAGCGCAGGAGTTCCTGGATCCGCTGGTCGAGCCCGTCCTGGCGCCACAGCGTGAAGTAGTAGAACACCGCTGACCAGGTGGGGAGATCATGGGGCAGATAGCGCCACTGACATCCCGTCCGGTTCTGGTAGAAGATCGCGTTCACGATCTCCCGGAGATCACAGGCCCCGGGGTCGCCGGTCGCCGACCGCCCCACCCGGTCCTGTTTCCAGGCCGTGATCATCGGCTCGATCAGCGCCCAACGTTCATCGGACAAGTCGCTTGGGTACGGCTTGCGCTCACTCACCCTGCTACTCCCGCTGAATGGAGCAGCCCCGCCAGAGTTGCGTAGGAGCGGTCCCAGGTCCATTCCGTTTGGACCCAGTGGCGGCCCTTCTCGCCCATCTCGTGCGCGAGTTCAAGGTTGCGGAGGAGTCTGGTCAGACGGTCTGCCGTCGCCGCCACCGAGTGGCCGTCGACGACGTGGCCGGTCTCGCCGTCGCGTACCGCGTCGGGGGCGCCGCCCGAGTCGCCTGCCAGGACGGGGAGTCCGGACGCGGCGGCCTCCAGGTAGACAATGCCCAAGCCCTCCACCTCCAGGCCGCGTCTGCGGCTGCGGCAGGGCATGGCGAAGGCGTCGGCGGCGGCGTAGAAGGAGGGGAGGGTGTGGT
>NZ_VBVX01000183.1 GCF_005981925.1 Streptomyces albidochromogenes
CCCCACACCCCACCCCGAAGTTAAGGAGGCTGCCGTGGCCGGCACCTTGAAGAACGTGACCGACGCATCCTTTGAGCAGGACGTTCTCAAGAACGACAAGCCTGTGCTCGTGGACTTCTGGGCCGCCTGGTGCGGCCCGTGCCGCCAGATCGCCCCGTCCCTCGAGGCGATCGCGGCGGAGCACGGCGACGAGATCGAGATCGTCAAGCTCAACATCGACGAGAACCCGGCCACCGCAGCCAAGTACGGCGTCATGTCCATCCCGACGCTGAACGTCTACCAGAACGGCGAGGTCGCCAAGACGATCGTCGGCGCCAAGCCGAAGGCCGCTCTCCTGCGCGACCTGGGCGACTTCATCGGCGAAGAGGCCGCCAAGGCCTGACAGCCGCCTCTCGTTTCACGTGAAACGCGTGTGGGCTCATCCCCGGCAGGGATGAGCCCACACGCGTTTGTCATCGCCTCACAAGGGGCGGAGCACCGGTTCCTTCTGTACCGCCCCCAGCAACCGGTCGAGAGCCAGCTCGACGTCTTCCTTCCAGGAAAGCGTCGTCCGCAGCTCCAGCCTCAGCCGGGGATGCAGCGGATGCGGGCGAACGGTCTTGAAGCCCACCGCCAGCAGGTGATCGGCCGGCAGCAGACAGGTCGGCTCTGTCCAGCGGGCGTTGCCGAAAGCCTCGATGGCCTTGAAACCCCGCCGCAGCAAGTCCTTGGCCACGGTCTGCACCATCACACGCCCCAGTCCCTGCCCCTGATGGCTGGGCATGATCCAGGCCGTCATCAACTGCACCGCGTCCGGCGACACCGGACTGGTGGGGAAAGCCGTCGACCGCGGCACATAGGCCGGTGGCGCGTACAGCACGAACCCCACCGGAACCTCGTCGACGTAGACCACTCGCCCGCAGGACCCCCACTCCAGCAGGACCGCCGAGATCCAGGCTTCCTTCTCCAGCTCCGGAGTCCCCGCCTTTACCGCTGCTTCTCCACTGACCGGATCAAGCTCCCAGAAGACACAGGACCGGCAGCGGTCGGGGAGGTCCGGAAGATTGTCCAGCGTGAGCGGTACGAGCCGACGTCCCATGAAGGATGTTCCTCGCTTCCTTCCCCTGCCGCGTCACGGGCGGCCGCCAGCGCACCCCGTTCCCGGAGCAAACTGCCGACGAACCCGCCGAGCGCTCCGACGCCGAGCCCCGCTGTGACCAGTTGGCTGCGACTCACCGATCGCATGGCCCCCGCCCTCCCTCTCAAAGTGAACCAAGGTGGATGCGCCATACCAGAACGCATCGTATCCACCCCGCCACCGGACCGATACCGAGAGAGAGCAAAGGGCGGGTCGTGTTCCAGACTGTTCCGGACCCGACCCGCCCTGCGACACCACCTGCCCGGAGGTCAGCTCTCGCCGTCCTCGGCGGCCTCCTCCGAGAGCCCCTTCTCCAGTACGCGCCCCTCACCGGGGGCGAGCGTCCCGAGAATCCGCTCCAGATCATCCATCGAAGCGAACTCGACGACGATCTTGCCCTTCTTCTGCCCCAGGTCGACCTTGACCCGGGTCTCGAACCGGTCGGAGAGCCTGGACGCGAGACTCGACAGCGCGGGCGACACCCGGCCGCCCGCACGCGGGCCCTTCGCCTTGGGCGTGCTCTGCGGACGCGAGCCCATCAGCGTCACGATCTCCTCGACCGCACGCACCGACAAGCCCTCGGCCACAATGCGATGCGCCAGGCTGTCCTGCTCCTCCGAGTCCTCCACCCCGAGCAGCGCCCGCGCGTGCCCGGCGGACAGCACCCCCGCCGCGACCCTGCGCTGCACCGAAGGCGACAGCCTCAGCAGACGCAGCGTGTTGGACACCTGCGGGCGCGAGCGCCCGATCCGGTCCGCCAGCTGGTCGTGCGTGCAGTTGAAGTCCTTCAGCAGCTGGTCGTACGCCGCGGCCTCTTCGAGCGGGTTGAGCTGCGCCCGGTGGAGGTTCTCCAGCAGCGCGTCCAGGAGAAGCTTCTCGTCCTCCGTGGCACGCACGATCGCCGGGATCCGCTCCAGGCCGGCTTCCCGGCAGGCACGCCACCGGCGCTCGCCCATGATGAGCTCGTAGCGCTCAGGGCCCAGCTGCCGGACGACGACCGGCTGGAGGAGCCCGACCTCCTTGATGGAGGTGACCAGCTCCGCGAGCGCGTCCTCGTCGAACACTTCGCGCGGCTGGCGCGAATTGGGCTTGATGGAGTCCAGCGGCAGCTCGGCGAAGTGAACCCCGGCCACCTCACCCGGCCCGGCCGGCCCCGGCTGACCGGCCGGCGCGGAAACCTCCGTTTCACGTGAAACGGCACTCGGAGGCAGCGAGGTCACCTTCGCGGCCGCCACTCCACGCTCCGCCGTCAGCACCGGCGCCCCGCCGGGGGACGCCGAAGCCGGCCCCGCGGGCTGGCTCGGCTTCTCCTGCGCAGCGGCGGGGATCAGCGCACCGAGCCCACGCCCCAACCCTCTACGTCGCTCACTCACTGGATCCCCTCCGACATCTGCTGGCTGTTCTGGTTGCCCACGTGGGCGTGCTGCGGGTCGTAATGCACCCCGACACCCCGCAGCGCGATCTCACGGGCCGCTTCCAGGTACGAAAGCGATCCACTGGATCCCGGGTCGTACGTGAGCACGGTCTGCCCGTAGCTCGGCGCTTCCGAGATGCGAACGGACCGCGGGATGCTGGTCCTGAGCACCTCCTTGCCGAAGTGGGTGCGCACTTCGTCGGCCACCTGAGAGGCGAGCCGGGTCCTGCCGTCGTACATCGTCAGCAGGATCGTCGAGACATGCAGGTCCGGGTTGAGGTGTCCCCGCACCAGATCGACGTTCCGCAGGAGCTGTCCCAGTCCTTCGAGCGCGTAGTACTCACACTGGATGGGGATCAGCACCTCCGCCCCGGCGACCATGGCGTTGACGGTCAGCAGGCCCAGCGAGGGCGGGCAGTCGATGAGGATGTAGTCCAGCGGCTGCTCGTACGCCTGGATAGCCCGCTGCAAGCGGCTCTCCCGGGCCACCAGCGACACCAGCTCGATCTCCGCACCGGCCAGGTCGATGGTGGCCGGGGCACAGAAGAGCCCTTCGACGTCCGGCACCGGCTGGACCACTTCGGAGAGCGGCCGGCTGTCCACCAGGACGTCGTAGATCGAGGGGACCTCGGCGTGGTGGTCGATGCCCAGCGCCGTGGAAGCGTTGCCCTGCGGGTCGAGGTCGACCACCAGCACACGCGCGCCGTGCAGCGCGAGCGAAGCAGCCAGGTTGACCGTGGTCGTGGTCTTCCCGACGCCGCCCTTCTGGTTGGCCACCACCATGACGCGTGTCTGCTCAGGCCGGGGCAGGCCCTCGCCCGCACGGCCCAGAGCTTCTACCGCCAGCTGGGCAGCACGACCGATGGGTGTGTCGTCCATAGGGGGCGGTGTTTCACGTGAAACATCCTCCCCCACCGATTCGGATCGGGGACCGGGGACCGGGTCGGTCATCGGTCCCGCGATGTTGGCGTCGGACCGCAAGGATTCACTCTCCTCGACTTCAGGCTCGCAATGCACAGAGCCTGCCATGCTTTCGGGGTCATGAACCAGCGAGGCCCGTTCTTCTGTGGAGGAATCCACCTCTGTGGACAACTCCATGCCTCGTACGGGCCTGCGGTCGCGCGGCGCGGCAGCCGCACGACCGCGACTGATGATTCCATGCAGCAGAGAGCGACGTTTCACGTGAAACACGATGCACCGGTCGTGCACCTACACCCTCACGACACTCCGCGATGCGTACGTATGGCAGCTTGTATGGAGCATCGCTGATAAACAGGGCAGATCAACGCCGCCGACGTGTCCGCGACGGCCGTGCGGCCTTGGCCCGCTTGGCAGCGAACCGTACGCCGCCAGGGCTTTCCCCGACCTCCACACGCACCACCGTGGACAACGGGTTCACCACACCCTCGCCCACCTGAAGCACCTCCGTCTTCACCACACCGAGCTTGCTCAGCGCGGAACGTGTGCTCTTGATCTCCTCCTCGGCGGTGTCGCCCTTCAGGGCGAGCATCTCCCCGTAGGGACGCAGCAGAGGAACCCCCCAGCCGGCCAGCCGGTCCAGCGGGGCCACCGCCCGCGCCGTCACCACATGAACCGGCGGCAGCTTCCCGAGTACTTCCTCCGCCCGGCCACGCACCACCGTCACGTGCTCAAGACCCAGCAGCTCGACGACCTCCTGAAGGAAGTTCGTACGCCGCAACAGCGGCTCCAGCAACGTGATCTTCAGGTCAGGGCGCACCAGCGCCAACGGGATGCCCGGGAGACCGGCCCCAGAACCCACATCGCAGACCGTGACACCTTCCGGAACCACCTCGGAGAGCACCGCGCAGTTCAGCAAGTGCCGTTCCCACAGCCGCGGCACCTCACGAGGACCGATCAGCCCTCGCTCGACACCGGCGTCCGCGAGCAGTTCCGCGTACCGGACGGCCGCTGGAAAGAACTCGCCGAATACCGTCCGTGCCTCTTCAGGCGCCTGGGGAAGCTCTGCTTCCTCCGTCACGGGGACCGTCCTTCCGTACCGCGCTATCCGAACTGATGGGTGACTAACAGGCTGACAAAGATCGGCCCCGCCTGCGAACAGACGGGGCCGACAGACAACGGGGCCGGTCAGGCCGGGAGAACGACGACGAAGCGCTCCGGCTCTTCGCCCTCGGACTCGCTGCGCAGACCAGCGGCCGCGATCGCGTCGTGCACGACCTTGCGCTCGAACGGCGTCATCGGGTCGAGCTTCACCGGCGCACCGGTGCTCCTCACCTCGCCGGCGGCCTTGGCACCGAGCTCAGCGAGCTCCTCGCGCCGCTTGGCCCGGAAACCCGCGATGTCCAGCATCAGCCGACTGCGGTCCCCGGTCTCGCGGTGCACAGCAAGACGCGTCAGCTCTTGCAGAGCCTCCAGCACCTCACCGTCGCGGCCCACGAGCTTCTGCAGATCACGGCTGCCCGTGTCACTGATGATCGACACCGCGGCCCGGTCGGCCTCGACGTCCATGTCGATGTCACCGTCGAGGTCGGTGATGTCGAGCAGACCTTCGAGGTAGTCGGCCGCGATCTCCCCTTCCTGCTCGAGGCGGGTCAGGGTGTCGCTACCCTCAGCGGCCACGGAGGTGGTGCCTTCCGTCACGGGATGGACTCCTTATTACTTCTTGGACGGGTGCTTGGGCCGCTGCTGGCCCTTGCGCTGCCCGGACTTGGCTTGGCGTGCGGAACCGGAAGAAGGCTTGCCGGCCGTCTTCGGCTTGTCCTCCGGCTCTTCCTTCTGCAACGACGTCTTCGCCGCGGACTCGGCGGCGGCGGCCTGGCGCTGCGCCTTGGTCAGACGCTTGGGCTGCTGCCGCTTCGGCCCGGAATCGGACGTCGTACCGCTCTCGGACTCGACCTCGGGCTCACCCTTGGCCACCGTGCCGTCGGCCTGAACCGTCAGCCGCGCCATACCCAGACCCTTGACGAACCTGCGCTCGGCCTCGTTGCGCTCACGGCCCTTGGCGGCGATCTGCTTGATCACGTTGCGCTCACGCCGGCTGCGGACCTTGCCGTGCTTGACGATCGACTTCTGCATCCGCTCCAGCAGCTGCGCCTGCGCCTTGCTGCCCGGAGTGGGGTTCCCGTGGATCACGTACATCTGCTGGCCCATGGTCCACACGTTGGTGGTCAGCCAGTAGACGAGGACACCGACGGGGAAGTTGATGCCCATGACGGCGAACATGACCGGGAAGATGTACATGAGCATCTTCTGCTGCTGCATGAACGGCGTCTTGACCGACAGGTCGACGTTCTTCGTCATCAGCTGACGCTGCGTGTAGAACTGCGACGCCGACATCAGCACGATCATGACCGCGGTGACGATGCGCACATCGGTCAGCGAAGCCTGGAGGGCGGCGACCTTCTCCTCGCTGTCCATGAACTTCGCCGCGATCGGGGCGCCGAAGATGTGGGCCTCACGGGCGCTGTCGACCAGGTTCTGGTTGAGTACGCCGATCTCGTCACCCGAGGAGATCTTGCTCAGCACGTGATACAGGGCGAAGAAGAACGGCGACTGCGCCAGGATGGGAAGGCACGAGGACAGCGGGTTGGTACCCGTCTCCTTGTACAGCTTCATCATCTCTTCGGACTGACGCTGCTTGTCGTTCTTGTAGCGCTCCTGGATCTTCTTCATCTCAGGCTGGAGCGCCTGCATACCGCGCGTCGACTTGATCTGCTTGACGAACAGCGGGATCAGGCAGATCCGGATCAGCACCACCAGGGACACGATGGACAGACCCCAGGCCCAGCCGGTGTCAGGTCCGAAGACCGCCCCGTACATCGTGTGGAACTGGACGATGATCCAGGAAACTGGGGTGGTGATAAAGCTGAACAGACTGGCAATCGTGTCCACTAATCAGGCTCCTTGAGCATTGGGCGAGGTCTCTGCGGCCGGGTTGATCTCAGCGGCGGAGTGCTGCCCGCCCTTGCTGCCGCGGTCGCCGCTGCACGCCTTGCGCAGCGCTTCGTGCCAACGCGGACGTGTGCGCGGCGGGACATGGTCCACACCGCCCGGCGACCACGGATTGCACCGCAGGATGCGCCAGGCGGTCAGGGCCGTGCCCTTGACCGCGCCGTGCCGGTCGATGGCTGTGAACCCGTAGTGGGAGCACGACGGGTAGTACCGGCAGACAGGCCCGAGCATCGGACTGATCGTCCACTGGTACAGCTTGATCAGAGCCAGCAGCGGGTACTTCATCGCGCGCCCCCTCCCAGCAACCGCGCAAACGCGGCATCCAGGTCTCGGGCCAGCTGTGCGTGGTCGGCATCGCCCGATCCGGGCAATGCCCGTACCACAACCAGGCTACCGGGGGGCAGCTCCGACAGACGGTCCCGGACCAGGTGGCGAAGCCGGCGCTTCACCAGGTTCCGTACGACAGCGTTGCCAACGGCTTTGCTGACGACGAAACCCGCACGCGGCCGGGGAACGCTCTCCCCAGGCGCGTGCGGGTCCGTTGCACCGCTAGTTCGCAGGTGGACGACGAGGAGCGGGCGCCCGGCCCGGCGTCCTCGGCGTACCGCGGTCGCGAAGTCCTCGCGCCGCCTCAGCCGATTCTCGGTAGGCAGCACGTCATGACCTGTAGGTGATCAGGCGGAAAGGCGCGTGCGGCCCTTGGCCCGGCGAGTCGCCAGGATGGCGCGACCGGCACGCGTCCGCATGCGAAGACGGAAACCGTGGGTCTTGGCACGACGACGGTTGTTCGGCTGGAAGGTGCGCTTGCTCACTCGGGGGCTCCAGAAGTGGTGTGGTGGCGGGGCATCGCCTGGCTGTCACCGTGCGCCCACGAGGAAGCTCGCAACGCCCGTGTGCACCGCTTCACGATCACAGACCGTGATCTTTGCCCATCGGAGGCAGGCGGCAGCAGCCATCGACAACTCGACCTGGTCACGGTACGCGCGGCTACGCCATCCGGTCAAACCGACCCGTCACCAGGGTCGACTGTGCACAGGCTGTGGACAACAACTTGATGCACGCGACGACCCCCGACTACCGTGCATGAACTTGGATTCTTATCCGTTGTGTCCTTGCCTGTCCTTCCCATCCCGTCCCGAGAACCACACATTCGTGGGACCTGTGAGAGAGCGTGCCCTGTGGCTGACGTACCTGCCGATCTTGCCGCAGTGTGGCCACGAGTGCTGGAGCATCTCCTCGGAGAGGGCCAGCAGGGCATCGAGCCCAAGGACAAACAGTGGATCGAGCGCTGCCAGCCGCTCGCCCTGGTCGCCGACACGGCGCTGCTCGCCGTCCCCAACGAATGGGGCAAGCGTGTCCTCGAAGGCCGGCTGGCGCCGCTGATCAGCGAGACGCTGAGCCGCGAGTGCGGCCGCCCGATCCGGATCGCGATCACCGTCGACGACTCCGCCGCGGAGCCGGCGCCGCAGCAGCAGCCCCCGCACGAGTCGTACGACACCTACGGGCACCGGCCGCAGGCGGACGACCTGCCGACCGCCCGGCCGGCGTACCCCGACTACCGCCAGCCCCGGCAGGAGCAGGGTTCCTGGCCCCGCCCGCAGGACGACCACGGCTGGCAGCAGCCGCGGCTCGGCGGATTCCAGGAGCGCGACCCGTACGCCACGCGTCCTCCCGAGCACGACTACCGGCAGCAGCCGCCCGAGCGCCAGCAGTACGAGCAGCCGCACTACGACCAGCCGCGTCACGACCGCCCCGAGCGCCGCGACCACCAGGACCAGCAGGCCCCGCACCGCGGCGGCCCGGGCTCCTCGATGCAGTCGGGCGGCGGCGCGCCCGGCCCTCTCGCCGCGCAGGCGTCCACTCCGGGTCCCGGCGAGCCGCATGCCCGTCTCAACCCGAAGTACCTCTTCGACACCTTCGTCATCGGCTCGTCGAACCGCTTCGCGCACGCGGCCGCCGTCGCGGTGGCCGAAGCGCCGGCGAAGGCGTACAACCCGCTGTTCATCTACGGGGAGTCCGGGCTCGGCAAGACGCACCTGCTGCACGCGATCGGGCACTACGCGCGCAGCCTCTATCCCGGCACGCGGGTGCGCTATGTGAGTTCCGAGGAGTTCACCAACGAGTTCATCAACTCCATCCGCGACGGCAAGGGCGACGCGTTCCGCAAGCGGTACCGGGACGTGGACATCCTGCTCGTCGACGACATCCAGTTCCTGGCGAGCAAGGAGTCGACGCAGGAGGAGTTCTTCCACACCTTCAATACGCTGCACAACGCGAACAAGCAGATCGTGCTGTCCTCGGACCGGCCGCCCAAGCAGCTGGTGACCCTGGAGGACCGGCTTCGTAACCGCTTCGAGTGGGGTCTGACGACCGACGTGCAGCCGCCGGAGCTGGAGACGCGTATCGCGATCCTCCGCAAGAAGGCGGTGCAGGAGCAGCTCAACGCCCCGCCGGAGGTACTGGAGTTCATCGCGTCCCGCATCTCGCGCAACATCCGCGAGCTGGAGGGCGCGCTGATCCGGGTGACGGCGTTCGCGTCGCTCAACCGGCAGCCGGTGGATCTCGGGCTCACCGAGATCGTGCTGAAGGATCTGATCCCCGGTGGCGAGGACGCGTCTCCCGAGATCACGGCGGGCGCCATCATGGCGGCCACGGCGGACTACTTCGGGCTGACGGTGGAGGACCTCTGCGGGTCGTCCCGCAGCCGGGTGCTCGTCACGGCGCGGCAGATCGCGATGTATCTGTGCCGTGAGCTGACGGATCTGTCGCTGCCCAAGATCGGCGCGCAGTTCGGTGGCCGCGACCATACGACGGTGATGCACGCCGACCGCAAGATCCGCGCTCTGATGGCGGAGCGGCGCTCCATCTACAACCAGGTCACGGAGCTCACGAACCGCATCAAGAACGGCTGACGCGGGGGCTTCGGCACCCCCGCCGCACGCTCGGAAGGGCGCCCAGGGACGAACTCCCCGGGCGCCCTTCGGCGTTCCGCGCCTTCGCGCTGTTCGAATATCCGCCCGCAGGGCTCCGTTCTCCACAGGACAGGGCAGGATGTTCCGTCCACACCCTGGGGACTGGGAAGTTGTCCAGATTGGGTCCACAGGTGCGGTTCCTGAGATTTCATCACCCCAGGTCAGGTGGTTGTGGATTTGTGGTCAAGCTTCGTCCACAGGTTGTGGACAGGAGAACTGTCCACAGGGCGGTGGATTGGTTGTCCACCGGCAGCCCACAGGCTGGGGCACCTTGTGCACAGCTAATCCACACCTCTGTCCACTGTTCGGCAACGAAACACGCGCTCTCACCGGCGCGAGTGAAAGCGGTCACACCAAGGAGGCCGGTTGGGCTGTGGGGAACCTGGGTAAAGCTGGGGACAGCGCTGGGGAGAAGTGACCCCTGCCTGTGCACCGCGTGTGTGTAACTTTCCGGCGTCCACAGAAACGCCGAGTTGTCCACCGGCTCCGCCCACAGGCACGGTGGACAAAAAAGTGGACCTGACCTGCGCAAACGGGGTTATCCACCGTTTCCACAGGCCCTACTACTACTCCCACTAAGAGTTAGCCCGGAAATCGCTTGGAAGAGGGCCCTGTGCACAACTCGGCCCCGGAGCCGGCGACGCCTCTCGCCACGACTTGACCCCGAGCCGCACCGACTGTCGGTGCCGTGCGTCAGACTGGTCCCCGGCAACACAGCCAGACGACCCCAGACCACGACGGCCAGCAGGGCGAGCCAGCAACAAGCAGGAGGCGGTTCCGGTGAAGATCCGGGTTGAGCGCGATGTACTCGCGGAGGCGGTGGCCTGGACGGCTCGCAGCCTTCCGGCCCGTCCGCCGGTCCCCGTCCTCGCGGGCCTTCTTCTGAAGGCGGAGGACGGCGCGCTGAGCCTCTCCGGCTTCGACTACGAGGTGTCGGCGCGGGTCTCGGTCGAGGCGGACGTGGAGGAGGACGGCACCGTCCTCGTCTCCGGCCGGCTGCTCGCCGACATCTGCCGCGCCCTGCCGAACCGCCCGGTAGAGATTTCCACAGACGGTGTACGGGCGACCGTGGTCTGCGGCTCCTCGCGGTTCACCCTCCACACGCTTCCCGTGGAGGAGTACCCGGCGCTGCCGCAGATGCCGACCGCGACCGGCACGGTCCCCGGTGAGGTCTTCGCCTCCGCCGCCGCGCAGGTGGCCATCGCCGCGGGCCGCGACGACACGCTGCCGGTGCTGACCGGTGTGCGCATCGAGATCGAGGGCGACACGGTCACCCTGGCCTCCACCGACCGCTACCGCTTCGCGGTCCGCGAGTTCATGTGGAAGCCGGAGGACCCGGAGGCCTCGGCGGTCGCGCTGGTGCCCGCGAAGACGCTGCTGGACACCGCCAAGTCGCTGACCAGCGGTGACACGGTGACGCTCGCGCTGTCGAGCTCCGGTGCGGGTGAGGGGCTGATCGGTTTCGAGGGCGCGGGCCGGCGTACGACGACCCGTCTGCTCGAGGGCGACCTGCCGAAGTACCGCACGCTCTTCCCGACCGAGTTCAACTCGATCGCCGTCATCGAGACCGCTCCGTTCGTCGAGGCCGTCAAGCGTGTGGCGCTGGTGGCCGAGCGGAACACCCCGGTGCGTCTGAGCTTCGAGCAGGGCGTGCTGATCCTGGAGGCGGGTTCGAGCGACGACGCACAGGCTGTGGAGCGGGTCGACGCGAACCTGGAGGGCGACGACATCTCGATCGCCTTCAACCCGACCTTCCTGCTCGACGGTCTGAGCGCGATCGACTCGCCGGTCGCCCAGCTGTCGTTCACGACGTCGACGAAGCCGGCGCTGCTCAGCGGCAGGCCCGCGGTGGATGCCGAGGCGGACGAGGCGTACAAGTACCTGATCATGCCGGTGCGGCTGTCGGGCTGACGGTCCTGCGGGGCCCCGGGGGCCGGGCGTAGGCTCGGTCCCGGGTACGAATCGCCACAACGCTTAAGGAATCTCTGATGGAGCTCGGTCTCGTCGGCCTCGGCAAAATGGGCGGCAACATGCGTGAGCGCATTCGCCGCGCAGGCCACACCGTCATCGGTTACGACCGCAACCCGGACGTCGCCGATGTCCACAGCCTTGAGGAGCTTGTGGCCAAGCTCAAGGGCCCTCGTGTGGTGTGGGTGATGGTGCCGGCGGGCGCCGCGACGCAGTCCACGATCGACGAGCTGGCCGAGCTGCTGGAGCCGGGTGACGTGGTCGTGGACGGCGGGAACTCCCGTTGGACCGATGACGAGAAGCACGCGGAGGAGCTGGGCCGCAAGGGCATCGGTTTCGTCGACTGCGGTGTCTCGGGCGGTGTCTGGGGCCTGGAGAACGGTTACGCGCTGATGTACGGCGGTGCCGCGGAGAACGTCGCGAAGGTCCAGCCGGTGTTCGACGCGCTGAAGCCGGAGGGTGACTTCGGTTCGGTGCACGCGGGCAAGGTGGGCGCCGGTCACTTCGCGAAGATGGTTCACAACGGCATCGAGTACGCGATGATGCAGGCGTACGCCGAGGGCTGGGAGCTGCTGGAGAAGGTCGACTCCGTCACGGATGTGCGTGAGGTCTTCCGCTCCTGGCAGGAGGGGACGGTCATCCGTTCCTGGCTGCTGGATCTGGCGGTCAACGCGCTGGACGACGACGAGCACCTGGAGAACCTGCGTGGGTTCGCGGCGGACTCGGGTGAGGGCCGCTGGACGGTCGAGGCGGCGATCGACAACGCGGTGCCGCTGCCCGCGATCACGGCGTCGCTGTTCGCGCGATTCGCGTCGCGTCAGGACGACTCGCCGCAGATGAAGATGATCGCTGCTCTGCGCAACCAGTTCGGTGGTCACGCGGTCGAGTCGACGAAGAAGTAGTTCAGAGCTGGGAGAAGGTCGGCGTACGCCATGCACGTGACGCATTTGTCGTTGGCCGACTTCCGCTCGTACGCCCGGGTCGAGGTCCCTCTCGATCCGGGCGTTTCTGTCTTTGTGGGGCAGAACGGTCAAGGCAAGACGAATCTGGTCGAGGCGGTCGGTTATCTGGCGACGCTCGGCAGTCACCGGGTGGCTTCGGACGCTCCGCTGGTGCGGATGGGTGCGGAGCGGGCGGTGATCCGGGCTGCTGTGACGCAGGGCGAGCGGCAGCAGCTGGTGGAGCTGGAGCTGAATCCGGGGCGGGCGAATCGGGCTCGTATCAATAGGTCTTCGCAGGTCAGGCCGCGCGATGTGCTGGGGATAGTGCGGACGGTGCTGTTCGCGCCGGAGGATCTGGCTCTGGTGAAGGGTGACCCGGGTGAGCGGCGGCGGTTCCTCGATGAGCTGGTGACGGCGCGGTCGCCGCGGATGGCGGGGGTGCGGTCGGACTACGAGCGGGTGCTGAAGCAGCGGAACACGTTGTTGAAGTCGGCGGCGATGGCGCGTCGGCACGGTGGCCGGTCGATGGACATGTCGACGCTCGACGTGTGGGACCAGCATCTGGCGCAGGTGGGTGCGGAGGTGTTGGCGCAGCGGCTGGATCTGATCGCGACGTTGCGGCCGATGACGGACAAGGCGTACGAGCGGCTGGCGCCGGGTGGGGGTCCGGTGGCGTTGGAGTACCGCAGTTCGGTCGGTGAGGGTGTGGGCGCCGGGCTGTCGCGTGAGGAGTTGTACGGGTTGTTGTTGGCGGCGTTGGGTGAGGCGCGGAAGCAGGAGATCGAGCGGGGTGTGACGTTGGTCGGTCCGCATCGGGATGATCTTGTGTTGAAGCTGGGGCAGCTGCCGGCCAAGGGGTATGCGAGTCACGGTGAGTCGTGGTCGTACGCGTTGTCGCTGCGGCTTGCTTCGTACGATCTGCTGCGCGGCGAGGGCAATGAGCCGGTGCTGGTGCTGGACGACGTGTTCGCGGAGCTGGACGCGCGGCGGCGGGAGCGGTTGGCGGAGTTGGTGGCGCCGGGTGAGCAGGTGCTGGTGACGGCGGCGGTGGACGACGACGTTCCGGGGGTGTTGTCGGGGGCGCGGTTCGCGGTGTCCGGCGGCGAGGTGGTGCGGGTATGAGCGGGCTGGGCGAGGCCCGTGGTGCGGGTGGTGCTGGTGGGGTG
>NZ_VBVX01000184.1 GCF_005981925.1 Streptomyces albidochromogenes
CAGCAGCCGGGGCAGCCCTGAGGCGTCCACCCGGTGCACGAGCGCCCGGTAGTCCGCCAGGTTCTCCGCGAGCAGGTCGACCGTCTGCACGGTCGTCCGGTCGCCGTGGACGCGCCGGTAGCCGCGCAGGGCGAGGGCCGGGGCGATGCGCCGGCCGAGCACGTCCACGCGCAGCGCGCGCTCACCGGGGCGTACCGAGGCGGCCGCCCGCTCCACGGCCCGCAGGACCTCGCGGGCGTGCGGGAGGAACGCCTGCCCGTCCGGGGTGGGCCGGGCGCCGCGTGCGATGCGGGCGACACCGTTCCTTCTGCCGCAGCACCGTCGGGTCGCGGAGCCGGAGGGTCCTGGCCTCACCACCACGGCCTGACCGCGCCAGGGGTACGACCGGCACGGCGGGCGTTCGCACGGGACGAGGGGACTGGGCGGGAACAAGGGGGCGGTGGCGGGACCCAGGGCAGGGATTCCACTTCCGCGGCCACGACTGACAGTGACTCCCAGGCCGGCGCGTGTCGTTCGCCCCTTGGCGCGCTCCGCCGCAAGGCAACCATCCGTCACCGTTGAGCCACCGTTGCCGGGCCCTGCCGTCGAATTGATCCCAGACCGTCACCAGCGCCAGTGGAGCGTTCAACAGTTGACGCGCGTATCGCTGACGCAGTGTGAGCGGAGCAATTATCCCCCGTTGTCCCGAACTTGCAACTGCCGCAATGCGTAGAAGACTGGTAAGCGAACCTCCGGAACGCCCACAAGAAAAGAGCCGCGCGAGGATATCCGAGCCGTGCTCCACGGGAAGTGTCCAATGAACGTCATCCAGCACACCAGCGGTCCGGGCACGGGAATGGGATGGTTGCCCGACCGCCCAGACATCCGGGACTACACGGAAGAAACCAACGGCATCGCGAGCCTGGTCGCGAGGACAGGCGCCCTGAAAGCACCGACCCTGCCGCAGAAGCATGACCTGCGGCCGCACTGCTCCCCTGTGGTGGACCAAGAGGAGATCGGATCGTGCACCGCCAACGCCGCAGCCGGCATCGTTGAATACTTCCAGCTGCGCGCCGCACAGAAGTACATCCCGGTCTCACGGATGTTCCTCTACAAAGCCACCCGCAATCTCCTGCAGTGGACGGGTGACACGGGAGCCTATCTGCGTACGACCATGGGAGCGCTGAGGCTTTTCGGGACACCTCCGGAAAGGTACTGGCCGTACGACACCCTCCAGTTCGACGCGGAACCGTCGGCGTTCTGCTACTCGTTCGCCGAGCAGTTCCAGGCCCTGCAGTACTACCGGCTCGACACACCCAGTCGGCCCCCCGGCGAACTCCTCCACGACATCAAGTCGCACGTGTACGCCGGGCTCCCGCCGATGTTCGGCTTCACGGTCTACGGCAGCATCTTCCAGGCCGACAACGGCGACATCCCCTTCCCGACGCCGCACGAGAACGTGGCGGGCGGGCACGCGGTGGTCGTGGTCGGCTTCGACGACAGCCGCGTGGTGACCAACCCGATCGACGGCAGCACCACCAGTGGGGCATTCGTCATCCGCAATTCCTGGGGCCCCGGATGGGGAGACTCGGGATACGGCTACCTGCCCTACCAGTACGTCCTTGATTCGCTGGCCGAGGACTTCTGGGTCCTCGTGAGCGCCGAGTACCTGGAAACGGGCGTGTTCGACGCCTGACCCGGTCGCGCCCATCGAGGTCCGCGTGACGGGGCTGGCCCCAACTGCCGCCCCGCACCTGAAGGCGACCCGGTCCCGCCACGGAGAGGCGCGGACGCGCCGGCGCGGAGCGTCACCACCCTTGCAAAAATAGGAAGACCGGTCTATTTTTCAGGCATGGGACAGAAGGGGGAGGAGACCCGCGGCAAACTCCTGAACGCCACTCAGCGCCTCATCGAGGCTGGTGGGTACTACAACGCCGGACTGAACCAGGTCGTCGCCGCGAGCGGCGCCCCCAAGGGGTCGCTGTACTTCCACTTCCCCGACGGCAAGGACCAGTTGATCGAGGAGGCCGTCCGCCAGGGCGGCCAGGAGATCTCCGCGCTCCTCACCGGCCTGCATCAGGACTTCGAAGAGGGCGGTACGGCGGACATGCTCGCCGCACTCCTGAAGGTTCTCGGGGACCGCCTGGAGGCGTCCGGCTGGCGCCAGGGGTGCCCTGTGACAACCGTCGCCCTGGAGATGGCGGCCGGCAACACCGCGCTGCAGCGGGCCTGTTCCGAGGTGTACGCGTCCTGGGAGGGCGCCCTCGCCGATCGGTTCGAAGCCGACGGCCACCCCTCGCCCCAGTCCGCCGCCACGGCCGTTCTCGCCCTGATCGAGGGTGCGTTGGTACTGGCGAGGGCTCACCGCAGCCGCACCCCCCTCGACCGGGCGGCTCATGCGCTCGCCCAGCTGGTCTGACTCCTCCGGCCCACCCACGGGTGGGCTTCTTCAGCGCTCAAGAATATATAGATCGGTCTACTGAAAGCGAGAAGGTCGTGCCCTCGTCCGCCGACACCCTGGTCCTCGGCGCCTCCGGCTTCATCGGACGCGCCCTCGTCGCCGAACTCCTCCGTCGCGGACGGCAGGTGGCCGCCGCCGTACGCGGCCCGGCGGAGCCACTGATCGCAGCGCTGGCCGGTACGGGCGTGGACACCGGCGCCCTGACCGTCGTCGCCGCCGACATCACCCGCCCCGGACTCGACCTGCCGCCGGGCGAGCTGCCCGCCGTCCGCGACGTGTTCAACTGCGCGGCCCGCTACGCCTTCGGGCTCGATCCCGCCGAGGCGCGGGCCGTGAACGTCACCGGAGCGGTCCACGTCGTCGAGTGGACCGCGGAACTGCGGGCCCCGCGCCGCCTGGTGCACATCAGCGGCTACCGCGTGAGCAGCGCGAGCGGTGACGTCGACCACGACCGGCTGGGCGCGTACGAGGCGTCCAAGCAGGAGGGCGACACGGCGGTGCGCCGCCGCGCCGCCGCGCTGGGCGTACCCCTCACCGTCGCGAACCCGGGCGCCGTGATAGGCCCCGGCCAGTACATCGGGCTGGCCCCGATGGTGGAAGACCTGTGGCACGGGCGGCTGCCCGCCGTCCCCGGCAGCGCCCGCACCTTCCTGCCGGTCGTGACCCTCGACCACTTGACCCGGTTCCTCGCCCTCCTGCCCGAGGACCCGGATGCCACCGGCCGGGACTACTGGATCCTCGACGACAGGACCCCCGAACTCCCCGCTCTGCTGCGGAGCATCGCCGAGCACACCGGAGTACGCGCCCCCCGCCGCCACCTCCCCGTACCGCTGCTGCGGCGACTGCCCCGGGCACTGACCGGCGCCGACCCCGAGACGCTCTCCTTCCTGTCGACCGACCGCTACCCCACCGGCCCGGCCGAAGCCTTCGCCCGCTCCCACGGCATCGCGGCGCCACCGGTCGAGGAGGCGCTGCGTGACTGGGCCGACCATCTCGTCGCCACCCGGTTCGGGAGGGCCGGCGCACCGGCGGCTCCGCACGGCTTCCACGGGATCGCGGGCAGCCGCACCTGGGTGGTCGGGGACCGGGCGGCGCCCGCGCATGTGCTGCTGCACGGTCTGCCGCTGGACACGGAGTCGTGGGGCCCGGTGAGCGCACGCCTGGGCAGCCGTACGCTCGCCGCCGACCTCCCCGGGCTCGGCCGCTCGAGCCCGACCGGCGCCGCTCGGGAACGCTGGCTCGCGGAACTGCTGGAGCCGGTGACGAGCCGCCCTCTCCTCACGGCACACTCCCTGGCCTGCGGGCCCGCCGTGCGCTACGCCCGGCGCCATCCGGACCGGATCAGCGGGCTCGTACTGGTGGCTCCCGCCTTCCTCCAGGACGCTCCGCGCCGAATCGTGCGCGACCTCTTCGCCCCGGTGGCCCTGCGCCGGATGCCGGCCGCCCGGCTCGCCACCCACGTCGGTGCGCCCGCCGGACCCGCCCTCGACAGTGCGGCGGCGGCACTGCACCGCCCGGGGACCGCTCGGCGCACCGTGGCGGCCCTGCGCGCGGCCCGTCGCGACGACGGCGCGCTGCGACGGGAACTGGCTGACGTCACGGTGCCCGTCACCCTGGTGGCCGGCGCGTCCGACCCCCTGGCCCACACCGATGCGCACCACCTCACGGTCGCGGGGGCCGGGCACTACCCGCAGCTCACCCACCCCGAGGAGGTGGCCCGCATCCTCCTGCACGCGGCGGGAACGCAGCAGCCGTGACGGTGGGCCGTCCGGGCGCACAGTGGGGACGGCCGCCCGCGTCGGTCGGGCCGGCGCGGCTCGGGGAGTGCGGCGGCCTCTCCCCCAGCCGCGCTCGTACCGCCCGCCTGAATGCGGCGACTTCTCCCCCAGCCTGGCTCGTACTGTCCGCCACTCGGCCAGGCTGACATCCTCCCCGCTTCGGCGTCACACTGACCTGCATCGGCGTGCTCAGCGTCTGGGCCGCGTTCCTCCACCGCGTGCGGCACGCGGGGCGGGGAGTCGTCAGACCCGGTGCGCGGCGCCGTCTCCGGCGAAGGCGGCGCGCAGGTACGCCGCTGCTTGGTCCAGGGCGCGGCCGCCCGCGTCGAGCACGCCCCCCATGGCGAAGAAGCCGTGCGCCACTCCCGGGTAACGGGTGGACTCCACCGGGACACCGCTGTCGCGCAGGCGTTGCGCGTACTGCTCGCCCTCGTCGCGCAGCGGGTCGTACTCGGCGGTGATGACCAGAGCCTGGGGCAACCCGGCGTGGGAGGGCGCGCGCAGCGGGGACACGAGGGGGTTCTGCCCGTCGTCGGGGGAGGTCAGGTAGTTGTCCCAGTACCACTGCACGGACTTGTTGTTGAACAGCAGAGGATCGGTGTTCTCGTGGCGGGACGGGGTGTCGGCGAGGTAGTCCGTGTTGGGGTAGACGAGCAGTTGGGCACGGATGGCGGGGCCGTCCGCGTCCCGCGCCATGAGGGTCGTGGCGGCGGCGAGGTTGCCACCGGCGCTGTCGCCCCCGACGGCGATGCGCGAGGCGTCACCGCCCAGGCGTGCGGCGTGCTCGGCGGTCCAGCGCAGGCCGGCGAAGCAGTCGTAAAGCGCGGCGGGGAACTTGTGCTCCGGCGCCAGCCGGTATCCCACCGCGACGGTGAGGCAGCCGGCCGCGTTGGCGAGGCTCCGGCAGATCGCGTCGCTCGTCTCGATGCTCCCCAGTGTCCAGCCACCGCCGAAGAAGTAGACCAGTACGGGGAGGGGCCCTTGGCCGGCGGGCCGGTAGACGCGGACAGACAGGGTGCCGCCGGGGCCCGGTATCGATTCGTCGAACACCTCGCGCACGGGCTCGGGCCTTCCCGCGTCCGCCTGGACGGCGGCCAGGTCGGCTGCCCTGGCTTCGTCGAGTGTCATCTCGTACAGGGGCTTGGCGCCTTGAGCGGCCCGCTCGTCGTACACGGCCTGAAACTGCGGATCAAGATGCATCGTCTCTCCCATCGCATCACCGTACGTCCGCCGCCCGTTGGGCCGCAGGCGCCCCGCAGAGGCCGGCCGCGTCGGCAATCCCTCGATCGAGTGGCCCCGGCCTCATCGAACGAGTTTGAAGCGCGAGAGCCGCAGCCTTCGTGCCCGAGCGACCGGAATAGCACATGCGTGCACACCTGCCCCCGAAATAGCCGTGACGGGCCTCGAATCGGGCGCGTTCCCAGAGCACCGGTGCCACCCAGGGGCCCAGACGGAGGACACGATGAATGCGGTACGCGCCCCCGTGCACCAGCCGTTCGGATTCGAACGCCGACGGCGCCTGATCGGGCAGCCCGACGAGCACGGGCGGTCGGTGGTGACCGGCTCCCGGCCGCGTGACACCTGGGGCGAGATCCAGGACGTCGCCGCCCGGTGGCGCGCTGCCGACGAGCCCGGCGGATACCGGCTGACCATCGACCCGGGCGGCACTCGGCGGGCGACCGCGCATTGCGGGCGCCCTTCCTGGCGACTCGCCGGCCCACCCACTCGCGATCACGGAGGCCCATGGTGAACCGACCCGACGCCCACGCCGCCCCGCCCACACCGACGACGTGTGAAGAAGAGAAGAGGAGCGGGCCGGAGATTCCCACCGAGTCCGCGCAGGCCCGCCCGGGGCGGCGCGGCGACGCGTCCGCCGGCTGCTGGCTGCCGCCCGAGCAGTACGCCGAGACCGTGATGAAGGCCACCGGCTTCGCCTGCGTCCACTTCACCGACGAGCACGACCGGCCCGTCCAGCTGCGGGCCACCTACTCCAGCTCTCACCCCTGGCAGATGGCCGGTGGCACGATGGAGCTCGGTGAGCGGCCGTGGCAGACGGCGGTGCGGGAGTGCCACGAAGAGACCGGCATCGTGGTGGACGGCCCGCCGAGGCTGCTGGCAGCGGTGTACGGACTGCCCGGAACGGAGTGGCCGTACAGCACGATGGGGCTCGTCTTCGACGGCGGCCGGCTCACCGATGCGCAGATCCAGGCCATCGTCCTCGACCCGGCCGAGCACGACGAGGTGCGCGTCCTGTCCCTCGCGGAGTGGGAGCCACTCATGCCGTCGCAGGACTTCGCGCGCCTGGAAGCGGTGATGCGGGCCCGCCGCACCGGCGTGGCCGCGTACTTCGACAGCTGGGACTGGGGGGAGCAGGGCGACGAGGCCCCCGGGCCGCCGGCTGAGGCGTAGTACCACCGCAGTGGCACCGTCACCGCCAGGCGGGGGGCGGACGGCGGCCGCAATCCCACCCCCCGTCAGAGCGGGTGCCTCAGGCGTACGTCGTAAGCCCCACGAACTCCCGCCGCTCTGGCGCGTTTACGGCTGTACCGGCGCCCCACCCGCCCCTACCATCACCCGGATGAGCCAGACGGCGGTTCCTCCCCAGTCGGCCACCCCGGACCCGCGGCTGCTCGGCAAGGCGCCCGTCGACCCCGCCGTCAGTGAGGCGGGCCGGCTGCTGTGCGCCGGAACGTATCTCGACCCGCGCTTCCGGGACCGGGTCATCGACGAGTTGTACGTGCACGACGAGCGCGTCACGGCTCCGAGCTATGGCATCGACGCGGCCCGGGTCCTCGGGCACGCGCTGCGCGCCCGGCGCGGTGAACTGGCGTGGTCGGCGGCCGTGGTGGCGGTGTGGGTGACAGCCGCGTGGGCGACGGGCGGCTGGTTCCCCACCCGCTTTCTGCTGCCCTGTCTGCTGCTCAGCGCGGCGGCCTGTGCCGTCAGGGCCACGCGCGGTGCTCCGGTGCTGCGCGCCCCGGCCAGACTGCTCCAGTTGTACGCGCGCCTGCTCATGGGCTCTCTTCTGCTGACGACGGCCATGGCGCCGCTGATCCGGGCGAAGGAGAGCCTGCTCGACAGCTGGTTCGTCGAGTCCGTCCACTGGACCGTCCAGACACTCGACCTCCAGTTCCGGCTGCTGCCGCTGGAATGGCAGTACAAGCTCTACTTCGACCCGGGCGACGACACCTGGCTCCAGTCGCCCTATGTGAGCCTCGGCCTGCTCCTGGTGCTCGCGGTGCTCGTCGGTCTGCGGCACGAACGGACGGCCCGGACCATGTCGGGACCGCTGTCCCCGGAGCACTACGCGGACCTCGCGCGGGATCCGGCCGAGCGTTCCCCCGGTCCGCGTCTGCGTCTCGTGCGGGAGCTCATCCGCGGCGAGCAGCACTGGCCGGTGGTGATGTACGCGACGGCCAACCCGTTCTGCGGCGCGGGCATGCCCTTCCGCCCCTGGCACCTGTCGGTCGAGCTCAGGCCCCGCACCGACATCGGTCCCGAGGGGCCCCACGCCGTCGGCAACGAGGAGATCCTGCGGCGCGTCCTGCCGCTGGTGGAGGCGTTGCGGGTGCCGTCTGCGCACGGCACCCCGCAGGTCGCGGCCGCGGTGCTGGACCGCCTGCGCGAACTCGTCGTCGACGAGTGCGTGTTCCTTCCCGTCAAGGGCCTGCGCCGGCGGGAGGACGTGCCGGTCGACGCCGACGAGTTCGAGCAGCACCGGGCGGGCGCCGTCGAGGAGGGCGGCGAGAAGCGCCGGCACTTTCTGCGGATCCGGGTCGGCGGCTGGGACGAGGACATCGTCGTCACCGTCTTCGTACGGGTGCACACGCAGGGCGGCATGCTGATGCTGGAGGTCGCCCCGCATGTGCTGCGGCCCGTACGCCGGAGCTTCCAGGAGGCGGACGACACCGCCCGGTGCTTCGGCCGGGACAATGCCGTCGCCCTGTCGCTCCGCGCCCTGGCGGACGCGCCGCAGGCACTGGTGGTGGCAGTGGCGGCGCTCGCGCGCGGCCTGGTCAGCGGCTGGCGCGCGGTGACCGCCGTGTCCGGCCGGGCGCGGCCGACCGGGCCCGAGGCCGCCGTGCGGGAGCTGGGCGCGGACCCGGACGCCTCGCTCTTCCAGGCGATGGACGTCGACCGTTATCTCAAGACCGTTCAGGACCGGGTGGCCCGCGGCGTGCAGCTCGCGCTGTACGAAGCCGGCTGGCAGACCGCCGAGTTCGAGCAGAAGGCCGTGACCCTCGGGCAGGGCGCGGTGTACATCCAGTCGGTGCACAACAGCGCGGTCGGCATCGGTGACAGCAACACCGTCAGCGCCTCGACCGGCGCGGCCGGCGGAGAGAAGGAGCCCAAGCGTGCGAAGACCTGACCGGCGCCGGCCCACCCGGTGTGCCGCCCGCCCGCCGGCCCCGGCCGGCAGCGCGGTCACCGCCCGGGCCGACGCCGTACGGGGAGGCTGACGTGGCTCCCCAGGCGGCCCGGTGGAACGCGGGGGCCCAGCGCTGGGAGTTCCACGACCCGGCCACTGCCTCGGCGAGCGCTTCTGGTCCGCCGTCCGGAACCGGCGCCGAGGCCGAGGCCCCGGCCTCCTCGCCGTCATCGCCGACGGCACCGGCACCGCCGTCGGGTGCGGGCGGCGGCGAGCCCGGCCCGGGGGCCGGCCCCCGCGGTGCTCGGCGGCCGCTGACTCCGCCGCCCGTCCCCCGGCAGCCGCCCCTGCCTCCCATCGGCGCTCGGACAGGACTGCGCGCGCCGGTGACCCCGTTGGCGCGCCGGGTGGTGGTGCTCGGCTGCGCGGCGCTGCTGACCGCCGTCGCCGCGCTGTGGCTCGTACCGGGCGGTGACGAGGCGTCCGGCGGAGCCGGCGACAGTTCCCCGACCGCTTTCCCCACCGTGCGTCCGACCCTCCCGCCCGGCGGCTACCGCCTCGCCGACGGCCCCGACGGGGCGGACATGGCCGTCCCCACGGACTGGTCGCCGCGCCTCAGAGGCGCCACGTACGTCCACGAAGCACGGGACTTCGGCTCGTTCGTGGAAGTCGGCCGCACGAGCGGACTGATGAGCAACATCGAGACGGCACGGGCGTTCTCGCGCGCAGTGGGGTCGGTGTGGTCCGGATACGTCGAGAAGTCGATCACGCAGGTCGGCGAAGGGAGCAAGGCGGCGGCCGAGGTCGACTTCGAGTACGACACCTCGGACGGGACCCGGCGGCGCGGCCTCTACCGGGTCTTCACCGCCCCCAACGCCACGACGTACGAAGTCCAGGCGGCGGGCCCGAGCGTCGACTGGCCCCGCCAGCGCGCGGTCATGGACACGCTGCTCTCGACGTTCTACGTGCCCTCGTCCTCGCCGTCCCCCTCCCCCTGAACAGCGCAGGCGGAGCGTCATCTCGTACTGCCTGAGCGGGGGTCCGGAGGGGCTGGGCGGGGCCTGTCGTGTCGGTCCGCACGGCCGGCACGTCAGCTCGGAGGCGTCCGGTACGGGCGGAAGAACGCGCGCAACTCCTCCGCGTAGAGCTCGGGCTCCTCGCACGGCGCGAGTGCCCGCCACGTGCGGGCTCGGTGACGCGCACGACGTTGGCGGTGCGCTCGCACCACGCCCGTGGTGGCCGGACGACGTCGCCGGGGAAGAGCGAGAAGCCGGACGGCACCTCGACCCGGCGGGAGTGCTGCGCGGGCGGGATCGCGGCGTTCGCGTGTGCGCGAGCCACGTGCGCTCCTCGGTGAGGGGTCCGCCGGGTCGCCGGTGAAGACGGGTACGCCTGCGTCGGTGCGGTGGACGCCACGACCCGCTCGGGGTGGTCGAGCGCCAGGTGGCGGCTCACATGGCTGCCGAGGTCACCGCCCACGGCGCCGAACCGGGTGTACCCGAAAAGGGTCCATGAGCTCCGCCCGCAGGTCGGCGACGGCGATGGAGTCGAGGGGCCGTCCGGTGGGCCGGGCGGAGTACCCGTAACCCGGCATGTCGGGTACGACCACGTCGAACGCGTCCGCCGGATCGCCGCCGTGCCCGCCCGGGGCGGGGACCCGGAGGCACCACGGCGGCTGCGAGGTCATGGTCCGGGGCCGGGCATCGACGGTCACGTGTCCGTTTCGCCGTCGGCCCGGCCGGTACGGCCGACGGCGAAACGGAAATCGCGCAGCGACACGGTGAGGAACGGGCGGCGGCCGTTGATGACAGCCAACGGCCCCGCGCCGGCCGCCGCGAGCCGTACACGTCCCAGGGCGGGGGAACCCGTGACCCGCAGTGGCACCTGGCGCGGCTCGCCCGGGTCGTGCCGCTGGACGAGCCGGCCGCGCACCCGGATCCTGCCGGGCAGCCGCACCAGGTCGCGGTAGACGCCACGCACCCCTGCGGTGTCGTGCCCAGGGCTGCCGGTCGAGAGCCCGAGCCGGACCTGGCCTGCCTTCCGCCCGGCGGACCGTGCCGGAGCGACGGTCAGCGAGCCGAGCTCCTTCGGGATGCCCCACAGGGCCCGTCCGCCGGCCAGGGACCGCTCGTCGTCGACCCACACGGCGACCGCCGTTCCCGCGACGGACCGCCGGTGGCGCACCACGAGCGCGACCAGTAGTTCGCGGTAGGTCAGGGTGCCCCCGGGCTGGTAGTCCACCCAGAAGGTGACCAGCACGCAGCGACCCGCGACCACCAGCGGCCGCACCTCGGAAGGCAGCGGCCACCGGGGCAGGGAACGGACAGGCAGCCACCACAGGGAGGCGTACATGTCGCCCCGCAGCAGCCACGGCTCGGGTGGGAAATCTGCGGGCATGATCCCTCTTCACAGATCGAGGCCGGGGCCGGGAGTGGCGGAGGCGGCGTATCCGCGCTTCCGACTGTAGGTCCCCTGCCCACCCGCGGTCGCGGTTCCGCTCCGCGCCCGGGTGGCGCGGGCGCGGGATGAGGCGGACGGCCCGTGCCGTACAGTGGGTGTCACCGACGCGGGGTGGAGCAGCTCGGTAGCTCGCTGGGCTCATAACCCAGAGGTCGCAGGTTCAAATCCTGTCCCCGCTACTGAATCCGGCCCCCTCGATGATCATCGAGGGGGCCGGAAGCATGTCCGGGCCTGGTCGTGGGCCCGGGGACGGGCTGCGGCGCGGAGCCCGTCCTCGCGGTGGCGTCGTACCGTACCGCCGTGGTGTCGATCGGCACCGCACGGGGCCTGTCGGCCCACCGCTCCCGGGAACACCGCCGCGCGCCCCGGTGTGCGGGGCGCGCAACGGTGCGTGGCGCCGGATGCGGGTGGTGGGATCAGAAGGTCAGGTTCCAGGCGTCGATCCTGCCGGTGTCCTGGGACGCGATGTCGCGGACACGCAGCTTCCAGGTGCCGTTGGCGGCTTCGGAGGAGGCGTTGACGGTGTACGTCTTGGCCACGTTGTCCGTGCCGTCGCTGTTGGCGAAGTCCTCCAGGAGGTACACGGTCCCGTCCGGCGCGACGAGGGAGACGACCAGGTCACCGCGGTAGGTGTGCTTGATGTCCACGCCCACCTTGAGGGTGGCCGGCGCGTTGTCGGTGACGCCCGAGACGGTGAGGGGGCTGTCGACGGTCGCGCTGTCCGCGATCGTGACGTCCGCGGTGGTCTCGAAGTACGAGCCCGGGGTGGGCGGCGTGCTGCCGACGGCCTTCAGCGCGTCGGTCTGGCCCTCGCCGAAGAAGCCGTTCTTGGTGGTCGTACCCGTGCACCGGCTGTCCGACGGGCAGGCGGTGTCGTTCGCCTGGACGCCCAGCTTGGAGCGGAGGTCGGCCGGCGTGGCGGTCGGGTCGACGCTCGCCATGAGCGCGGCGACTCCCGCGACGTGCGGGGAGGCCATCGACGTGCCGTTCATGTTGCCGTACTTGCCGCCCGGCAGGGTGGAGTAGACACCTGACGTACCGTCACCGCCCGGGGCGGCGATGTCGATGACGCCGTTGCCGAAGTTGGAGTACGACGCCTTCACGTTGCCCTTGCCCATGGCGGCGACGGTCACGACGCCCGGCAGCTCGGTCGGGATGTCGAGGCAGGCGTTGGTGATGGTCCGCCTGACAGGCGTGGAGTCGTTCGGGCTCTCCGTGTCGACCGTCTTGTTCGCCAGGTCGAGGTTGGAGTTGCCCGCCGCGGCGACCTGGAGCGAACCCTTGCGCTCCGCGTACTCCTGAGCGCGCTTGACGCCCTCGATGATGGCGGCCTGGTCGGCGTTGTCCGGGCAGTTGAACTGCCACGGGTCGGTGTAGTAGCTGTTGTTGGTGACCTTGAAGCCGTGGTCACCGGCCCACATGAAGCCGCAGATCGTGTTCTCGGCGAAGAAGAGGCTGCTGCCCGGCTCGGCGATGCGGACCGAGGAGACCTTGACCCCGGGCGCCACCCCGACGACGCCCTTGCTGTTCTTGGCGGCCGCGATCGTGCCGGCGACGTGCGTGCCGTGCGTACCGACGTCACGCCAGGCTCCGGCGCGCGTGTCCGCCTTGCCGTAGGCGCACGAGACGGAGTCGGCGGCGTTGAAGTTGGGGGCGATGTCCTGGTGCTGATCGTCCACGCCCGTGTCGAGTACGCCGACCTTGACCGACGCGGAGCCGGTCGTCACGGACCAGGCCTGGTCCGCCTTGATCTGGGTCATGTCCCAGCGGGTCAGGCTCTCCGCGAGGGTGGTGGACGACTGCGTCGGGTTCGCCGGGAGCGCGGGGTTGTACGCGTCGGCCGGAACGTCCGAGGTGCGGGTCGCGCCGACCTGCTGCACTCCGGCGACGCTCCGCATGGCCGAGGCGAAGCCGGTCGAGGCCGAGTGGGCGACGATCACGCCGATCGCGTCGTACGAGGCGAAGACCGTGCCGCCGTTGCCCGCGACGGCCGTCCGTACGGCGCTGGTGTCCCCGGGGGCGGTGATCACCAGGTGGGCGCGCGTACCGGCGGCCCAGGCGGCGGTGGATGCCTGCGGCTGTGCCGCGACGGCCGCGGTGGGAGCCGCGAGTGCCAGGGTGGCTCCGAGGGCGACGGCGGCGACCGCGGGGGCCTGGAGCCGGCTGAATATGTGACGTCTCAATGCGTCCTCCGAGTCCCAGCACGCCGATGGGGCCGCCGGGGACGAAAACGTGTAGGGGGTGGACGCAACATGTCAGACACTCCGGCCGCGGAGTAAGAGGGGAATCCCTTGCACTGCGCGGGACGCGGGGCGAGGGTTTCGGTGGGTGGGTGCCGGCGGGTGGGCCTCAAGT
>NZ_VBVX01000185.1 GCF_005981925.1 Streptomyces albidochromogenes
GCGTACTTCGGCGCGAGCCTCGCCTTCCACGCCGACGTGTCCGACGTCGCCTCGGTCCTCGCGTCCGGCGAGGACCCCGGTTTCGTCGTGGTGGACTCCCGCTCCACCGAGTCCTGGGACCAGGGGCACGTTCCCGGCGCCCTGCATCTGCCGACGGCGACGATCCCCGCCCGGGCCGAGCGGCTGCTCGACAAGGCCGTGCCGGTCGTCACGTACTGCTGGGGCCCCGGCTGCAACGGCGCCACCCGCGCCGCTCTCGCGCTCGCCGAACTCGGTTACCAGGTCAAGGAGATGCTCGGCGGCATCGAGTACTGGATCCGTGAGGGCTTCGAGACCGAGACCTGGGAGGGCCGTGAGCGGCGCGATGCCGACCCGCTGACCGCGCCCCTCGGCTCCGGCGACTGCGGCTGCTGAGCGCGGTCACCGTACGGCGTGACGCACGGGCCGCAGGAACCGCGCGTCCCGCGGCCCCACCTCGGCCACCGGGCGCGCCGCCCGCAGCACTACGTCGAGCGCGGCGTCGGCGTCGCACGCGTAGTGCCCGCTCGCCCAGGCCGCGTTGCCTCCACGACCGCCCACCGCCCGTCCACCGCGCCGACGTCCAGCACCACCGCACTCGGCAGCGGCGGCACGCCGGGGGCCAGCACCAGCGCAGCGAAGTCCACCACCTCGTCCCGCCGCTCGTCCTCCTCCAGGGGTACGACGTCGAGCACGCCGCGCACCGCGTAGCGGCTGCCGGTCAGCACCGCGCCGTCCCGTACGAACAGCCGGTACTCGGCGGTGAACGCGACGACGTCCCCGACCAGCACCGGGGTGTCGTCGTCCATCGCGTCGGGGCCCGGCAGCCCGCTGCCGTCCGGGTAGACGCGCGCCGGGAAGCTTTTGTCGTTCGGCGGCTTCACGAAGGCGGGGCGGCGCAGGGCGCGGGCACGGGCGACCGTGGTGAATTCGATGCCCCGACCGGTGAGTTCGTACGGCAGCGTCGCCAGCCAGTCCGCCGGCGCCTCCAGGAGGCCGAGCCCGAGCCCGCCGGCCACCGCGTCCGCGAAGCGCGGCCCGGCGTACAGCGAGCCGATGCCGTGCGGTCCGTCCGGCGCGCGCCACTCACGCAGCGTCTCGCACCCCAGACCGCGCCGGCGGGCGGCGGCCGCGAGCGCGCGACCGGTCGCGGTGACGTGCGGGGACAGGGCGAGCGTGCGCGGGGGCGGGGGCATGGCAGAGAGAGTGCCTCATCCGCAGGGGGCACGCCCAGCGGTTTTCCCACGGTCGCCGGTCTGCCCGCCGCCGGTCTGCCCGCGGCTCCCGGCGCGGGTCAGCGCCTCGAAGAGCGCGGACGGGTCCGCGCCCGCCGGCAGGCCGCTGACCTGGCCGTCGCCGACCTCCACCACCCGCCACACCCCGTCCTCGCGCAACGCCAGGTCGGTCGTGACCCAGCGGCAGCCGAGTGCCCGCACGGCGGGGCGTACGGAGGCGAGACCGGGTGCCGGAAGGTCGGCGGGGGAGTCGGGGTGCGCCGTCGTGAGAACCGGCTCACCGTCGACCCACCACACGCGCGCCTCGCCGCCCGGCACGAACGGCTCGTACTCCCGCACCACGAGGCCGCCCGCGAGCGAGTCCTCCTGGAGCGCGAAGAAGCGGCGTACGACGGCGGACAGCCGCTGCGTGTCGGCGTGCGCCGGGACGAAGCACGCCTCGTCCCACTCGTGCTTGCGCGACTTCACGAAGTCCTTGACGACGGCGGCGCCCGGACCCAGCGGGGCGGTGAGCGCGGCGAGTTCGGGCGCGGACGGCGGCTCACCCGGCCGCGCGGCCCGCCAGACACTGCGCGGCGTGAGGTCCGCGAACACGTCGTACCAGCCGGGGAGTTCGTGCGCGCGGCCGAAGTCGGGGGCCGGCGTCAGCAGGTCGCACCCCCGTGCGCGCAGGCCGCGCGCCAGGTCCGCGTACCGGACCACCGGGACCATCCAGCCCCGGTACCAGTACGGGCCGGACGCGCGCGGCACGCGCGCGAGCGCCGCCCCGGTGTCCCCGGCGAGCAGGGCGTCGTGGTCGACGAGGGCGACCTCGCCGCCCGTGTGCCGCGCGTACGCCACCTCCGCGGCGAAGACCGGGTCGGGGCGTCGCGCGCCGAGCGGATCGGAGCAGAAGAGATAGCCGGTACCCATCACACGCACTTCCTGTCACAACCGCCCCGAAGGCGGCCGGGCCCGTCGCACCACCCGGTCCCGGCCGCCGTACTCACCGCTCGCGCGCGCCGGTCAGAGCTTCGACAGCTCTTCCACCAGGTCGTCCAGGCCCAGCGAGCCCTGCGACAGCGCCGCCATGTGCCACGCCTTCGCGTCGAACGCCTCGCCGTGCGCCGTGCGGGCGTTCTCGCGTCCCAGCAGCCACGCGCGTTCGCCCAGCTTGTAGCCGATCGCCTGGCCCGGCATGGACAGGTAGCGGGTCAGCTCGCTCTCCACGAAGTCGGCGGGACGGCCGCTGTGGGCCCCGAAGAACTCCTGGGCGAGCTCCGGCGTCCAGCGCTCGCCCGGGTGGAACGGGGAGTCCGCCGGGATCTCCAGCCGCAGGTGCATGCCGATGTCGACGATGATCCGCGTGGAGCGCATCATCTGGGCGTCCAGGTAGCCGATCCGGCGCTCGGGGTCGCCGAGGAAGCCGAGCTCGTCCATCAGCCGCTCCGCGTACAGGGCCCAGCCCTCCGCGTTGGCGCTGACCATGCCGACCGACGCCTGGTAGCGGGACAGCTGGTCCGCGACGTGCACCCACTGCGCGAGCTGCAGGTGGTGCCCCGGAACGCCCTCGTGGTACCAGGTGGAGGTCAGGTCGTACACCGGGAAGCGGGTCTCGCCCATCGTGGGCAGCCAGGTGATGCCCGGCCGCGAGAAGTCCTCCGAGGGAGTGGTGTAGTACGGCGCCGCCGCGCTGCCGGGGGGCGCGATGCGGGACTCCACCTTCCGCACCCGCTCGGCGAGTTCGAAGTGCGTACCGTCGAGCGCCCCGATGGCCTCGTCCATCAGGCTCTGCAGCCAGGCCCGGGTCTCCTCGACGCCTTCGATGTGCGTGCCGTGCTCGTCGAGCCAGGACAGCGCCTCCCACGGGGTGGCCGCGCCCGGCAGGATCTTCTCGGCCTCGGTCCGCATCTCGCCGAGCAGACGGTGGTACTCGGACCAGCCGTACGCGTAGGCCTCGTCGAGGTCGAGGTCGGTGCCGTTGAAGTAGCGCGACCAGCGGGCGTACCGCTCGCGGCCCACCGTGTCGGGCGCGTCCTTGACGGCCGGGGCGTACACGTCCCGCATCCAGTCGCGGAGCGCGGCGACCGCGCCGGTGGCGGCGCGTGCCGCCTCGTCCAGCTCGGCGCGCATCGGCTCGGGCCCGGCGGCCGCGAAGTCCTCGAACCAGCCGCGTCCGTCGCCCGCCCACTCGGTCAGCTGGCCGGTGAACGTCTCCGTGGCGCGGGGGCCGCCCGGCAGTCCGCGCTCCAGACCGAGCGCGAGCGACGCGCGGTAGCCCTCCAGGGCGGCCGGCACCGCGCGCAGCCGCCGCGCCACGGCCGCCCAGTCCTCGTCGGTCCCGGTGGGCATCACGGTGAAGACGCCGCGCACGCTGTGCGCGGGGGAGTGGATGTTGCTGACGGTCCGCAGGTGCTCGTCGGCCTCGTGCACGGCGAGTTCGGCGGTCAGCCGCTCCCGCAGCAGCCGGCCGCAGCGGCGCTCGGCGTCGCTGTCCGCGCCGGGCCGGCCCTCGGCCTCGTCGAGCAGGGCGAGCGTGGTGCGGGCCAGCTCGGCGAACGCCTTCTGCCCCTCGGGAGAGAAGTCCGGCAGGCTGCCGGCGCTCTCTTTCACTCCCAGGTACGTACCGGTGATCGGGTCGAGGGCGATGAGGTCGTCGACGTACGCGTCGGCGACCTGGCGGGGGAGGGCGAGCCGGCTGCTCGGGGTGACTGACATGCGGACATCCTCGTACGTGGAAGGGCCCCTCGTCACTACGGCCGGGCGTCGGGACATCGGCGGTGCGAGGTCAGCGCCCCGCCGCAGGCGGCAGCAGCGGGCCGCAGTCCCAGGCCTGGAAGATCAGCCGGGTCTCGACGCGGGCTACCTCGCGCTGCGAGGTGAACTCGTCCAGGACCAGCCGCTGGAGGTCGGCCGGGTCCGTCACCGCGACGTGCACGAGGTAGTCGTCGGGGCCGGTCAGGTGGAAGAGCGCGCGCGTTTCGGGCAGGGCCCTGATGCGGTCCACGAACGGGCCGATGAGCTCACGGCGGTGGGGGCGCACCTGGACCAGCAGCAGGGCTTCGAGACCGCGGCCGAGCTTCGCCGGGTCCAGGCGCAGCTGATGGCCGAGAATCACCCCCGACCGACGCAGCCGCGCCACTCGGTCCAGGCAGGTGGACGCCGCGACTCCCACCTCGGCGGCCAGGTCGCGGTAGGTGGTCCGCGCGTCGTTCTGCAGGAGGCGCAGTATGTGCAGATCGACCGGGTCAAGTACGACGGATTCGGCCATGGCCCGAACGTAACACGGAGTACTGACACTACTTCCCGGTAGTTGTTCAGAGTCATGTCATGAACACCGACGCCTCGACCACACCCCGGGCCCTGGCCACCGAAGCCGTGCACGCCGGCCGCGAAGACCTCGCCGCGCTGGGCGTGCACTCCGTCCCGCTCGACCTGTCGACCACGTATCCGTCCTACGACAGCCGGGCGGAGGCGGCGAGGATCGACGCGTTCGCCGCCACCGGCGCGCGGCCGGAGGGCCCGCCCGTCTACGCCCGCCTCGACAACCCGACCACCGCCCGCTTCGAGGACGGACTGGCACGCCTCGAGGGCGCCGAGAGCGCCGTCGCGTTCGCCAGCGGCATGGCCGCGCTGAGCGCGGTGCTCCTGGCCCGGGCGAGCGCGGGGCTGCGCCACGTCGTCGCCGTACGGCCGCTGTACGGGTGCAGCGACCACCTCCTGAACGCCGGGCTGCTCGGCACCGAGGTGACCTTCGTCGAGCCGGACGGCATCGCGGACGCGATACGGCCCGACACCGGCCTGGTGATGGTCGAGACCCCCGCCAACCCGACGCTCGCCGAGGTCGACATCCGGGCGGTCGCGCGATCCTGCGGGCAGGTGCCGCTGCTCGTCGACAACACCTTCGCCACGCCCGTGCTCCAGCGGCCCCAGGAGCAGGGCGCCGCGATCGTCCTGCACAGCGCGACGAAGTACCTCGGCGGGCACGGCGACGTGCTCGGCGGTGTGGTGGCCTGCGACGAGGAGTTCGCGCGCACGCTGCGCCAGGTGCGGTTCGCGACCGGCGGCGTACTGCACCCGCTGGCCGGATACCTGCTGCTGCGCGGGCTCTCCACGCTGCCCGTGCGGATGCGGGCCCAGTCGGCGACCGCCGCCGAGCTGGCCCGGCGGCTGGCCGCCGACCCCCGGGTCGCGCGGGTGCACTACCCGAAGCTCGGCGGCGCGATGGTGGCCTTCGAGGTGTACGGCGATCCGCACGCGGTGATCGCGGGCGTACGGCTGATCACGCCTGCCGTCAGCCTCGGCAGCGTCGACTCGCTCATCCAGCATCCGGCCTCCATCAGCCACCGGATCGTGGCCGAGGGAGACCGGCGGTCCGCCGGGGTCGGCGACCGGCTGCTGCGGATGTCGGCCGGTCTTGAGGACGTGGAGGACCTGTGGCGGGACCTGTGCGAGGCGCTCAGTGCCGCCGGGGCCGCCCGGCCCGTGTCCCTGCCCGCGCCGGCGCCTGCTCACCTTCCCGCGCACGGGCGGGACGCGGTCGCGCGTCCGCAGCGGTCAGCCGCGCGGTGACGACCAGTGTGCCTTCCTCGATCTGGTAGTCGAGGGGCAGGCCGAGCCCGCGCATGGCCGCGACCATGCCGGTGTTGGACGACTGGGTGACGGCGTACACGCTCTCGCACCCCGCCTCGACGGCGAGCGCCACCAGGCGTTCCAGCAGCTCCGAGCCGATGCCGCGGCGCTGCCACGCGTCCTCGACGAGCAGTGCCACCTCGGTCTCGTCGCCGTCCCACAGGAGGTGGCCGAGGGCGACGAGGCGGCCGGAGGCGGTCTGCACGGCGAGGGTGCGGCCGTAGCGCGGGCTGAGGAGGTGGGCGAGGTAGCGGTCGGCGTCGCCCACCGGGCCGTGGTAGCGCAGGCTCAGGGTGCGGTCGCCGCAGCGGTCGTGCATGGCGCGGGCGGCTTCGAGGTCGTCGAGTCCGGCCCTGCGGACGGTGATCTCGTTGCCTTCGGGGAGCGTGAGGACGTCCTGGCTGCGGGGGATGCGCGGGCCGAGCCGGGCGTCGAGCTCGACCAGGGCGCGGGCGCGGGCGAACTCCGTGGGGGTGAAGGGCAGGTAGTGGCGCTCGATGGTGATCGCCCCGCCGGAGGGGTCGCGCAGCTTCATGACCGTGCCGTCCAGTACGCCTTCGACCGGGGTGTTCTCGCCGGTGGGCCGGCCGGTGAGGGTGGTCGCGGGCAGTGAGTGGATGGTGCAGCGGCCGAGCAACTGGCGCAGCGCCAGCGGCAGTTCGGCCGCGTCGAGAGCGGTGCGGGTGGCGAGTCCGAGCACCCGGGTGGGCGCGTCGACCAGGTCGTGGGCGTCGGCCCGCTCCAGCCACGTGTCGCTGCCGCCCGCCGCCGCGGTCTCCCGGGTCAGTTCGGCTGCCTGGAAGCCGGCCGGGGCGCGCAGCAGCAGCTCGTCGACGGTGCCGTCGGCGAGGGGGTGCGTCTGCAGGGTCAGGATGTCGACGCCGTGGCGGGCGAGCGCGGTGCACAGCACCGCGAGGCTGCCGGGCTCGTCCTTGACGGTGGTCCGCATCCGCCACAGGGCGGTCTCCCCGGCCGGCGCCGCCGCGTCGTCGTGCGCCGCGCCCGCGCTCTCACGGGGGGAGGGCGGGGGCGGCGCATGACTGTGCCTCCGGGCCCACCAGGTGTGGAATCCGGCCGTGGCGGCCAGCGCCATGGCCGAGATGACGAGGAGGTACGGTCCGTCGGGCCCGTGCGCGATCGTGTTCGCGACGGCGTCGGCGACGGCCACCGCCGTGAACAGCGCCGCGAGTTCGACGAGGTCCCGCCGCCAGTGGTGCGTGCGGCGGGTCCTCGTCGGCCGCGCCGCCGACGCCGTCTTGGTCACTTCAGTCATGTCGGTCATGGCACCACTGTGACTGAGTGGTGTTGCGTGATCACGAACGCTTTGTGACTGATGGGTTAAGTGTGCTTCTGGGCATTTAAGGACCATTTTCAATCACAACGAGGCCCACTTCAGAGCCTCTCCGCAGGGGCCCACTGCAGGGGCCATCTGCGGAGGGCCACCTCAGGCACCCACTTCAGGCACCCACTTCAGGGCACCCGCCTCAGGCACCCACCCGGCCCGGCTGCAGCACCTTGCTGAACAGCACCACGCCTCCCTCGGCGCGCAGTCGCACCGTCAATTCACCGCTCGCGCCGTCGATCTCGACCTCGCCGAAGTACTGCGGCGACTCCATGGGCGAGACGTTGGCACGCGTCGGCGCCTTCACGAAGACCTGGTCCGGGCCGAACGTGGCGTCCAGCCGCCCGGCCGGGAAGCCGCCCGCCGCCAGCGGCCCGGACACGAACTCCCAGAAGGGCGCGAAGTCCTTGAACGCCGCACGGGACGGGTCGTAGTGCTGCGCCGACGTGTAGTGCACGTCGGCGGTGAGCCACACCGTCCCGGTGATACGGGCGTGCTTGATGTGACGCAACAGCTCCGCGATCTGCAGCTCCCTGCCCAGCGGAGCACCGGGATCGCCCTGCGCGACGGCCTCGAAGTTGGCCGCACCGTCCGGGACGACGATGCCCAGCGGCATGTCGCTGGCGATCACCTTCCACACGGCCCGGGAGCGCGACAGCTCGCGCTTGAGCCAGGCCAGCTGCTCGGCGCCGAGGATGCCGGTGGCGTCGTCGGGCTGCCGGCCGGGCGAGTTGGCGTTGCGGTACGTGCGCATGTCGAGTACGAAGACATCGAGCAGGGGGCCCTGCCTGACCACCCGGTAGATCCGGCCGTCGTCCGCGCGGCCGCCCGCGCGGCCGCGCGCGGAAACCGTCGAGACGGGGAAGTACTCGCCGAACGCCCGCATCGAGCGGGCCGCCAGGACGTCGACGTTCTTCTCCGTGTAGCGGGCGTCGTCCAGGATCTGGCCCGGGTACCAGTTGTTGCGTACCTCGTGGTCGTCCCACTGGACTATCGAGGGCACCTGCGCGTTGAACCGGCGCACGTTCTCGTCCAGCAGGTTGTAGCGGAAGTTCCCCCGGAACTCGTCCAGTGACTCGGCGACCTTCGACTTCTCCGGCGTGGTGATGTTCCGCCAGATCCGTCCGTCCGGCAGCGTCACGGACGGCTGGATGACGCCGTCCGCGTAGACGGTGTCGCCGCTGCACAGGAAGAAGTCCGGGTCCAGGCGGCGCATCTCCTCGTACACGCGGTAGCCGCCGATGTCCGGGTTGATCCCCCAGCCCTGTCCCGCGATGTCGCCGGACCACAGGAAGCGCACTCCGTCGCGGCACTTCGCGGACGCGGTACGGAACGTTCCCCGGAACGCCTCCCCGGTGCGCCGGGGATCGTCCGGATCGGCAAGAGTCACCCGGTAGTGCACCTGCTCGCCGGCGGGCAGTCCGCGCAGCGCCGTCGTTCCCGTGAAGTCCGTTCCCGGGCCGAGCAGAGGGCCGTGCCATCTGCGCGCGCGGCGGAAGGACTCCGTCGCGGACGTCTCCACGATCATCCGGGCGGGACGGTCGGACCGCACCCACACCAGGCCCGACGACGAGGTGACATCACCCGTCTGCACGCCCCAGGCGGCGCGCGGGCGCCCGGAGAGCGCCTGGGCGGGCGCCGCGGCCGCCGCGCCGACGGCGGCGGCCGGCAGCGCGAGTGCGGCCGAGGCGGCCAGCGAGCCGCGCAGGACGGCGCGTCGGTCGGGGGACTGGCCCTGCGGGCGGCTCTCCGGCTGGCTCTCCGGTCGGCGGTACGGCATCGATGCGCCTCCAGTGGCGGTGTGTTCAGGTGTGCGACGCCATGCCTAACGCCCGGCCACGGCGACCACGCAAACCACAAGTGAACAACCGGCCCCCGTTCCCGGGAACCGGTCCGGCGCCTCCGTCACGCCCCGCCGACGGCGCGCCGCGAGAGGGGCGCCCGGCTCCCGGGCGCTCGCAGGGCGCTCCCGCCGTCGTGTCAGCTGCTCGTGTCGAGGATGACCCGGGCCACCAGCGCGGGGTCGTCGTTCATCGGGACATGCCCGCAGCCGGGCAGCCTGACCAGCCGGGCGCCGGGTATCGCCTGCTTGGCCCTGACGCCCTGGCGGCGCAGCAGCAGCCGGTCGCGGCTGCCCCAGGCGATCGTGACGGGGATGTCCGGCACGTCGTCGGTGAACAGGACGGAGCGGCCCGCCGACAGCGTCGCGGCGAAGCCCGTCGCCTCGCGCAGGGCCAGCGTCTCCGCGACGACGGACTCGGGTGAACGCCACCCCGGCCGCGCGTAGATGGTGCTGGTGAGCGCGGCCCGGCCGGCGGACGTGCCCGCCAGGCGCTCGATGACCGGCAGCGGGAGCGCCCGCGCCCCGTACCGCATCCCGCGCAGCGTGCCGAAGGCGTAGCGGCGCTCGCCCTCCGTCCAGAAGCCGGCCGGGGACAGCGCCGTGACCGACCGTACGAGCTTCTCCCGGCCGAGCTTGAGGGCCAGCAGGCCGCCGAGGGAGTTCCCCGCGACGTGCGGGCGTTCGACGCCCAGCGCCTCGCACAGCGAACCGAGTACGGGAACGACCGTGGACAGGTCGTAGGCGAAGCCGTCGGGGAGGCCGGCCGAACGGCCGAAGCCCGGCAGATCCACCGCGATCACGTCGCGTTCGGCGGCCAGCGCCGACATCACGGGCTGCCACGCCTGCCAGTGGTGGCCGATCCCGTGCAGGAGCAGGAGCGGTTCGCCCGCGCCCGCGCGCTCGTACGCGACGGAGAGCGTGTGGCTGCCCGTGGGGGACTCGATGCTGAAGGAGACCTGTCCGGCCATGCTGCTGCTCCCTGGGTGGGGTCGGCGCTATACATCGTGTCAGCAACAATTACCGCCCAGTAGCTTGGAGTTCAAGAGCAGGGGCGGCTCCGGCGTTCTCGGGTTTCCTCCGATGTGCTGGGATGGAGGGGTGACTGCCGACACCGTGACCGAGGTCTTCGAAGAGCACCGCCCGTTCCTGACCGGAGTGGCGTACCGGATGCTCGGCCGGATCGCCGACGCCGAGGACGTCGTGCAGGACGCGTGGCTGCGCTGGTCGGCCCAGCCGCGCGACGACGTACGGGAACCACGTTCCTACCTCGTCCGGATCACGACGAGGCTCGCCATCGACCGGTTGCGGCAGGTCCAGGCGCGGCGCGAGGCGTATGTCGGACCGTGGCTCCCCGAGCCGCTCGAGACGGACTTCGGCGCGACCGTCGAGGACACTGCGGAACGCGCGGTGCTCGCGGACTCCGTCTCGCTCGCCGTCCTCGTCGTACTCGAGTCGCTCTCCCCGCTGGAGCGCGCGGTGTTCGTCCTGAGGGAGGCTTTCGGATTCCCGTACGGCGAGATCGCGGCCACCCTGGAACGGTCGGAAGCGGCCGTACGGCAGCTCGCGGGACGCGCCCGGCGCCACGTCGGGGAGCGCAGGCCGCGCTTCGACGTGGACCCCGCCGAACGCCAAGACCTCACCGAGCGGTTCCTCGCCGCCGCCTCGGGAGGCGACCTCGACGCGCTGCTCCGCCTGCTCGCGCCGGACGTCAGGCTCGTCGGCGACAGCGGCGGCAAGGCCAAGGCGCCGCTGCGCGTCATCGAGAGCGCGGACAAGGTGGGCCGCTTCCTGTTCGGTACGGCCAAGCAGGGCATCCCCGACGGCGAGTTCCGCTTCCTGGAGCTCAACGGCGGTCCCGCCCTGCTGGTCCTTTCCGGCGGGAAGCCGGACGCCGTCCTGCAGCTGGACATCGCGGACGGCCTCATCCAGTGCGTCTACATCGTGCGAAACCCCGACAAACTCTCCGCCCTCGCCGTATAGGGGCTGCGCCCGCTCCGCGTCGATTGGTCTTGACCAAGGCAGACCCCGGACTTATGGTCGCAGAGTTAGTGCAGGAACCTTTAATAAACAAGGGCGCGGAAACTCGCCCGGGACCAGGCCGATTGCGGAGGATCAGGGTGGGGACCACGCAGCTCGATACGGTGCCGGAGCCGAAGTACTGGCATCTCAAGACCGTGCTCAGCGAGGCACTCGACTCCGACTTCGCGGTCGGTGAGATCCTGCCCAACGAGCGTGAACTCGCCGCCCGTTTCGGCGTCGCGCGCGCCACACTCCGCCAGGCGCTCGAACAGCTGGAGCTCGAAGGCCGGCTGCAGCGCCGTCGCGGCGTGGGCACCACGGTCGCCCCGCCGCGCGTCGGCGTGGACGTCGGAGCCTCGCAGCACGGCTGGCCCGGTGCGGCCGGCGACTCCTGGCAGCCCGTCGACTGCGTCAGCGCGGCCGCGCCCGCGGCGGTGGCCTGCATGCTCGACGGCGCGGCCCGGGACGAGGTGCACACGGTGCGCCGCATCCGGGTGACGCACGGCCAGCCGGTCGCCGCCGAGCTGCTGTACGTACCGGTGGCGTCCGTACCGGACCTCGCGGCCATCGAGGCGCCCTCGGGTCCGGCGCGTGCCCGCGGTGTGCTGCGGGAGCTCCAGCGCCTCGTGATGGAGGGCCAGGACCGCGCGGTGGAGCTGGGCTCGGCCCGGGCGGACGACGCGAGGGAACTCGACCGCCTGCCGGGCGCCCCCGTCCTCGTCGTCACCACGCGCTACTTCGCCGAGGGCAGGACCGCCGCCGTCTCGGTGGCCACCTACCGGGCGGACACCTGCCGGCTCACCTTCGGCGACTCCGGCGACCTGGAGATCAGCCACCACACCCAGGAGCGCCAGGCCTCCTGATCCGCCGGTCGCATTACAGGCGGCACGACGCGACAGGCGGCACGGCAGGTCACGCGGTACGGCGGGCACTCAACGGCGCGGTACGGCGGGCCCTGCGCGGCACGACACGGCGGGCCCTGCGCGGCACGACACGGCGGGCCCTGCGCGGCACGACACGACACCGGACCTCACGGCCCGTCGCGTTCAGCGGCGGGCCGTCACCGTTTTCTCGACGGCGAAGAGCTGCTCCTCGACGTGGTCCAGGGCGAGGCGCAGCGCACCGGTCGCCACGGCCGCCTCACCGAGCAACGACAGCGCCACCTGCGGCGGACGCAGGCAGTAGCGCGCCAACTCGCCGCGCAGCGGCTCCAGCACGCCGTCGATACCGGCCGCCCAGCCGCCGATCACGACCAGCTCCGGGTCGAGCGCCAGCACCAGCGCCGCCACGTCGTGCACCAGCCGCTGAATGAACCGCCCGACGGCCTCCTGCGCGGCTTCGTCCCCTTCCCGCGCACGCCGGAAGACGGTGGCCACCGCCTGCTCGTCCAGCGGGAGCACCGGCTCGTCCGTCGTCGACAGCAGCATCTCCGGTGTGACCTCGCGGCCCAGCAGATGCAGCGCTCCGATCTCACCGGCCGCGCCGCCGAACCCGCGGTGCAGACGCCCGCCGATCAGTGAACCCGCTCCGGGGCTGAGCCCGGCCAGCACGAACACGATGTCGTCGGAGTCGGCGGCGGCGCCCTTCCAGTGCTCGGCGACCGCCGCCGCGTTGGCGTCGTTCTCCACCAGCACGGGACACCGGAAGGACCGGCGGAGCCGCTCCCCGAGCGGCAGCCCGGTCCAGTCGGGCAGCGCCGTGCCCAGCCGTACGGTGCCGTCGGCCTCCACGATGCCGGGGGCTCCGACCCCGACCGCACGCAGCGAGCTGCGCGGGACGCCGGCGCGGCGCAGTACGTCGGCGACCATGGCGCGCACCCGGTCGAGCCGCTCGTCCGCCGACGCGGTCTCGGACACCGTGCGCGAGCCGGCGCCGATGACCCGGCCGTCCAGGCCGGACAGCAGGGCCGCGATGCGGTGCGGACCGATCTCGACGCCCATCAGGTGCCCCGCCTCGGTACGGAACCGGAACCTCCGGGCCGGGCGTCCCTGCCGCCGCGCCTCGCCCTCCTCGGGCGGGGCCTCGACGACGAGACCCGTCTCCATGAGTCCTTCGACGACGCCCTCGACCGTCGGCCGGGACAGCCCGGTCACCCGGGTCAGGTCGGTGAGAGTCGGCGCGTCCGCGCCGCGCAGTGCGTGCAGCACCACCGCGGAGTTGATGCGCCGCAACAGAGAGGGGTCCCCGCCGGTCAACCGCCCCACGGTGTGTCCTCCCAGCTCGCGCGCTTGTTCTGCCGGATCGTACTCGCTGGTCGGTAGGGCGGCGAGAGCGGTCCCGCCGCGCCCGCCCTACCGACC